>CAKTTL010000005.1 GCA_934615235.1 uncultured Clostridia bacterium
ATGATGCTCCCCTTTTCCACAAACGGCAGGAACGCGTCCTGCTGCGCCTTGTTGAAGCGGTGGATTTCGTCGACGAAGACGATCGTTTTGCCGCCGAAGCGGCGGTTGTCCTCCGCCTGCTGCATCACGGCGCGGATTTCCTTAATGCCGCTGGTGACGGCCGAAAAATCGATAAACTCCGCCTTCGTGCGCTTGGCGATGATGTGCGCGAGCGTCGTTTTCCCGACGCCCGGCGGGCCCCAGAAAATCATCGACGAAACGCCGTCCGTTTCGATCAGGCGGCGCAGCACCTTGCCCGGCCCGAGCAGGTGCCGCTGGCCGACGAAATCGTCGAGCGTTTCAGGGCGCAGGCGCGCCGCGAGGGGCGCGGGCGCTTCGCCGCCGAAGAATGTCTGCTGATCCATATCCCTTTCCTCAAATCAAGCGGTTCAGCCAGCCAAGCGGCTTCGCGTGCGAAACCGCCCAGAAGAACGCCGAAAGCATCAGCCCCAGCGCCAGCACGATCCATACCGCGGGCCAGCGGGCGATGAAAACGAGCGAGCCTTCCTTTTCCAGCATCGTAAACACGTACAGCGGCACGGCGTGCAGAAAATAAATCCACCCGCTGAGCGCGCGCATCTCGGGGAAAACGGCGCGCGGCCGGCCTTCGATATTGCGCAGGAACAGGAACAGGCACGCGACGGCCGGGGCGGCGCAGAGCACCATGTCGTTTTCGCCGTACGCTTTTACCTCGAAATACATCCCCGCCACGCTTGCGGCGAACCCCGCCAGCGCGGGCCATTTCAGCGCCCGGAGCCGCACGCGCGAGAGCGCGGCGCCCAGCGCCACAAAGAAAAAGCCGTAGAAAAACCCGTTGCGCGTGGTTTCGAAAACGGGGAAATAGCTGTCCACAAAATCAAGCGCCCAGCCGGGCATCGAGCCCTGCATCGAGGCATAGCCCATCCAGCTGCCGAACGCGTAAACCCCGAACGACGCAAGCAGCACCACGCCCGAGGGAATATAACATTTGACCAGCGCGAACACAAGCACGCACGCGACGATCAGCCCCGGCAGATACCACAGCTGAATGACGTTGCTGGTGAGGAAGAAGTTGCGGACGTATTGCCGGAGAAAATCCGGCAGCGTCTGCAGCGGGTTGATCGAATACGCGTACCAGGAGAACGGGAAATAAACCGCCGACCAGATCAGATACAGCAGAAACAGCCGCGCGACGTATTTCGCCAGCGTCCGAAAGGGCAGCAGGCGCGGCTTTTCCGCCTTGGAAAAGAGCAGGAACCCGGAAATGGCGAAGAAAACCGGCACGGCCAGATTGGACAGCCAGCAATAGACGATCTCGTATTCCGCCGAGCCCGGCCGGAACTGCCATTGCACCGCATGGCGCAGCATAACCAGCAGCGCCGCCAGCAGCTTGGCGACGTCGAACCCCGGATATTGCGGACGGCTTCGGTTCATGAAAACCCGCTCCTTTATTGCGCGTGTTACTATGCCGATTATAGGTTTTTTGCGCGGGGCTGTCAACGCCGCGGATTGCTTTTCAGCCGCCGTGCGGCCGCAATTGCAGGCGCGGAACGGAGAAACGGGCAAAAAAACGCGGCGCTTCCAGCCGGAAGGCCGCGAGCGCCGCGGGGGAATCACGCGGACGGGAAAAAGCGGGGGTTTATCTTCGCGTTCCGTCCGAATGAAACGTCTTTTTCAAGGCGATCTCCGTCGGGATGATGGATGCGATTAAAACGACGAGCTGCGCGATGATAAGAACGAGCGAGACGGTTCCTAACGTTTTTTCATCGCCGTTATAAAACGGGACGTGCGTCAGCACGGAAAAAACCAGCATGATCCATCCGGTTTTCCACCAGAACCGTCCGCAGGTATCGTGGGCAAATTTCCATGTGTCCATGTTTTTCATGGAACGGGTCGTTCTGTACCCCATCAGCCCGTTTATATGTTTCGGGCAATGCTTCCACATGATTCTGCCCGTGATGAGCATGACGACGGGAATAAGAATATCGCACAGGACGCACGGCCAAAACGACATAAAGCGCACCTCCTCAAATATTGTTCCCTATCCGAACAGCTTTTCCAGCTCCTCGTATTTTTCGTGCGTGATCAGCGCGTCGCGGCGGGTGCCGCGGAGCTTGACGACGTAGGTCCAGCGGCCGTAGGGGGAGATGGAATCGACGTGGGAAAGATTGATGATGTAGCTTTTGTGGCAGCGCATGAAAAGCGCGGGATCAAGGCGCGCTTCGATGTCGGCGAGGGAATCGCCGGTAACGTAGCGGCCGTCGTTTACGGTGTAGAGGACGGTGGCGCGCTCCTCGCGCTGCACGAGGAGAATGTCTTCCATGTTGATAACGCTCACGCCGTCGCGGTGTTTGAGCAGGATGCGGCCGGACTGCGGGCGCGGCTCGACCGGTTTGGCGCTCTGCGCCGCGTCTTCCCGCGTCCGGAGCACGGACTTGGCGCGCTCGAGCGTCGCGAGCGCGCGCTCGGCCTTGAAGGGCTTGAGCAGATAATCGAACGCATAGACCTCGAACGCGTCGGCCATGTATTTGTCGTGCGCGGTGGCGAAGATGAGGATGGTATGCGGGTCGCTGTCCTGCAGCTCGCGGGCGCAGTCCACGCCCGAAACGCCCGGCATTTCCACATCGAGCAGGACGAGCTGCGGACGGTGCTCCGCCGCGAGCGCGAGCAGCTCCGCGCCGTCGGAGGCTTCGCCGCAAAGGACGAAGCCTCCGCTTTTTTCCAGCAGCTTGCGCATGAGAAGACGCATGCCCGCGTCGTCGTCGGCAATCAGCGCGCGTATGGGTTCCATTTGTTGCTCCTTGCACGGGGACGGTTGCCCAGGATTTCGGAATAAACCACGCCCTGCACGATGGCGTTTCGGTTAAAGACAAGGTTCAGGCCGGGCGCTGCCGCCGCGGGCGCGTCGTCCTCGGGCGGCAGGGGCGCGGACGGCTCGGCGCGATAGCCGAAGTTCGTCTCGCACGCGTCGCAGGGCGCGTCCGCCGGAGCGGCTTCCACCGCCGGGCGGGGCTCCTCGACGCGCGCGGGCGCGGCGGGCCGGTAGCCGAAGTCGGTTTCGCATTCGCGGCAGGGTTCGTCCTTTGGGCGCGCAGGGCGCGCCTGAGAAACCGCGGCCGTATCGCGCGGTTCCTGCGCGGCCTCACGTTTCTGTGCGGCCGCGCGGAACTGCCCGGAGAGCGTGCTTACGTCGCGCATCTGCCGCGGGCTGCGGCGGGCGGATTTTTTCGTTTCGCCGCTTTTGCTGTTCAGCGCGCGAACGACAAACCAGCCGATCAGCAGAAAAATGAGCAGTCCTTGCATAGATTACTTCTTTCTGGGCGCGGGCGCGTGGTCGGGCTGCTGCGCGGCTTCCGCGGGCGCGGCGGCCTTGCCGATGCTCTCGCGCATGGTCGTGTCGGCGATGGTGTTCTGCATCTGGTAATAATCCATCACGCCCAGCTTGCCGCTGCGCAGCGCTTCGGCCATCGCATGCGGGACTTCCGCCTCGCTCTGCACAACCAGGGCGCGCATCTCCTGCACCTTGGCCTTCATTTCCTGCTCCTGCGCGACGGCCATGGCGCGGCGCTCTTCGGCCTTGGCCTGCGCGATGCGGCGGTCCGCCTCGGCCTGATCCATCTGCAGCTGCGCGCCGACGTTCCGGCCGACGTCCACGTCCGCGATGTCGATGGAGAGAATCTCGAACGCGGTGCCCGCGTCGAGGCCCTTGTTGAGAACCGTCTGGGAAATCATATCCGGGTTTTCGAGCACCGCGGTGTGCGCTTCGGAGGAACCGATCGTGGTGACGATGCCCTCGCCGACGCGGGCGATGATCGTTTCCTCGCCCGCGCCGCCGACGAGGCGCTCGATGTTGGCGCGCACGGTCACGCGGGCCTTGGCGCGTAGCTCGATGCCGTCCTTGGCGATGGCGGCGACGGGAGGCGTTTCAATCACGCGCGGGTTGACGCTCATCTGCACGGCCTGCAGCACGTCGCGGCCGGCCAGGTCGATGGCGCAGGCCTGCTCGAACTCCAGCGGGATGTCCGCGCGCTGCGCGCCGATGAGCGCGTTGATGACGCGGTCGATGTTGCCGCCGGCGAGGTAGTGGGCTTCCATCTTGGAAAGCGTTACGTCGAGGCCGGCTTTCGTGGCCTTGATCAGCGGGTAAACCAGCTTGCTGGGCGTGATGCGGCGGATGCGCATGCCCACCAGCGAGCCGATGCTCACCTTCACGCCGGAGGCGCGCGCCGAAATCCACAGCCCGACGGGAACGAAGGAGAAGAAGACGATCAGAAGAATCAGTACGAGAAAGACGATCACAAGCAGAGAAGCCATTTCAACGCCCATTGAATTAACCCCTTTCTTTCATTAAAAAAACGGAAAAGCCGGGTTCAGACCGTATGAACCAGAATGCGGTTGCCATCCACGCGGACGATTTTGACCCGCACGCCCTGCGCGATGAACACGCCGTCGGAGACGACGTTGAGCCGCACGCCGTCAAACTCGGCGATGCCGCTGGGACGCAGCGCCGTGCGCGTTTCGCCCTCGCGGCCGAGGAAGACGCTCATATCGCCGGAGGAGAGAAAGCCTTCCCGGCTGCTCTCGCTCTCGTGCAGGATGAGCTTCGATTTGCTCAGCCGGCCGTCCGCGGCGGATTTGAGCGCGACGGACAGCATAATGGCGACCAGCGCGACGATGATTACGATCAGCCCGACGGCGGCGAGCAGCCCGTGCTTGATTCCTACCAGCACGGCGCCGGCAAGCAGCAGCACGATGCCCGAAACGCCCGGCACGCCGAATCCCGGCATGAACATTTCCAGCACCAGCAGCCCCAGTCCCGCCAGGACGCAGATGACGACGGCCACGTTGGAGACGATAAAGTCGAACATGATTTTTCTGTTTCCCCCCTTTCATGGCACCATTGTATCATACGGCGCGAAGATTGCAACAAACAGCGCCGCGAAACATACGTTTCCGGCGCTCAAATGTCAGATCATTGTTTCCAGATAAGCTTTCAGCGCGCGAACGTCCTGCTCGTAGACGGCTTTCAGCTCGCGGCGGTAAATGATCGAAGCGGGATGATATAAAGGAAAGAGCGTTACGCCTGCGCCGAGCGGCAGCGGCCTGCCGTGCGCGTCGCCGATGACGGGCGGCTTTCCCTCCGCGCCGCACGCCGCCAGCACCGCGCCCAGCGCGGTGTTTCCCAAAGACGCAATGACCAGCGGCCGCACGCAGGCGATTTCATCCGCCAGCCAGGGGTTGAAGCGGGCGACTTCGTCCTTCGTGGGGGTGCGGTTGGAAAGGCGGCCCGACGCGCCCTGCTTTGTCGGCCGGAACTTGACGGAGTTGGCGATATAGAGCGCGCCGCGCTCCATTTCAACGAGCGCGAGAAACTCGTCGAGGTTTTTCCCCGCCTGGCCGACGAACGGACGGCCCTGCTCCTCCTCCTGCCGGCCGGGCGCTTCGCCCACCAGCATCAGGCGCGCGCGCGGGTTTCCCTCGCCGGGGACGAGCCTGTATTCCGCGCCGAAGCGCGCGCTGTATTCGCGGTTGATTTCCTCAAGCGTTCGGTTCATTCGCTTCAAGCTCCTGCAGTTTGTCGCGGACTTTTTTCAGGTCTTCCCAGACAGGGCGCTTTTTGCTTTCGTCGCGCAGAAGCGCTGCGGGATGGAACGTCGGCATAAAAAAGACGCCCTTGCGTTCGATCCACGCGCCGCGTTCGCGCGTGATGCGGTGCTCCGGTCCGAGAATCGCGCCCAGCGCGGAAGAGCCGAGCAGCACGATCACCTGCGGACGGATCAGCCCCACCTGCGCGCGCAGGTACGGCATGCACGCCGCGACCTCGTCCATCTCCGGCGCGCGGTTCTGCGGCGGACGGCATTTGACGACGTTGGCGATGTAGACCTCCTCGCGCGAAAGGCCGATGGCGGCGATCATTTTATCCAGCAGCTGACCTGCGCGGCCGACGAACGGACGGCCCGTCAGGTCTTCGTCGCGGCCGGGGCCTTCGCCGATGAACATCAGCCGCGCGTGCGGGCTGCCTTCGCCGGGCACGGCGTGGGTGCGCGCGGCGCAAAGCCTGCATTTCTGGCAATTCGTGATTTCTTCCGTCAGGGACGGCCAGGAAACCAGCATTTGTAACGCCCCTTTATTTAACGATTAACGCGTCGGACACGCTTTGCTGCAGCGCTGAGAACGACTGCGACAGATCGTCCACCAGCCACGCGCCCATATTTGCCAGCAGCGCTACCAGCGCGATAATCAGCAGCGCGCAGGCGATTACGCCGAAAAAGTCCATTACGCCTTCGAGCGCCTTATAGCGCATGCGGCGTTCCTCAATTCGATCTTCCAGACGCATGGGTTCACCTCCTGATGGAACGATGTTTCTTTTCCTAGGGTGTATCTGAAAAAGGAAGAGGCGACAGCACGAGCGGATTTTTCGTCAGTTCAAGGAGGGAAACCGAAGGTTTAGTGGGGCTAAATCGAGGTTTTCCGACGCAGAAGTGGCGGAAAAGACGCCGTGATGGAGTCTCAGGGAATTTTTCAGATACACCCTAAGTATATCGCGTTAAAAGATTTGTTGCAACAGGCAAATATTCCTTGCGCTGTGGACGATTTGGCTGTATAATATCCATATCTGAAAATGGCTTTTTATCGTCAGAGGAGGGGCTACGGTGAGAAACGCCAGCGCTACTAAAGGAAAAACGACCCGACTGATCCTGATCGCACTCACGCTTTGCCTGTGCATGCTCGCGTCCTGCGCGTTTGCGGACGCTTACATGCCCGTTACGTCCGAGCCGCCGGCCGTGCCGGTGTACTGGCAGCTCACGCGCATCGACGTGGAGCCGCAGGTGCGCGCCAAGGGCGGCTTTACGGCCGAATATGAAGCGGAGGGCTTTGCCCTCGATCTTTCCGACCCGCTGATGGCCGAATCCATCTCCGAGGCCGGCGAGAGCGATCCGCTCGTTTCGCTGACCATCGAAAACAGCGCGCGCGCCCAGAAGCAGAGCTATGCCTGGACGCCGATGCCGGTTTACATGGAGCCCGGCGAACGTTACGCGATCGAGGTGCGCGGCGAATCCGTTGAGAGCACGGAGAAGCTCGATTCCATCCTGAGCGTGAACGAGCAGGGCGAGCAGGTGCTGCGCATCAGCGCGGGCGGCTATAACGGCATCGAAACGAGCGCCGTGTATGATCTTGCCCCGCTCAATACCAAAGAAATGGTCGTTTCCTTCGTCGTGCGCGATGTGAACGATATGTTCCGCCTGCGCGTGGCGTATACGTATACGCTGGCTGAGGGCGTGCGCCCCTATCCCACGCCCGTGCCGGGATTCGTCGCTACCGAAGCGCCCGAGGAGATTCCGTTCTTCTACGAGCCCGTCGAGGGCAAGGACGGCCTGTGGCGCGTGACCACCGCTCCGGAAGAATACCGCGCCTACGGCGTGATGTCCGGCGAAGGCCCGAACTTCTTCCCCGCCGATGAAAACGGCGAGGTCGTGATGAACGAAACGCCCGTCACCCCCGAGCAGGATTACGATAACTTTGTCGCCGGCTTCGTGCCGTCCGCGGCGGAGAACGAGCCGGAAGGCTATACGAAGAACGAAAACGGCGTGTATTCCTTCGTCACCCGCGACGGGCAGACCGAATACCGCGCCTATGGCCGCGTCAACGGCGGCGAACCCGCGTTCTATCCCGCGGACGAGACCGGCGCTGTCGCCGAGGATGCGCAGCCCGTCACCCCGGAAGAAGACTTTGAAACGTACCAGAAGGGCTTCGGCCATGCCGAGAAGCAGGACAGCGCCGCGCTCTACGATTACGCCGACGGCGTGTATTCCTTCACCGGCCGCGACGGCGAAACGCGCTACCGCGTGTACGGCCGCCTCGACGGCGCGGAACCCGCCTTTTACCCCGCGGATGAAACCGGCGCGATCGCCGCAGGCGCGCGGCCGGTGACCCCGGAGGAGGACTTCGAAGCGTACGTCAGGGGCTACGACGCCCGGCAGCCCGACGAGGTTCCCGCCATTTATCAGGCGCAGGAAAACGGCGTTTACGCCGTTGAAGACCGCGAGGGCAACAAGCTTTACCGCACCTACGGCGTGAAGGACGGCCAGGCTCCCGCCTGGTATCCGTGCGACGAGAACGGCGACGTTCCCGGCGACGCGCAGCCGGTGACTGCGGACGAGGACTATGAAACCTTCTACAGGGGCTTCGAACCCGCCCGCGCCGACAATGCCCCGACGTACTATTTCTCCACGAAAACCCCGAGCGTGTTCATGTTCCAGGATAAGGACGGCAACACGCAGTACCGCGTTTACGGCAGCAAGGATCGCGCCGAGAACGCCTGGTATCCGTGCGACGAGACCGGCGCGGTCGCCGTGGACGCGCTGCCCGTACAGCCCGCGTCCGACCTGGCGAACATCCCCGCGCCCAAGTTCTGCCCGCAGGAGCCGCAGGACGTGCCCGCCTTCTATGAGCGCGGCGAAAACGGCGTTTACGCCGTCGAAGGCCGCGAGGGAGAGAAGCTCTACCGCGTCTACGGCGATTACGACGGGTATCTCTCCCACGGCGAAAACGTCTGGTATCCCTGCGATGAAAACGGCGCGGTCGCCGAAGACGCGCAGCCCATCGATCCCGACGAGGATTTCAGCGCCTTCGCCGCGGGCTTTACCGCTCGCGAGCCCGAACAGGTGCCCGCCTATTACGAGCGCGGCGAGAACGGCGTTTACGCCGTCAAAAACCGCCAGGGCGGCAAGGAATACCGCGTTTACGGCCGCGTGAACGGTCAGCCCGCCGCCTGGCACGCCGCCGATGAGAAGGGCAATATTCTGGACGCGCAGAGCGCGCCCGTGGAGCCTTACGACGATTTTGTGGCCCATGTGCAGGGCTTTGAGCGCGAAGAACCGGAAACGACGCCCGCGCATTACGAAAAGACGGAAAACGGCCTGTATGCGTTTAAGAACGCGCAGGGCGAGACAGAATACCGCGCTTACGGCAGCAAGGATCGCGGCGGGGCGAACTGGTACGCCGTAGACGAGGAAGGCAAGCTGATTGCCGAGGACGCGCAGCCGGTGAACCCGGACGAGGAAGAAGCGTTCGTCACGGAAGAGCCGACCGCCGAACCCACCGAGGCCGCCGTCCCCGCGATGACGCTGACGACCGCAACGGCGGAACCGACAACGGAAGCGGTCGTGACGGAAGCGCCCGCAACGGAAGTACCCGTAACGGAAGCCCCGGCGACACAGGAACCCGTAACGCAGGCTCCCGCGACACAGGAGCCCGTAACGCAGGCTCCCGCGACACAGGAGCCCGTAACGGAAGCGCCCGTAACACAGGTCCCGGCGACGCAAACGCCCGTAACGCAAGCCCCGGCGACGCAGGAACCCGTAAGGAAAGCGCCCGCGACGCAGGAATCCGTAACGGAAGCTCCGACGATGCAAGCGGTTATAACCGAAGCGCCTGCAACGAGCGCTGCCACGGAAGCGCCCACCGCGGAACCGACCGAGGCGGTCACCGAAGTGCCTGCGACGAGCGCTGCCACGGAAGCGCCCACCGCTGAGCCGACCGAGGCGGTCACCGAAGCGCCTGCGACGAGCGCTGTCACGGAAGCGCCCACCGCGGAACCGACCGAGGCGGTCACCGAAGCGCCTGCGACGAGCGTTGTCACGGAAGCGCCCACCGCGGAACCGACCGAGGCGGTCACCGAAGCGCCTGCGACCGAGGAACCTACCGCCGAACCGACGGCTGAGCCGAAGGACGAAAGCAAGTCTTCGAGCTGGTGGATCGCGCTGGTTGCCGCAGTGCTCGCGGTTGCGGGCGGCGGAACGGCCATTGCTACGAAGAAAAAGAAGAAATAAAGCCCTGTAAAGAGAAACCCGCGGCGCAACCGAAAGGCAGACACCGCGGGTTTTGCGTTATGAAGATCAGAATAGCGCGCTGTGGAAAAGCGGATTTGCAGCCCGGCCGGGAGGCAAATCCGCTTTTGCGGCTATCCTCCCGCTTTTTCTCCGTTCGCGCGTTTCACAATACGTATCGATGAAACGAAAACGCGGCGTGCCGGACGACACGGCCGCCAAACGGACAGCAATGCGGCTTTCTTCGAAGAGGGGGGGCCGGGGGAGGAACCTTCTTTCTCCAGAAAGAAGGTTCCTCCCCCGGAAAAAAACTCCCGTCCCCCGTTTCCCGTTCTCCGTCAGCAGATTCGAACCAGCATCGTTTTCTGGTCGTCGAGCTCCACCTTGCACAGGCCGTCCTTTTCCAGCAGTTTGAGCAGATCGGAGAAGCGCTTGCAGCCGAGCGAACGCTCGTTGAAGCCGGGGTAATCGTTCTGGATCGCGCCCTTGAGGATGGACGGGTTCACGCAGTCGAAGCCAGCTTCCTTGAAGCTCTTGAGCTGCGCGGTGAAGATGTCGATGAAGTTGTCCTTCGTGATTTCCTGCTTGGGCGCGGCTTCTTCTTCCGCGTCGCGGCGAAGGGAAACGACGAGGTTGTAGTTGTCGTTGGTGAGATGGATGGTGCCGAATTTCTTTTCGATATGCGCCAGCAGCTTTCCAAAGGACGGGAAGCCGAACGCCTGCTCGTTGAAATCCGGGCGCAGGCGCAGGAGCGTGCCCTTGAGCTCGGACGCGTACAGCTCGTCCTCTTCCGCATCCTCGATGATCGTCTCGACCATCTTGGCCAGATCCTGATCGTTGAGCGGTTCTTCGGCGCTCTGCTTGGTTTCCTTCTTCTTTTTCTGCTTGCTCACGTTCTCCAGGAACATGAACTCGTTGCAGGCGTTGATGAAGATATTGCTGGCAACCTCCGAGCGGGAGATGCCCAGCACGAACTTGCCCATCGTTTTGAGCTTGCCGACGAGCGGCGTATAATCGCTGTCGCCGGAAACGATGCAGAAGCTGTCAATCAGCTCGTTCGTATAGGCGATTTCCAGCGCGTCGATGACGAGCTGAATATCGAGGTTGTTCTTCTGATGATGGCCGAAGCGGAGCGACGGCACGACGGAGAACGTATTGGAAAGGAGAAGCTCCTTCAGGGACGAATAGCGGTCGGTAAAGCCGTACACGCGGCCGAGCAGAATGTCGCCGCGAATTTTGACGCGCTCAATGATATGGCTGAGCATTTCAGCCTTTGCGCCGCAGTTTTCCAGGTCTACCAGAATCGCATAATGCGAAGTTGCACTCATATTGAATAAATCCTTTTCTTGTTGATCAGTCCGGGTTGACGAAGCCGTCCATATTGCTGGAACGGTTGAGAATCTTTTTGAGAATGGACGCCGCCGTGTCGCCCCCGGCCAGAACGGGGC
The DNA here is from genome assembly GCA_934615235.1 of uncultured Clostridia bacterium. Classification (GTDB taxonomy): domain Bacteria; phylum Bacillota; class Clostridia; order Christensenellales; family Aristaeellaceae; genus Aphodomonas. The sequence continues at coordinate 11,297 of CAKTTL010000005.1, forward strand.
GATAGTCGGTGTCGGTTTTCTGTTCGGTCAAAAGCGCGGGGATGATCTTCAGCTGCGGGCCTTCGACGCTGCCGTCTTCATTTACGGTGAAGGTCAGCTGGGCGAGGTAGGTGCTGCGATCGTCCGGGTCGACGTTGCCGCCGAAAACAAGGTTGCCAAGGCTGTAGAGAATGTAGGTATCCTCATACTTTTCAATGCCCTGAATCACGTGCGGGTGATGGCCGATCACCGCGTCCGCTCCGGCCTTGATCGCCGCGCGGCCGATGCGCCGCTGATCGCCGTTAAAATCGTAACTGTATTCGCTGCCCCAGTGGAAGATGGCCAGCACGATCTGGCAGCCTTCGGCGCGAAGCGCCTTTACGTCCGCGGAAATATCGCGCTTGCCGTTTTGATAGGGGAACGTGTTGCCGATCAGGCCGATTTTTACGCCGCGGGTTTCGTAAATCGCCGTCTTTCCCTGCGCGCAGTAGGTTACGCCCGCCGCCTCCAGCGCGGCGACGGTGTCTTTCTTGCCCTGCTCGCCGTAGTCGGCGTAGTGGTTGTTCGCCAGGTTCACGGCCTCCACAGACGCGCCGGCGAGCATGCCCGCGTACGCCGTCGGACCCTTGAAGTTGAATTTCTTTTCCTTCTTGCCCGTCGCGTCCGTCAGCGGGCCTTCGAGGTTGACGAAGGTCAGGTCGTCCGAAGCGAAAAGCGCGCGCAGGCCGGAGAACGGCCAGTCGACGCCCTTTTGCGCGACGATCGTGTCGAACCCCTTCGGGCTTTCGTGCTGCGTTTCGGTGCAGCCCAGCGTGCAGTCTCCGCCGACGGTGATGATAATCTCCTTCGGCCAGGGATCGTTCGCCGGGTCGACGCGCGGGGCGGCGGGCGTCTCTTCCGCGCCCTGCGCGGGAGACAGAACGCCGTTTTCAAACGTGATCGGCGCATCCACATCTTCCCACGTATCGCCCGCAAGCGCGCCAAGCGGCAGCATCAGCGCCGCCAGCAGCAGACAGATCATTCGCTTCATCGTTTTCCCTCCGGCCGTCAGTCCCATTGCGTGGGGTAGCTCTCTACCGCAAATTCCAGCCCCTTGCCGTTTTCGAGCATTCGGTCGATCACGCGCTGCGCGGCTTCGCTCCCTTCCGCAAAGGGCGTGGCGGCGAAGTCGTTCTCGCCGCTCTGCTTGCCCGAAGCCGCCGTCACAGACGAAATGCTGCACGGAATCACGCGGAAACCGCCGTCCGTCACGCCGTCGTCCGAGACGATCAGCTTCTGCTGGAAGATAAAGGTGTCCATATCCCGGGGCTTGGAATTGCCCGAGAATACGAAATTGCCCAGCGAATAAACGATGTACTTGCCCTTGTAGCATTCGATGGGGTTGATGCGGTGGCTGTGGTGGCCGAGCACCAGGTCCGCGCCGGAATCGACCGCCAGGCGGCCCAGCGCAATCTGCCGCTCATGCGGCGCGTAGTCCAGCTCGTTTCCCCAGTGGAAGGAGACGATCACTACGTCATGGGCGGCTTTCGCCGCGGCCACATCCTGCGGCATTTCCTCGTTCAGACGCTCGTAGGCGTTGTTGAACGTCTGATACGCCAGCAAAGCGATGGAAACCCCGTCCGCCTCGAAAACGCCCATGCTGTCCTCCGAGGCGTGGACGATGCCCGCCGCGTCCAGCGCGGCGATCGTATCGTCGTAGCCCGTCTGGCCAAAGTCCATCACATGGTTGTTTTCCAGCGCGACGGCTTCCACCGAGCCTTCCGTCAGCGCCTGGACATGCTCCGGCGGCGCGCGGAAGAGGAAGTCGTTCCCCTGCTTGCTGCCCGGTACCTTCGTGCTGTTCGTCAGCACGCCCTCAAAGTTGACGAGCGTCAGGTCGTCCTGCGAGAAGATGTCGCGCACGTTTGCGAAAAAATACGACAGATCGCCGCCGTGCGCCGCGAGCGCCTTGGTGTAGATGTTCGAAGCCGGGTTGCCTTTCATGTTGCCGCCCAGCGTGACATCTCCCGTCGCGGAGATCAGGATTTCGCGGCTCTGCCGCACGGTCGTCCCCGCCGACGAAAAGTCGTATACGACGTCCACGTCTCTGTCCTCAAACTCGACCGCGCACGCCGTCGCGCAGAAAAGCATCAAGCATACCCAGACGGCCAAAACCTTCTTCATCAACAGGCAAACGCTCCTTCACTTTGATCACCCTATTTTACCATCGAACCACGGACGTGGCAAGGAAAATGTGAAAAAAGAGTTAAGGAACGTAATATTTGGGGGCGGAGAGTTTTGCAGGGGGGAACCTTTCTTTCTGCGAAAGAAAGGTCCCCCCTGCACCCCCCTCCCAAGAAAGCCACTTACGCCGTCCGCCCCTCGGAGGGAGGGGCGGACGGCGTTGAGATAGGGAGCGTTATGATTCTTTTTTGCGCCAGTGGTTTAATTTCGGGAGCTGGGTTTCGAGGTAAGCGCGCACCTGTTCGGGCGGCCATTGCTCGTTGGACATATGTCCGGCGAGAAAATCGATGAGCTGCGGAAGGCTTGAATAGGTGAAATTGCCGCCGTCATAACACCATTTGCAATATTCCTCGTTGAACGCGCCGTCCGGTTCGCGGCTCAGCGTCGAATCGTCGAGCGGCATGCCGCAGCACTGGCAGATCAGCCTGCGCGGCGAGCCGAGCAGCGTATTGATCGAAACGTCGAACAGCTGCGAGAGCAGCTTCAGCGTGTCCGTGTTCGGCACGGTCTCTCCGTTTTCCCAGCGCGATACTGCCTGCCGGGTTACAAATACCTTCTCCGCCAGTTCTTCCTGCGAAAGACCGTTCTTTGTTCTCAGCTCCAGGATAACATCTTTCGTTTCCATATATGATATGCACCGCCTTTCATTTATACTATTATACCCTCGCTCCTCGTCTCATGACAAGCAACGCGCTGTTTCCCCTGTGCCGCCCGCCCCCTCCGTTAACCAACGCCGCCCGCCCCTCCCTTTGAGGGGCGGACGGCGTAAAGCGGCTTTCTTCGAAAAGGGGTCCAGGGGGAAAACCTTCTTTCGCAGAAAGAAGGTTTTCCCCCTGGTGTCGAACGTCTCCCCTTTTTCGCGGCGTTTTTCGCCGGAGCGAGCCGTATACGGGGTTTATACTTTACGCCATATTGAAGGAATGGCGGTGGCGGCAGGTGGCGCAGCGTTTTCGACAGGCCTGGTCGGGGATTGGATATACGGCAAAGCAGGAAGAGACGAGGGAGAATGTTCTGGAATGGGTGCGCGGACAGTGTACGGCGCGGGGCGGGCTGTCGCTGCTGGCGGCGTTCGCGGTTTCTCAGGCCGTGCTGCCGTTGGGCGCGACGGCGCTGAGCGTACCGTTCGTGGCGGCGCTGGCGATGCTGGGAAAACCGGCGCTTCCGGCGGTGCTGGGCGGCGCGTTGGGGCTGCTGGCGCGCTGGCAGCCGATCACGCTGGCGAGCGGCTGGCCGCTGATGGCGTGCGTGTTGCTTTTGTGTATTGTTCGCGGCGAATGGAACTGGAAGCCGTTGAAGGTGGCGTTGGCGGCCGCGGCGTGCATGGCGCTGCCGCTTCCGCTGGCCGTGCGCCATCCGGATACGCTGGCGGCGTTCCTGTCCGGGACGATTGCGGCGGGCGTGCTTACGCCCGTTTTCGCGCGGGCGCTGCTGGCGCTGAACCTGCCCGATCAGGCGCTTTCCTCGGACGATAAGCTCTGCCTGCTGCTCCTGTGCGCGTCGGTTTCAATGGGACTGGAATGGGTGCGCGTGCGCGGGTGCAGCCTGGGCGGGATGCTCGCCGCGCTGTGCGTGCTGGCAGCGGGATATTGCGCGGGGCCGGGGCTTGCGGCGGCCGCGGGCGTGCTGCTGGGGCTTTTGCAGGCGTTTTCGGGCGGGCAGCCGTGGGGGATGCTGTATTTATGCGCGCTGGGCGCGCTGGCGGGGCTGCCGGGAAGCGGCGCGCGCTGGCTGTGTGCGGCGGGCGCGGGCCTGGGCGTGAGCGCGCTGGTGCTGCTGGCCTCCGGGCTGGAAGGCGTGGCGCTGCAGCTGCCGCCGATTCTGCTGGCGGCGCTCGTATTTGCAGTGCTGCCGCAGACGTGGCTCGACGCGCTTCGGGGGCTGCTGCAGCCGCAGGCGCGGTTTCTCTCAGGCGGCGCTTGCGCCGCGATGACATACGTGCTGCGCGAACGCGCCCGCGCGCTTTCGGATATGACGCGGCTTCTGCCCGCACAGGCGGCGGAAGAGGAGATGCCGCCCGTCGAGCTGCTTGCCTGTCGCCTGTGTACGGGGTGCGAGCGGCAGCGCGAATGCTGGGACGCGCGGCGCGAGGAATCGCTGCGGCTGATGGACGGCGCGCTTACCGCGTGCGCCGGGCGCGAGGGACGCGGCGCGGAGGAGGCTGTGCGGCGCGCGGTGCAGGCGTTCGGCTGCCTGCGCGGGGCGGAAATGTATCCGCTGGCCGCGGCGCTGGTGGGGCAAAACGCGCAGCAGGAACAGGACAGGGCGCGGCTGAACGAGAATCGCGCCTGGATCGCCGAACAGCTGGACGCGCAGGCGCGCACGCTCTTTTCCGTCTGCGAACAGATCGAGGGAGAGGACGGAACGGCGCTGCGGGCGCGGGAGGCCGTCTGCACTGCGATGCCCGCGCTGCGCGGCCGACCGGACGCGCTGAGCGTATGCGTGCTGGACGGGCGGCTGCACATATGGCTGAACGTCGCATGCGAGAGCGAAACGAAGACGGCGCGGCTGGAAACCGCGCTGGGCGCGGCCGTGGGCGCGAAGATGGAATGCCTGCGCAGGGGCGAGGAATGGATGCTGTTCAGCGAAAAGCCGGCGCTGCGCGTTGCCGTGGGACGCGCGTGCGCGACGGCAGCAGGCGAACAGGTCTCGGGCGACGGCTCGGCGTGGGAACGACTGTCGGCGGGAAAATATCTGCTGGCCGTCAGCGATGGAATGGGCTCGGGCCGCGAGGCGAACCGCGAGAGCCGCGCGGCGCTGGAGCTGCTGTTGCGCGCGCTGCGCGCAGGATATAGCCGCCGCGACGCGCTGCGTCTGGTCAACGGCATGCTGGAGGCCTGCCGTGGGGGCGAAACGTTTGCGACGATGGATCTGTGCGTGGCGGAGCTGGACAGCGGAGAGGTCAACTTTGAAAAGCTGAGCGCATGCCCGTCCTATCTGCTGAGGGGAGGACGCTGCCGCCGCATCGGGGGCGACGCGCTGCCGCTGGGAATCGTCGGGGCGGCGACGCCGCGCAGGCTGTCGGCGCGGCTGCAGCCGGGCGATCTGCTGCTGATGGTGACCGACGGCGTGGTGGACGCTTTCGGCCGCGACGACGCGGCCTTCCTGCGCGCGCTGGGCGGCATGGCTCCGCGCGATGAGGAGGCCGATCCGCAGCAGGTGGCCGATACGCTTCTGCAGCGCGCGCTGCAGCGGGTGAAAAACACGCCGCCGGACGATATGACCGTGCTGGCGGCAAGAGTGGAAAGCAACGAGTAAAGCAGAAAGCGCGCTGAGAAACGTGAAAAGCGGCAAGTTCCGAGTTTCGGAAAGACTTGCCGTTTTTGCGCTGATAAAGGCGAGGAAGCCCATATCAGCGAAGAATGTGGGAAAAAAGCGCGGCGGTTTATAACCGTATTTTCGGCTAACCCAAGCCGTCCGCCCCTCCCTCCGAGGGGCGGACGGCGGAAAGCGGCTTTCTTCGGAGGGGGTGCGGGGGAACCCTTCTTTCTCCAGAAAGAAGGGTTCCCCCCCAAAAACCCCGCCAAACCCCCGCCTCCCTATACATGGGTATGCATGTATATCGTTATAAATGCGTCATAATTTGTTAACATCTTGTCCACGGGGCGGAAAAATCTTCCACCCCAGGGGATAAGTGGTGTGGATAAGTCGTTGATAACGTGGAAAAGTGGGCGAATGATTGAAGAAAGGTTGTGGATAACTCTGTTGATATGTGGAAAACCCGACCAAAGTCCTTTCACAGGCTTGTCCACAGACTTTGGTTTGTTCCTGTGGAAAAGGCATGTCTTTTCCACTGAGTTCATAGTCTGAAACCAGATGAAAGGGGGCGGCAGGTTTATGAGACGGCATGCATATACCCATATTTTGCACAGCGTATGCGCAGTGGTCATGGTTCTTGCTCTCGCGCTGATGATCGCGCCGGCGCAGGACGAAGAAGCGCCTGTTTCCGCCGCCGTGCCGCAGACGCTGGAAGGCCGCGTGATCGCCGTGGATGCGGGACACGGCGGATACGACGGCGGCGCGCGCGCGCCGGGCGGCCGGTGGGAGAAAGAGTATAACCTGCGCGTGGCAAAGCTTTTGCAGCAGGCGCTGGAGGCGCGCGGCGCGCAGGTTGTGATGACGCGCGAAGGCGACTATGCGCTGTGCGATAAAAACCCGCCGATTCGGAAGAAGCGGCAGGATATGGAGCGCCGCGCCGCTCTTGTGCTCGACGCGGGCGCGGAACTGCTGGTGAGCATCCATATGAACGAGTATCGGGATAAGAGCCAGTCCGGGCCGCAGGTTTTCTGCCGCGGGGACTGCCCCGCCGGACGGCAGCTTGCCGAAACGCTGCAGGCGGCCATGATTGAGGCGCTTGCGCCGAAAAAAGAAAGAACGGCCGCGGCCGGGGATTTTTATATTCTGTCGCTGGGCATTCCGTCCGCGCTGGTGGAGTGCGGGTTTTTGTCGAACGCGGCGGAGGAAGCGCTTTTGCGGCAGGAGGCGTACTGCGGGCGCGTGGCGGAGGCCGTAGCGAAGGGGATCGAGGATTATTTCGCGCTGGACGCGCGGGAGGAGGCCGCGCCGCGGGAGGCGCGATAAAAAAACCGCCTCACAGCGTGAGGCGGATAAGGAACCGTTATTTTGTAAAATCGATCTCGTACCGCGTGCCGTGAGAGAGGAGCACGCCGTCGGTCAGCGCGATTTTGAGGATGATGCAGTTTTCATCGGCGAAATTGTTGTGGCCGTTGTCGATCCAGCCGGCGAAGGCCTCGCGCAGCCGGCGCGCGATCGCCGCGTTTTCCGGGCGGCTGAACCAGCCGAGGCTCTCGCCCCGGCCATGCGCGGTGAACCATTCCCCCGCGATGGCGCAGACGGGATTGCTCCGCAGCTGCTTCATTTTGTTGGAAAGGGCGTAGGTGATGACGTAGAACGCGCCGTCCTCATAGTACGCGTTGACGCTGCGGACGAAGGGAACGTTGTTTTCCGACGTGGCGAGCGGGAGAACGGTATCTCTGCCGAAGCGCTCGGCCATGATCTGCGCGGCTTGCGCGGTCAGCTTTTGCATGGAAACCTCCTTATTTGCGGCGTTTCGCGTCGCGCAGGGCGGGGATGCCGCGTCTGCCGTAGACCGCGAACCACAGCGGCACGCATACCGCCAGCGCCGCGAACACGTCCAGCGCGGAGTGCTGCTTGATAAATACCGTCGAGAGCGTGATCAGCGCGGCGAGAAGACAGACGAGCGGCAGCGCCCATTTGCGCCGCCTTGCGGCCGGGCTGTACGCGCACGCGAACGCGACGGCGACCGCGCCGATTACGTGTACGCTCGGCAGGACGTTCGTGTTCGTATCCGTCGCGTAGAGCGCGCGGACAAGCGCCGCCGCCAGCCCCTTGCCCGGCACGGGATCGGGCCGCAGGTTCTGGCAGTTGGGAAAAACGATGCAGACGAAGACCGCGAGGGAAAAGCTCAGCATGATCGACACAAGATAGCGCCGGTACGTTTCCGGTTCGTTCAAAAGCCAGTAAACGCCCGGCACGACCAGATACGGGAACCACAGCACATAAAACCATACGAACTGCGCGCGGAAGGGAATCTGATCGTCCAGCGGAATCCAGCTGGGCCAGTACACGCGATCGGCGGGCATGAAGCGCTCGATGATCCAGAAGGCGAGCAGGTAAACCGGGACATAGAGGGCGTAATACCAGTACGGGTTTGCAGTGATCCGCTTCCAAAGCGTCTTCATTCGAACCTCACCCGGCAGGCCGCGCAGCCGCCCTCGCCCGTTTCCCGCAGGGACGCGGGCATCGCGTCGCCGACGGTTTTCATCGCGTCGATTACGTCGTCCGCGTCGAGCGGGCAGGCCACGCCGCTCAGCGCAAGGTCCGCGGCTGTCAGCGCGTTAGCAACGCCCGAGACGTTGCGATACACGCACGGCACCTCGACCAGCCCGCGCACGGGGTCGCAGACAAGCCCCATCGAGGCCATCAGCGCGAAGGCCGCCGCGTCCGCCGCCGCCTGCGCGGGCGCGCCCGCCAGCTCGCACACGGCCGCCGCCGCCATCGCGGACGCGCTGCCGCATTCCGCCTGACAGCCGCCCTCCGCGCCGGAGATGCTTGCCCGCGTCGCGATTACGCCGCCGACGGCCGCGGCCGTAAACAGCGCGTCCACGAGCTGATCATCCGTGCAGCCGCGCGTTTCCTGCATTGTCAGAAGCGCCGCGGGCAGGATGCCGCACGCGCCCGCCGTCGGCGCGGCGACGATTTTGCCCATGCACGCGTTGCACTCGGCCACCGACAGCGCGCGCGCGATGGCGCGCCCCATGACCGGGCCGCTCGCAGCGTTTTCCGCGTGCGCAAAAAGCCTGATCGCGCCGCCGCCCGTCAGGCCGGACATCGAGCGGCGGCCGGGGGTCAGCCCGTCCTCGCTCGATTCGCGCATCACCTGCAGCGCCTGGCGCATACGCTCCACTTGAGATGCTATTTCGGAATGATTCTGGCTTGCTTGCTCCTCTTTTGCCGCCTGAGCGATGCTGCCGCTTCCTGCGGCCTCCACAAGCTCTTTCATGGATCCAAACATTGCGTTACCTCTTTTTCAGCAGCGTTACGTCGTAAATGCCGCGAATCTGCCGGAGCGATTCGACGATTGCGTCGCCGGGAAGCTTGTCCAGCTCGAGCGCCATAATCGCGTCGCCGCCCTCTTCCTTGCGGAAAACGCGCATCGTGGCGATGTTTACATCCGCCTCGGCCAGGCGGCCGGTGACGCGCGCAATCGCGCCCGGCGCGTCGTGATGGCGGATGATGAGCGTGTCCTCCTCGCCGGAGAAGTTCACCTCCAGGCCGTTGAGCTCCTGAATCATCACGCGCCCGCCGCCGACGCTGGCCGCGCGCACGGTGATCGATTTGCCGCTTGCCCCGGTGATATGCAGGACGACGGTGTTCGGGTGCGCTGCGCGCAGCGGAACGGGAGCGAAGCGCACCTGCATCCCCGCCGCGGCCGCCATGGAAAGCGCGTCGCGCAGGCGCGGGTCGTCCACGTTCATGCCCATCAGGCCGCCGACAAGCGCGCGGTCGGTGCCGTGCCCCTGATAGGTTTTTTCAAACGAGCCGTACAGGCCGATTTCGGCTCTTGCCGGCGTTTCGCCCAGCAGATCGCGCGCGACGCGGCCAATGCGCGCCGCTCCCGCCGTATGCGACGACGAGGGGCCGATCATCACCGGGCCGATAATATCAAAAAAATCCACGAAGATTCCTCCCTCGCGAATAATGACGATGCCGTTATAATTTCCGCCCGCCGCAGGCGGAATCCTGCCGCGCTTGACAAAAAAGATGGAAAGCGATACAATGGTCAAAGTAAGTCAAATATTTCGCTGAAGGAGGGCTTTCCGAAACGTGGGAGGCTTTAACTGGAGCTGGCTGATTGGTCCCGCCGCAGGCGCGCTGATCGGTTACATTACAAACGATATCGCCGTGCGGATGCTTTTGCGGCCTTACGAAGAAAAGCGGATTTTCGGCCGGCGCGTGCCGTTTACGCCCGGGCTGATCGCCAAAGAGCGCGGCCGCATCGCGCGCGCCATTCGCGAGGTGCTCGATTCGGAACTGCTCAGCGCCGAGGTGCTCGGCGACGCGCTGCTTTCGCCGCGGATGATGGCGCAGCTGGGCGAGGCGGCGGACGAAACCGTCGCGCGCCTGCGCGCAGAAGAAAACAGTCCCCGCGAACTGCTCTCTGCCCCGATGGGCGAGGAGCGCGTGGCGGCGCTGGAAAACCGCGCCTGCGTCGAGGCGCGGGAGTTCATTTTGAAAAAGGTGCTCGAAAGCGGGCTAGAAAACCGGCTGGCCGAGCTGATTATGACGGAAGCCTCGGCGCGGCTGAATACTTCGCTGGGCATGCTCAAGGGGCTGCTGCTGGACGAACGGCGCGAGGCGCAGTATCAGCAGAAGCTGGCGCAGGCCATTCGCGAGGCGATGGAAAAGCAGGGCCCCGATCTGCTCGATCAGCTCATTGGCGACGCGATTCGCGAAACGATGACGAAACCCGTGGCCGAGCTTGCCGCGCCGCTGCCGCTGGACGGCCTGCGCGACGCGCTTTTGCGCGAATACGAGAAGCTCGTCAAAACCCGGCTGGCCGGCGTTTTGCAGATGGTCAATCTCGGCGGCGTGGTGGAGGATAAGCTCAACGCCATTTCCATGGCCGAGCTGGAAAAGATGATCATGTCCGTGATGAAAAAGGAGCTGCGCGCGATCGTCTGGCTCGGCGCGCTGCTGGGTTTTTTCATGGGGATCGTGCAGACGTGCGTCAGCCTTCTTCTGTGACGATACAGGGAAAACGCAGAATCTTGCCGCGCGGGCGCGGCTCCTGCCGCCACAGCGCCGGGAGAGCGGCCGCCGCCGCGGCGTAACCTGTTTCAAAAAGCGCGTCCATCGCGCGTGTGTCGAGCACGCCGAAGGGCGCGCATTTGTTTTCCAGCGCGAGCGTCCAGTCCGCGTCCTGTGGCGGGACCGAAAGAAGCGTCGCCGCGCGAACGGCCTGCGCCTGTCTGCTGCGCTCGGCGCGCGTTTCCTCCGCGCCTACGACGCGCACGCACAGCACGCGTTCGGCTCCCAGCGCGCGCAGAAGCGCGGGCAAAAGCGCCCGCAGCATGCCGCCGCCCGCCAGCTGCCGGCCGCGCAGTTCCGCCGGCGGCAGCGCGCCGGGTACGGACATCGCCGCCAGCAGCGCTTCGCACAGCGCGGCCTGCCGGCTCCAGGGCCGCGGATCGGGCCGGAGAGGAAACTGCGAGGCGTAGACGCGCGCCGTGCCGGTTGAAAGATCGGCCGCGGGTACGGCGAGTCGCCACGAGCCGTAGATTTCGCCCGGAAAGCAGCTTTCCAGCGCCGAACGCAGCGCCAGCATGCGCACGCGGCCGCGCCGCGCGCAGCCCTTGAGCCGGGCGAGGCAGATCTCAGGCGGCAAAAGCAGCGCGCCCGCCGCCGCCGCGACCGCTCCCGCGCCGCAGCCGGCGAAGGCGTACGGCTCCACGCCCGCGCGCGCAAGCGCCCGCAGTACGCCCAGCTCCGCCGCGCATCGCGCGCCGCCTCCCTCAAACGCAACGCCCAGCCGCATGCATTTCACTCCTTTGTAAGACCAGCATATGCGTGAACGGGCGGGAAAATCACGCGCGCGGCTTGCATTATGGCGGGGAATGACTTATAATTTTCGGGGTAGAATGAAGGAAATAAATGGAGGGTTTCACTATGCGATTTGATCTTCTGCATCCGGCGGATCAGCTTGTCATGATCATGCAGCGTATCTACGAATACGGCATGACCACGACCTCCGGCGGCAACCTGTCCATCCGCGATGAAAACGGCGACGTGTGGATTACGCCCAGCAGCATCGACAAGGGCGCCCTTACGCGTCAGGACATCTGCTGCGTCAAGCCCGACGGCACGGTTATCGGCCCGCATAAGCCGTCCGTGGAGCTGCCGTTCCATCTGGATATTTATAAAATCCGTCCCGACCTGAAGGCCATTCTGCACGCGCATCCGCCGACGCTGGTCGCATTCAGCGTAGCGCGCGTGCTGCCCGCGGAAAACCTTGTGCCCGATCTGCGCCAGGTCTGCGGCGAAATCGTCATGGCCGATTACGACGTGCCGGGCAGCCAGCAGCTGGGCAAGAACATCGCCAAGCGCTTCGCCGAGGGCTACAACACCGTCATGATGGAAAACCACGGCTGCGTTATCGGCGCGAAGGATCTGTTCTCCGCGTTCATGGCGTTTGAAACGTTTGATTTCTGCGGCCGGCTGCAGATCGACGCGGAAAAGCTGGGCACCATTCACCCGCTGACGGCCGAGCAGATCGAGCAGAACGCGACCCGCCGCCATCCGCTGATGGACGAATTCATCCCCAAGTGCTATTCCAGCGAGGAGCGCGCCGCGCGCCGCGATATGTGCAGGCTCATCCATCGCGCGTACGATCAGCGGCTGTTCACTTCCACGCAGGGCACGTTCTCCGTGCGCCTGACGGACGGCTCCTTCCTGATTACGCCGTACAATAAGGATCGCAAATACCTCGAGCCCGAGGATATCGTCCACATCAAGGGCGGCATGTGCGAGCAGGGCAAGCGCCCGAGCCGCAGCGTGCTTCTGCACCAGAAGATTTACGAAAAGCACCCGGAGGTTGGGTCTGTGATTCTGGCGCACGCGCCGGCGATCATGGCCTTCGCCGTGACGGACGCGGAATTTGATTCCCGCCTGATCCCGGAAAGCTACCTGATGCTGCAGGACGTCAAGCGCGTGCCCTTCATGGCCGCGACGACCGATCCGGACGGCACGGCCGCGGCGTTCGACAAGCGCACGCCCGTGCTGCTGGTGGACAACGAGTGCGTGCTCGTCGCCGGACAGACGCTGCTCAACGCGTTCGACCGCCTGGAGGTGCTGGAATACAGCGCCAAGGCGCTGATCGCCGCGCGCGACATCGGCCCGCTGGTGAAGATCACCGAGCCGGAAGTGCAGGCGATTCGCGAAGCGTTCCACATGGACGACTGATTTTTGCCGGGATAAAACGGGCGTTTCCTCCCGCAGAGGCCGAAAAGCCTTTGCGGGAGGAACTTTTTTTATAAAAAACCGGGAATCCTGTTGACAGAACGGCAAAGATGTGGTTTACTATGTGCCGACAAATTGTTTAGCGTTTCTAAACCACAGAAATGCTAAACTCCCGGTTTAGCACTGAGCTGCCGGACGGAAAGTTGAAAGGGTTTTACGGCCCTTTTAATTTTGCCCGTTTTGGCGGCAAATTTTCCAGGCCGCAAAGAGGTGTTTCGATGGAAATCGGCCCGAAAATCAAACGGCTGCGCATTCAGCTGGGACTGACGCAGGAAGAGCTCGCCAACCGCTGCGAGCTTTCCAAGGGCTTTATTTCTCAGCTCGAACGAGATCTCACGTCCCCCTCGATCGCCACGCTGATCGACATTCTCGAGTGCCTCGGCACCAGCCCGCGCGCCTTCTTCTCCGACGACAGCGAGCGAAAGTGCGTCTATTCGCGCGACGACATGTTCGAACTGGACGACGAGGAGCACGGCCATATCACCTGGCTCGTGCCCAACGCGCAGAAGAACGAGATGGAACCCATTCTGGTGGCGCTTGGCGCCGGCCAGAGCACGCAAAAGCAGGACCCGCACGAGGGCGAGGAGTTTGGCTACGTTCTCTCCGGCAGCGTGATCCTGCATCTGAACGGCTCCAAGCATCGCGTCAAGGCGGGGGAAAGCTTCTGCATCCACCCCTCCGCGCCGCACTGGCTTGAAAACGCCGGAAAAACGACCGCGAAAATTCTCTGGATCGCAACGCCGCCCAGCTTTTAATTTATTTTTTTGCAAAAGGAGCGCACCGCCATGGTTGAGGATCTGCGCCTGATTGAACTGGTTGGGGTAACCAAGGAATTCGACGGCTATGAGGCCGTCTCCAACATGAACCTTTATATCCGCAAAAAGGAGTTCGTGACCCTGCTGGGGCCGTCGGGCTGCGGCAAAACGACCACGCTGCGGATGATCGGCGGCTTTGAAACGCCGACCCGCGGCAAGATCCTCTTCGGCGGCGCGGACATGACTGAAGTGCCCCCGTATCGCAGGCGCGTGAACACGGTCTTCCAGAAGTACGCGCTGTTCCCGCACCTGAACGTGTTCGACAACGTCGCCTTCGGCCTGACGATTGCGAAGGTTCCGAAGGCGGAGATCAAACGCCGCGTAGCGGCCATGCTGGAAATGGTCGGCCTGAAAGGCTTTGAAAAGCGCGGCATCGATGCGCTCTCCGGCGGGCAGCAGCAGCGCGTGGCCATTGCGCGCGCGCTGGTGAACGAGCCGGAGGTGCTCCTGCTGGACGAACCGCTCGGCGCGCTCGATCAGCGGCTGCGCAAGGACATGCAGCTGGAGCTGAAGAAGATGCAGCAGCGCCTGGGCATCACTTTCATCTACGTCACGCACGATCAGGAAGAGGCGCTGACGATGAGCGATACGATCGTCGTGATGAAGGGCGGCCTCATTCAGCAGATCGGCAAGCCCAAGGATATTTACGACGAGCCGGCCAACGCCTTTGTCGCCGACTTTATCGGCGAGAGCAACATTCTCGACGGCGTGATGATCGAGGACCGGCTGGTGACGTTCGCGGGCCATAAATTCGTCTGCGTGGACGGCGGCTTCGGCGAGAATGCGCCGGTCGACGTTGTGATCCGTCCGGAAGACGTCGTTCTGGGCGATCCCGGCGCGGGCATGATGCGCGGCGTGGTGCGCTCGGTGCTGTTCAAGGGCGTGCACTGGCGGATGATGGTGCAGGTCGGCGATACGCAGTGGAAGGTGGATTCGACGCAGATGCTGCCGGAGGGCAGCGAGGTGGGCGTGTCCATCCTGCCGGACGGCATTCATATCATGCACAAGATGGAGGAGGCCGCCAAAGCATGAAGCGCTCTTCTTTCGCCCTCCCCTACGGGCTGTGGATGCTGCTGTTTACAGTCGTCCCGATTTTCCTGATTTTCTATTACGCGTTCACCTACATGGACGAGTTCACGCTGGAAAATTTCCGCATGTTCCTCGAGCCGGAGTTTCTGGGCATTCTCGCGCACTCGCTGTATCTGGCGGCGCTGTGCACGGCGCTGTGCCTGCTCGTCGGTTATCCCGCGGCGCTGTTTCTGGCCAGCCGGGATTTCAAACGCTCGCACATTATCGTCGTGCTCTTCGTCCTTCCCATGTGGATGAACTTCCTGCTGCGCACGTACGCGTGGATGACGCTGCTGGAGGATACGGGCATCATCAACCGCTTCCTCGAATGGATCGGCGTGGGCCGCAAAAAGCTGATGTACACCGAGCGCGCGGTGCTGATGGGCATGGTGTATAACTTCCTGCCCTTTATGGTCTTCCCGATCTATTCGGTGCTGGCCAAGTCGGATTACAAGCTGCTGGAGGCGGCGAGCGATCTGGGCGCGAACGCGGTAACCGCGTTTTGTCGCGTAACGCTGCCGCTGAGCGTGCCCGGCGTCGTCAGCGGGATTACGATGGTCTTCATGCCCGCGGTAACGACGTTCGTCATCCCCCGCCTGCTGGGCGGCGGCACGTTCATGCTCTTTGGCGATCTGATCGAAAACCAGTTCCTCACCGTGGGCGACTGGAACTTCGGCTCGGCGCTTTCGCTGATTATGATGGCGCTCATCCTGATTTCGATCGGTATTCTCAACCGGGTTGATCCCAGCGGCCAGGCGGAAGGAGGCGGCATGATTTGAAAACGTTCAAAAAGATTTATCTTGCCCTCGTGCTGCTGTTCCTCTACGCGCCCATCGTGGTTTTGATCGTCTATTCGTTCAACGCCAGCGAAACGCGCGCCGTCTGGGGCGGCTTCTCGCTGAAATGGTACGGGCAGCTGCTGCACGACCGGTCGATCCTGCAGGCGCTGTACGTGACGGTCTCTGTGGCCGCGCTGGCGACGCTCGTCGCCACCGTCCTGGGCACGTTCGCCGCCATCGGCATCCATTCGATGAAATCCGGCATGCGCGCGCTGTTCATGAACGTGACGAACCTGCCGATGCTCATGCCCGATATCGTCACCGGCATCTCGCTGATGATCCTTTTCCTTTTTGCGCGCGTGCCGCGCGGCTATCTCACCATGCTCATGGCGCATATCACGTTCGATACGCCGTATGTGATTTTCTCCGTTCTCCCCCGGCTCAAGCGCATGGATAAAAACCTCTACGAGGCCGCGCTGGATCTGGGGTGTCCGCCCGCAAGGGCGCTGAAAAAGGTGATCCTGCCGCAGGTCATGCCCGGCGTGGTCACCGGCGCGCTGCTTTCGTTCACCATGTCGCTGGACGATTTCGTGATCAGCTATTTCACGTCCGTCCGCACGCAGAACCTGTCCATGCTCATCTACTCGATGACGCGCCGCAAGGTTCCGCCGACGATCAACGCGCTGTCCGCTATCATGTTCCTGACCGTGCTGGCGCTTCTGCTGCTCATCACCGGTCGGAGCAATAAAGCCGAAAAGTGACCCATGGGGCGCTTCGCGGCAAAAGAAAATAAAGGAGGATCCCCTGTCGATGAAAAAAGTTCTTGCTTTCGCGCTTGCCCTGTCGATGCTGCTGGCCGCCCTTCCGGCGTTCGCCGCCGAAGAGGTCAACGTCTTCAACTGGGAGGATTACATCTGTGAAGATGCGATTAACCTTTTTGAAGCGGAAACCGGCATCAAGGTGAACTATATGCGGTTTACCACCAACGAGGATATGCTCGTGCAGGTCGAAAACGACCCGAAGAGCTACGACGTGATCTTCCCCTCGGATTATATTATCGAACGGCTGATCGCCGAGGATCTGCTCGAGAAGCTCGACTATTCTCAGCTGCCCAACGCCACCGAGAATACGCTCGACTGGCTCAAGACCGCCGACTACGATCCCACCGGCGAATATTCCGTGCCGTATATGTGGGGCACCGTCGGCATCCTCTATAACAAGACCATGGTTTCCGCGCCGATCACCAGCTGGACGGCGATGTGGGACGAGCAGTATTACGACAACGTGTTCATGATGGACTCCATCCGCGATACGCTGGGTGTGACGCTGAAAATGCTCGGCTATTCGATGAACACCCGCGACAAGGACGCGCTTAATCAGGCTAAGGAAAAGCTCATCGAGCAGAAAAAGGCCGGTATCGTCAAGGCGTACCAGGTGGACGAAACCAAGGACAAGATGATCGCCGGCGAAGCGGCGATGGGCCTGATGTGGTCCGGCGACGCTGCCTATGCCATGAGCTACAGCGACGATCTCGCCTACGTCGTCCCCGAGGAAGGCTCCAACGTCTGGGTTGACGGCCTGTGCGTGCCCAAGGGCGCGAAAAACTACGACAACGCCATGAAGTTTATCAACTTCCTCTGCCGCCCCGACGTCGCGCTGATGAACTTCGAAGAAATCTATTACTGCACCCCCAATAAGGGCGCCATCGAGATGATTCGCGCCGAGCAGCCCGAGCTTCTTGAGGACGAAACCCTCTTCCCCACCGACGAGACCGTCGCCCGCTGCGAATTCTTCCACGACATCTCCAAGGACATCCAGACATACAACCGCATCTGGCTCGCTGTCAAGAGCGCGAGATAAGAAAACGAGGGAAAACGTTTTTTTTGCGAGAGAGGGGACTTCTTTCAGGAGAAAGAAGTCCCCTCTCTCGCGCTCTCACCCCAAGAAAGCCTCTTTTGCGCGAAGCACCGCCCGGAGGGGGCGGCGATTCGCGCCGGGGTGGGATAACGCACCTTCGTTCCGGCGCGCCCTCCGCGCGCCGGAACAGGAAAACGCATGCGGCTTTCTTTGGCGGGGAGCGCGAGGGCCCCTTTCTTTCTCCTGAAAGAAAGGGCCCCTCGCAAAAAAAGAATCAAACTCTCCTATATCTTTCGTATATCCGCGCCCAGCTCGCGCAGCCGTTCGTCGATGTTCTCGTAGCCGCGCTCGATGTAGTGGATGTTGCTGATTTCAGTCTCGCCCTCGGCCATGAGGCCGGCGATGATGAGAGCGGCGCCGGCGCGCAAATCGCTTGCGGCGACGGATGCGCCATGGAGCTTGATTACGCCGTCGATGGCCGCGGAGCGGCCCGAAATTCGCACCCGCGCGCCCATGCGGCGCATCTGTTCGAGGTGATGGAAGCGCGCGTCGAAAATGGTCTCGGTAACGAGACTGGTGCCGCGCGCGGTGGTAAGCAGGGCGCTCATGGGCTGCTGCAGGTCGGTCGGGAAGCCGGGATAGACCTGCGTTTTGAAGCTGACGGCGCGGTGGCCGCCGTGGGAATAAACGCGAATCATATCGTCGTAATCCTCCACGCGCGCGCCCATTTCCAGCAGCTTTGCGGTGAGCGATTCCATGTGCGTGGGGATGCAGCCGTGAATGGTAACGCAGCCGTGCGTCGCGGCCGCGGCGATCATGAGCGTGCCGGTCTCGATCTGGTCGGGAATGACGGCGTAGGTGCAGCCGTGCAGGCGGCTCACGCCGCGGATGCGGATCACGTCCGTGCCCGCGCCGCGGATATGCGCGCCCATGGCGTTGAGGAAGTTGGCCGTATCGACGATGTGCGGCTCCTTGGCCGCGTTGTAGATCATGGTATTGCCCTGCGCGCGGCAGGCGGCGAGCATGATGTTGATCGTGCCGCCGACGGTAACGCAGTCCATGAAAATCTCGTTGCCCTGCAGGTTCGCCGCCCGCGCGGTGATGACGGGGCCGGTATCGTCCACCTCCGCGCCCAGCGCGCGGAAACCCTTGACGTGCTGATCGATCGGCCGGGAGCCGATGGCGCAGCCGCCGGGGTGCGCGATCATGCCCTCGCCCGTTTTGCCCAGCAGCGCGCCGAGCAGATAATAGCTTGCGCGCATGCTCTGGCTCATGGCGTCGTCCGGGTGTACGCTGGTAAGATAGCGCGGGTCGATCACGACGGTGGACGCGCCTTCGCGCGTAATGCGCGCGCCGACGCCCTCCATCATGGAAAGCATCAGCCGCGTATCGGAAATATCGGGCAGGTTCTCCACGCGCACGGGTTCGTCGCAAAGAAGCGCCGCCGCAAGAATGGCGACGGAAGTATTCTTGCCGCCGCAAACCTGCACGTCGCCCTCAAGCGGAACGCCGCCGCGTATGTAGAATCTGCGCTCTGTCGTCATGATTGAAATCCTCGGTCGCCGCTTTTAATGTTGATGCCCGGAGCATCCGCCGCACGTGGCGCAGTTGCCCGTGCAGCCGCCCGAGCCGCCGCGTCCGGCCGACGAACCGGAAAGGCCGAACAGGCATTTGCCCTCATAGGCGCGCTGCGCCTTTTCGCCGCAGGCGGGGCAGACCGCCTCTTCCGCCCGGGAAAAGCTGACGAGCTCTTCGAAGACCTTCCCGCAGGCGGGGCAGCGATATTTCAAAAGAGGCATTGTCGAACCTCCGACATTGTTTTTTTCCAAATAATGATTATACACGAAAACCGCAAAAGACGCAAGTTTTTCACAGGAACACAGCGCGGAAGCGTGAATTCGATCACATTTTTTCTTGTGTGGCGCCGGCCTGCGTGTTATAATGCATAAGAACAGTATATAAAGCGCTTATTCGCAAAAGGAGTTTCGGTATGTGGATGGTGATTCACATGGCCAAATCGCTTTCGGCGGCGGAGCGGCTGCAGCAGCGGCTCACCGAAGAAGGCTTCATGGCCCGGTTACGCCCCATATCCCGCGCGGCGGACGCGGAGGACTCGTATTACGAGCTGCTCGTGCTTCGTTCCGAGGCGGAGGAGGCGCGCAAGGTGCTGTTCGACCAGAACCTGTATGAAATAACTTAAGGCAGCGCCGGACAATATCGTGTAAAGGCTGACGGAGGTCTCTGCGCCGTCCCGCCATCCTTCGCGCGAAGGATACGGTTTCTGCCTTAACAGTCCAGAAGGAGTTTTGATTATGCGTAAGATCGCAGTCCTCACCTCCGGCGGCGACGCGCCCGGCATGAACTCTGCCGTTGTGGCGGTCGCCCGTACCGCCGCGCATTACGGCATGCCGCTCATCGGTATCCATCGCGGCTATAACGGCATCATCATCTACGAACCGCGCCTGATGGACGCGCTGGAGAAGAAGATGCTCAGCGTCGTCACCGAGCCCGCCGAAAAGGTGCTCGTCGGCCAGATTTTCGAAGCGGTGCGCTCCCGCGCTTCCGTGGCGCTGCCGGATACCCGCACGCTGCTGCGCAAATACCGCGGCCAGTTCGCGCTGTATGAGCATTTCAGCGACTTCGTCGCCGAATATCCTGTCTTCAAGAAGGATCTGATCTCGCTGGATCTCGACACCCAGCTGGATATTCAGGCCCGCCCGGGCACGCATCTGCACACCGCCCGCTGCCTGGAGTTCAAGGACCCGGCAAACCAGATGCTGGCGGCGCTGACGCTGACGGCCATCGGCGTGGAAGGCGTCGTCGTCGTCGGCGGCGACGGCAGCTTCAACGGAGCGTCCAAGCTGTGCGGCTTCGGCATGCCCTGCATCGGCATCCCCGGCACGATCGACAACGACCTGACCTACACCGACATGACCCTCGGCTTCGATACGGCCACCAACGTCTGCCTGCGCAGCGCGCGCGAGGTTCGCGCCACGTCCCGCTCGCACGACCGTCCGCACGTGATGGAAGTTATGGGCCGCAACTGCGGCGATATCGCCCTGCGCACGGCCATCGCCTCGCACGCCGAGATCTGCCTCGTGCCCGAGGTGCCGTGGAGCGTTGAGGACGTCGCCAAGCGCCTGCAGGCCGCCATCGATATGGGCGATTCCAGCGCGCTGATCGTCGTGGCCGAGGGCGCGTACAGCGCCATGGCCGATTTTGACATTTACAGCCTCCTCATGGCGCAGGGCAAGCAGTGCTTCCCCGGCGAGCCGATGACGGCCTTCCGCCTGGCGGACTGCCTGAAGTATATGTGCAAGGACGCAGACGGACACCGCGCCGAAGTGCGCGCCACCGTCGTGGGCTACACCCAGCGCGGCGATTCGCCGACCACCTACGATGCGGTTTTCGCCTTCGAATCGGGCAATATGGCCGTCAGGCTCCTGATGGAGGGGAAGGAGAACCTCGTCATCGGCAGCCGCCAGAACCAGATGTATTCGCTGCCCATCAGCGAAGCGCTGACGATGCAAAGCGGCATCAAGGGGCATTTCAACCGCGCGCTGTACGACACCATTCAGGATATGAACACGGAGCTGCCGCAGCGGTAAGCCTGGGCGGAGTTTATCCACGGGGCGATGCGGAGTTTTCCACATCGCCCTTTTTGCATATGGAATAAATATATAAAATTTACAGGCGCTGTATAGTGCAAACTGCCTTTTTTAATTTTCTTTTGGTGGATAAAATCGCGCCTGCGCGCAATAAATTGTGGATAACTTTTACGGCGAACCCCATATTTCGCGGTTGCGGCGCGTTTGAACCACAATTTACGCCAAAGTTTTCGGGCGCTTGCGCCCTTGAAAAAAAGCCGCGTTTTTGATATGATGACCCTGCTGTCCGGAACGCCTGGCGTGGCGGTTGCCGGACAGAATTTTTGTCAGTGCTCACATATGCGAAGGGGGTTCTCTCTGTTATGAATGAAACCGCAATCTGGGAAAAGGCGCAAGGCCTCTTGCGGGACGAAATGAGCGAACCGTCCTTCGATACGTGGATTTCCCCGCTGAACGTTCTGAAGCTGCGGGGCGACGCGCTGTATATCGATACGACGAGCGATTTTATCAAGAAGCATATCCTGATGCGCTATTCCATGCTCATCACCAGCGCCGTCTCGCAGGCCGCGGGGCGGTCTTTGCGCGTGGAATTTGTAACGCCGCAGGAAGCGGAGACGCTCTTCCCGCGCACGGACAATACCGTCACGGCGAGCTTTTCGCTCAACCCGAAGTATACCTTCGATACCTTCGTCGTGGGTAACTCCAACCGCTTTGCGCGCGCGGCCGCGCTGGCCGTCGCCGAGGCGCCGGCAGAGGCGTATAACCCGCTGTTCATCTACGGCGGCGTGGGTCTGGGCAAAACGCACCTGATGCACGCGATCGGCCATCGCATCCGCGAGGATTACCCGGATAAGAAGCTTCTGTATATCAGCAGCGAAAACTTTACCAACGAGCTGATTACGGCCATCCAGCAGAACAAGAACGCCGAGTTCCGCAACCGTTTCCGCAATGTGGACGTGCTGATGGTGGACGATATCCAGTTCATCGCCGGACATAACTCCACGCAGGAAGAATTCTTCCATACCTTCAACACCCTGCACACCGCGGGCAAGCAGATCGTCATTTCTTCCGATAAGCCGCCGAAGGAGATCATGCGGCTGGAGGAGCGGCTTGTTTCCCGTTTTGAGTGGGGCCTTGTGGCCGATATTCAGCGGCCGGATCTGGAGACGCGAATCGCCATCCTGCGCAAAAAGGCGCTGAGCGAAAACCTGCAGGTCGGCGACGACGTGCTGGAGCTGATCGCCGGGCGCATCGAGTCGAACATCCGCGAGCTCGAGGGCAGCCTCACCCGCGTCGTCGCGTTCGCCGACCTGAAGGGCAGCCCCGTCACCCGCGAGGTGGCCGAGGAGGCGCTGCGCGATATCCTCGCCGTGAAGGATCCCAAGCGCATCACGTGCGATGCGATCAAGCAGGCCGTGGCCGATTATTACGGCATCGCCGCCGCGGAGCTGACGGCCAAGCGGCGCAGCCGCGAAGTCGTTATCCCCCGCCAGGTCGCCATGTTCCTCGCGCGGGAGATGACCGATCTTTCGCTCACGCAGCTGGGCGCGGCCTTCCAGCGCGATCATTCCACCATCCTGCACGCGTGCGACAAGGTCGCCGAGGATCCGGCGATGACGAGCATCCTCGAGGATCTGCGCCACGCCGTGCGCAGCAAATAAACTATGCAGACAAGAAATCCGCGCAGCAGAAGAAATCCATACGTGAAAAGCGGCATCTCCGGCAAGGACGCTCCGGGGGGCCGCAAGCGGCCGCCAGCCAGACGGATTATCAAATCCGTGCTGGCGCTTTGCGCTGTCGCCGCGGCGATTTTCGGAATTGTCGCGGGCGTGCGCGCGCTTGTCGGGCGCGACGCGGGCGTGGTGCGCCTGCCGGCCGCGACGACGGACAATATCCAGGCGCTGGGCGAAAACGTGCTGTATTACGACGGCATGACGCTTTACTGCGTCAGTCCCGGCGGCTCGAGCCGCTGGCACTTCACTCTCGGCGCGGGCGCGGATTACCGCGTGGGCGACGGGAAGATTGTCGCCTGGGCGGGGCAGCAGGTTTACGTGCTGGATAAAAACGGCACCTGCACCTTCAACGACCGCATGTCCGCTGAGGTGCTCTTCGGCGCGATCGGGCAGAGCTACATCGCCGTCAGCCTCCGGGGCGCGTCGGATACGGATTCGTCGCTGGTGGTGATGAACCATAACGGCGTGCAGATCGAGCAGCTGGAGCTTTCCGACCTGTATGTGATGGACGCGGGCTTCTTCTCCTCGAACGGTTCGCTGATGTGGGTGCTGAGCCTGGATGTGGCGGGCAACGCGCCGATTACCAACCTCGCAACCTACGAGCCGGGCCGCATGTCTACCGGCGCGCTGGAACTGAGCGATCAGGTGGTCTACCGCGTCTATTCGCACAACAATAACCTCATGCTGGTGGATACCAGCACGGTAACGTGTTATAATTACAAGTGCGTCGAGCAGAAGGACATCAGCTCCATTCTCGTCTACGGCTGGCTGCTGGGCGATGTGCGCGCGCACGGGCGCAACACGTACGCGCTGTTCAACCCCATGCCCGATTCGGGCGCGCGTTCGGCGTTTTCCGAATTGCGGCTGGTGACGAACTACACCTCGCGCAGCCTGCGCCTGCTCGCGCCCTGCTTTGCCAGCGGCCTGGGCGACAGCGGGGTTTACGGTTTCAGCCAGAATGCGGTATACTATTGTCCGTACGGCGGCAAGACGTTCAGCGCGAAGTATCTTACCTTCCAGCTGACGGACTTTTACTGCATGCTCGACGGCAATCGCGGCGTTTTTGCCACAGGCGACGCGGTGATTGTGATGAAGCTGCCGACGAGATGAGTTTGGCGAATTCTATCCGCGCAGAGCGCGGATAAAAACACAACGCGAGGGGGGGATTTGGTGAACGCGGTTGATTACGTAATTCTTGGCATTGTAGGCGTCAGCCTGCTGTTTGGCATGTATCGCGGGTTTATTACGACGCTGTTGGGGCTGGCGAGCGTGTTCGGCTCCATGTTCGGCGCGTATACGCTCGGGCCGA
This sequence comes from uncultured Clostridia bacterium, assembly GCA_934615235.1. Taxonomy (GTDB): domain Bacteria; phylum Bacillota; class Clostridia; order Christensenellales; family Aristaeellaceae; genus Aphodomonas. The sequence goes on from CAKTTL010000005.1 coordinate 35,225, forward strand.
AGCTTTCGGCGGCGATTTGCAACAACCAGACGATCGTCAACACGCTGATTCATTACACCGATGCGTCCTCGCGTCTGGGCGATCTGGAGCTTTCGCAGACGGCGGTGGCGGGGATCGATATGAGCCGCGTGAGCGAAATCATCTCGCGCGTGCGCCTGCCAGAGCCGTTCGGTTCGCTGCTGGAGAATAACATTCTCTCGCAGGTTTTCGCCTCGACCGGAAGCACGACCGTCGCCGATTACGTCAACCAGACGATCGTGACGGCGATCATCTCGGTGATCAGCTATGTGCTGGTGTTTCTGGCAGCGTATGTGGCGCTCTCGCTGGTGACGGGGCTGATCGGCTATGTGTTCCGGCTGCCCGCGCTGCGGCATCTGGACGCGCTCATTGGCGGCGCGTTTGGTATTGTGCGCGGTGTGTTTATTGTGTTTGTGTTTTTTGCGCTGGTGCCGGTGGTGATGACGGTGTTGCCGTTCGACGGGTTTGCGGAGATGGTGGAAGCGTCGAAGATCGGGAACGCGTTGTATCATAGTAATATTATCCCGACGATTCTGGAAGGGCATCTTTGAGAAAAGCTGCGTGTTTCTGAGTAAAAAGCGGGAGGTGCAGGAACCTGAGGTTTCTGTACCTCCCGCTTTTTACTCAAAGCCATGCGGCGGGTTTAGCTCGTCCGCGCTCCGCGCGAACATTGCGCGCTTCTTTATGCGGCCGCGGGCCGCACGGGCTTGGGTTACGTTAGGGGGCGCCGCCCCCTAAAACCCCTGCCAGGAACCTGAGGTTCCTGCACCTCCCGCTTTTTACTCAAAACCATGCAGTCTTATCCCAACACCAACACCGCTATCCCCATTATCGCCATATACACCCCAAACCCTTTCAAACTCGCCCTCTCCACTACCCTTAACATCCACCGAATCGCCGCATATCCGCACCCTCCTGCAACTGCCATCCCGACCGCCATTCCGGCAATTCCTCCCTCAAACACGTCCCCGCCTGCGCCGATCGTTTCCACCAGTTCTTTCCCCTTAAACACGACCGATCCGACCGTCGCAACCGCGCTCATCAGGAACGAAAACTTCGCCGCCGTTTCCCGCGGTACGCCCGCCGCCAGCCCGCCGACAATCGTCGCGCCGCTGCGCGAAATCCCCGGCACAATCGCCAGCGCCTGCATGCAGCCCATGCACAGCGCCTGCCGCGCGCTCATCCGGTTCACGCCCGTTTCGCCGCGATCCGCTCCGCTTACGCGCGCCAGCGCGTCCGATATAAAAAGCAGCCCCGCCGTGATCAGAAAGCTCGCGCCGAGAAACCGCCCGGAGAACGCCGCTTCCAGCCATTCGTCCGCGATCAGCGCGACTGCGACCGCCGGCAGCGTCGCGACGATCAGCAGCCGCACGGCGCGATCCTGAAACGGATGCCGCAGCATCTGCACGACGTCCTTCCAATACACGATCAGCACGGCCGCCAGCGTTCCCACGTGCAGCAGAATTTCCATCAGCAGCCCCGTTTCGGGCATGTGCATCAGCTTTTGCAGCAGCACCAGATGACCCGACGACGACACGGGCAGAAACTCCGCCAGCCCCTGCACCGCGCCCAGCAGAATGTTTTTCAGCATCGCAGCCTCCAAAAAGAAAAACGGCGCAAACCCGTTTTCGAACTTTAACTTAGGGTGTATCTGAAAAATCCGCTCGAGCTGTCGTCTCTTCCTTTTTCAGATACACTCTAGTCTACAACGGTTTTGCGCCGGGCATGCGTTTATTGTTCCAAATACCCGCTTCTGCCGGGGAACAGCGCGTCGTACCCTGCCCGCACGGACGCGGCGAGCAGCGCGCGCGTTTCCTCGCGCCCGTCCAGACGCGCGCTTTGCGCGATTGTGCGCAGCATTTCCCTTACCGGCTCCGCGCACAGTTTCGCCGTCGAATCCAGCGAGCGACGGAAGCCGAACATCACGGTGCTGTTGCGGCTTTCGCCGCGAATGAACAGATCGACGTATTGCGCCGCCAGGCAGCGGATATAATCGCGAAAGAAAACGTCCGCATCGCCGCAGAGCGAGAGCACCTTCTTCAGCTGTTCGCCTTCGAGCAGTTCGGCGTATTTCGCGTCCAGCTCCGCGTCCGTATACTTTTCCGGGCTTTCAAAAATGTTGAACAGATAGCACTTTATAACCGAGTAATCGATCCCGTGCCGGGTAATGCAGTCCACGTGCAGCCGGCCGTGATACAAAAGCGCGCGGTTCGCGCCGAAATCGTCCGGATCCTCTTCCAGCGCGGCGAGAATGAGCTTATACTTCTTCTTCGGGTTATTTTCCTTTGCCAGCTTTTTTTCCAGTTCGCTCGGGCCGGGAATTTCCCAGCCGCGCGCGGCGGCTTCGCGGGAAAGCTCCGCGCCGCAATACGGGCAGGCGCGCAGCAGGCGGCCTTCTTCCAGCCGCATCGTGCCGCCGCAGACGGGGCATTTCATTTCAAGCATTGTTTTTCCTCCTCGCCCTGAAAAAGTCCTGTAGAATCTGCGCGCATTCGCTTTCCAGCAGGCCGCCCGCCGAGGGCGTTTTGCCGTAAGGCAGTGCTTCATCCTCGGGCAGGTCGTAGACGCTGCCGCAGCAGCCGGCAAGCGCATCGCGCGCGCCGAAGACGATCGCGTCCAGTCCTGTCTGCGCCAGCAGCCCCGCGCACATCGGGCAGGGCTCGAGCGTGACGTACAGCGTGCAGCCGGGAAGCCGCCTGCGGCCGAGCGCCGCGCATGCCGCGCGCACGCACAGCACTTCCGCGTGCGCCGACGGGTCGCGCAGCTCTTCCACGCGGTTGCCGGCGCGCGCGATGATTTCTCCGCCGCGTTCGATCACCGCGCCCACGGGGATTTCGCCGCGCGCAAGGGCGCTTCGCGCCTCGCAAAGGGCTTCGCGCATCATCGCCTCGCGCTGTGCAAGCGCGGTCACGCCTTTTCCTCCTGCGCCATGCGCGCCAGCGCGATGGTCAGCACCGTAATATCCGCCGGAGACACGCCCGAAATGCGCGCCGCCTGTCCCAGCGACGCGGGGCGGATTTTATCCAGCTTCTGCCGTGCTTCGATGCGCAGCCCGGCCATGTTCAGATAATCGATTCCGTTGGGGATCAGCTTCTCTTCGATCTTGCGGAAGCGCGCCACCTCGGCCAGCTGCTTTTTAAGATACCCGTCGTATTTGACGGCGATTTCGGCGGCCTCGCGCGCGTCGCGCGGCACGGCGGCGAGCGTCCCGTCCTTTTCGGCCAGCTCGTCGTATGTGACCTCCGGGCGGCGCAGCGCCGCGTCGAGGTGTTTTTGCTCCAGATACCGGATGATGTTTTCGGCGTTTTCCTTCTTCGCTTCCATGCGGCGCAGGCGCTCGTCGGTTGCAAGACCGGCGCGGTAACCGCGTTCGGTCAGCCGCAGGTCAGCGTTATCCTGCCGCAGGAGCAGGCGGTATTCCGCGCGGCTGGTCATGATGCGGTAAGGCTCGTTCGTACCCTTCGTCGTCAGATCGTCGATGAGCACGCCGATATACGCCTCGTCGCGGCCGAGCGTGAGCGGCGGTTCGCCCTTGAGCTTCAGCGCCGCGTTCATCCCGGCGATAATGCCCTGCGCGGCGGCTTCCTCATAGCCCGAGGTGCCGTTGATCTGCCCGGCCATGTACAGGCCGGAGACGCTGCGCGTTTCCAGCGTGGCGCGCAGCGCCGTCGGATCGATGCAGTCGTACTCGATCGCGTAGGCCAGACGCATCAGCCGGGCGTTTTCCAGGCCCGGAATCGTCGCGTACATCGCGCGCTGCACGTCCTCCGGCATGGACGAGGACATGCCCTGCACATACCATTCCACCGTATCCATGCCTTCCGGTTCGAGGAAGAGCTGATGGCGTTCCTTGTCGGCGAAGCGGTAGACCTTGTCTTCAATCGACGGGCAGTACCGTGCGCCCGTGCCGTGAATCGCGCCGGAGAACATCGGCGCGCGGTGCAGGTTTTCGCGAATGATCTTATGCGTCTTTTCGTTCGTATACGTCAGATAGCACAGGCCACGGTTTTTCAGCTCCTTATCCGTCAGGAAGGAGAACGGCGTGACCGGATCGTCGCCCGGCTGCGGCTCCATGCGGGAAAAATCGATCGTCCGACCGTCCACGCGCGCGGGCGTGCCGGTTTTGAAGCGGCGCAGTTCGAACCCGAGCCGCTCCAGCGCGGGCGAGAGCGTCAGCGACGCGCACAGCCCCTGCGGGCCGCCCTGCCATGTCGCTTCGCCAATGATGATGCGGCTCTTCAGGTATACGCCCGTTGAAAGCACCGCCGCGCGGCAGGGAATCGTCTCGCCGGTGGTGGTTTTTACGCCGCATACGCGGCCGTGATCGGTCAGCACGTCGCAGACCTCGGCCTGGCGGATCTCGAGGTTTTCCTGGCTCAGAATGGCGTTGAGCATCCGCTTTTTATACGCCGCCTTATCGGCCTGCGCGCGCAGCGAATGAACGGCCGGGCCCTTGCCTGTGTTGAGCATGCGCGACTGGATGAACACGTCGTCGATCGCGCGGCCCATCTCGCCGCCCAGCGCGTCGATCTCGCGTACCAGGTGCCCCTTGCCCGTGCCGCCGATGGCCGGGTTGCACGGCATCATCGCCACCTGATCCAGGTGCAGCGTCAAAAGCAGCGTCTTTACGCCCATCCGCGCCGCCGCCAGCGCCGCCTCGCATCCCGCGTGCCCCGCGCCTGCTACGACCAGCTCAAACTCCATAGAATGAACCGCCTCCGGTAAAAATCAAAATAAAAACCCATAATGTATTATAATCCGAGGGCGGCGGATGTCAACCAGGGGGAACCCTTCTTTCAGGAGAAAGAAGGGTTCGCGGCACTCAATCGTCGCATGCTCCCTGCCGGTCGCCTGCTCGTTTCGTGCCGCACCTCCGGTTCGCTGAATCGGCCACTGGCCGCGCTCACCTCCGGCGCCCTGGACCCCCTTTCTAGGGTGTATCTGAAAAATTCCCTGAGACTCCATCACGGCGTCTTTTCCGCCATTTCAGCGTCGGAAAACCTCGATTTAGCGCCGCTAAACCTTCGGTTTCCCTCCTTGAACTGACGAAAAATCCGCTCGTGCTGTCGCCTCTTCCTTTTTCAGATACACCCTAAGAAAGCCGCTTTACGCCGTCCGCCCCTCGGAGGGAGGGGCGGGCGGCTCGGGCAGCTCGGACAGCCGCACCCCGCTCCGTTCCGGCGCGCCCTTTGCGCGCCGGAACAGGAAACCCCATGCGGCTTTCTTTTGGGGAGCGCGAGGGGGCCTTTCTTTCCCCAGAAAGAAAGGCCCCCTCGCAAAAAAAAAGAAAAAATTTATTTCGTCAGTTTATCGTACGCCTTTTTCACGCCGCATTTCCAGCACAGCAGCATTCCGGCGACGGCGCCCACGGCGGCCTGCAGGATCTGGTACGGGAGTTTGAGGATGGCGTATTCAGGCGTGCTGTAAATAAACGCGCGGCCCAGCGAATAGCCGACGACCATGATCATCGCGCCGACGGTAACGCCCACGCCCGAGGCGAGCACGGGGCGGTTTTTCATCCAGCGATGGGCGAAAAGGGAAATGACGAGCGCCTGCAGCCCGTGCGTGACGAGGGAGACAAACATCGGCGCGGGGTAGAACAGCAGATCGCCCAGGAACGCGCCCACGCCGCCCACGAGGAACGCGCCGAGCGGGTCGAGCAGGATGGAAGCGGTGCAGATGATCACATCGTTCAAATACAGGTGGCCGCCCGGCACGGGCACGCCGAACGAGCTCAGCGCCACGTTCATCGCCATCAGCAGGCCGCAGATGCACAGCCATTTCGTCATATCCTTCGCGTTCCGTTTCATTTTTCAACGCTCCTTTACAAACGATATCATTTTTATTATAATCGAAATTGGTAATATGAAAATGTTCAGAATTGGGAGATTTTATAAGACCAGATGCGATACGATATTCAGCCCGGCGGCCAGCCGGCCTATATGCAGCTTTACCGCTGCCTGCGCGATGACATCACGGCGGGGGTTTATCCCTGCGGCGCGAAGCTGCCCGGCAAGCGGGTGATCGCGGCGGAAACGGGCGTGAGCGTCGTCACGGTGGAGCACGCCTGCGCCATCCTCTGCGACGAGGGGTACATCGAATCGCGCCAGCGCAGCGGCAATTTTGTGATCTATCGGGATACGGACGGCTTCGCCGTGCTTCCGGCGGCCGAGAGCGCGCCGCCCGCGCCGCTGCCCCGCGCCGCGCAGGGGGATTTTCCGTTTTCCGTCTTTGCCAGAACGATGCGGCGCGTGCTCTCGCGCTATGGGGAGGCGCTGCTCGTCAAATCGCCGGATAACGGCCTGCCCGAGCTGCGGCGGGCCATCGCGGCGTATCTCGCGCGCAGCCGGGGCATTCTTGTGCGGCCGGAGCAGATCGTTATCGGCTCCGGCGCGGAGTATCTCTACAGCCTGCTCGCGCAGCTTTTCCGGGGCGAACGCTTCGCGCTGGAGGACCCGTCGTACGAAAAGATTCGCCGCGTATATCTGGCCAACGGCGTCGACTGCGAGCTGCTGCGCCTGGGGCCGGACGGAATCCGCTCGGACGAACTGAGCCGCGCCTGCGCGGCCGTTCTCCACGTCACCCCGTTCAACAGCTTTCCCAGCGGCATCACGGCTTCCGCCTCAAAACGGCGCGAATACGTCCGCTGGGCCCGGCAGCGCGGCGGGTATATTATCGAGGACGATTTCGATTCGGAGTTCACCATATCGACAAAGCCCGAGGAAACCATTTTTTCCCTCGAGCCGGAGCGGACGGTGATTTATCTGAACACGTTTTCCAAGACGATCGCGCCGTCGGTGCGCGTGGGGTATCTGGTCCTGCCGCCCGCGCTGACGGAGCGGTTCCGCGAGGCGGTGGGGTTTTATTCCTGCACGGTGCCGGTGTTCGAGCAGTATGTGCTGGCCGAGTTTATCGCGAACGGAGATTTTGAGCGGCACATCAACCGCGTGCGCCGCAAGCGGCGGCGGGAACAGTCACAGGTTGCGAAGAATTAGCAGCACGCCGGAGAGAATCAGCGTGAAGATCACCAGCTTTTTGACGACCTTCTCGTTGAGCTTTCTGCTGCAGTGGGAGCCGAGGAAAATACCCGCCAGCATGCAGGGCATCAGGATCAGCGACTGGCGCAGCGAGGCGGGGGTAATCAGGCCCAGGCAGAGATACAGAATCAGCCGGAACGTGCCTTCAACGAAGAAGACGGCGTTCATGTTGGCCTTGAATTCGCTGTTTGTTTCGGTCACCCGGCCGACGTACGCGGCCATCAGCGCGCCCACGCCGAAAAGACCGCACAGCACGCCCGCCAGCACGCCGATGAGCGCCAGTACGGGCTTGGAGGCGGGACGTTTTTCCTGCCTGCGCTCGCGCAGCAGCATTTCAACGCCCAGCGCCACTACGACGAAGCCGAAGATGAACTTGATCAGCCGCGCGTCGACGTTCTTGAGCATGAACGCGCCGGGGATGCACCCCGCCAGCACCAGCGCCGCAGGCGGCAGCCATACGCGCGGCTTGAGCCCCCTGCGGTTTTGCCAGGCGACGATGAGGTTCGTCGGGTAGCCTGTTACGAGCAGGACGGGGGAAATATCGGCCGTGTTCATGCCGAAGCTCAGGATGGAGTTGAAAATCAGCGCGTCGGCGAAGCCGCACAGGCCTTTGATAAAATACGAAACCAGCGCGGCGGCAATCCAGAGGTACATCATTCGGGCGTTTTTCCTCTCAGGTTTGTTTTTACAGGGGTAAAGCGGAGATTATTATAGCGCCGCGGCGGGACGCGCGTCAATCGGGCGGAAAAAAGCCGGACAAAAGCTGGAAAAACGAGAATTTGATTCGATTTTTCGATGATTTTATCTATTTTTTTCTTATTTTTTACGTGAATTTTTTCTTTTCAAACGGAAGGTTTTGTGGTATAATCGTGGTGGAAATGTAACCCAATCTTGATAAAACCTGTAAGGAAGTGAGCCCCATGAGGAAAAAGCGCTGCATCGCAATGCTGCTGGCCGGCGGACAGGGCAGTCGGCTCGGCATTCTTACAAAGCATATGGCAAAGCCCGCCGTTCCCTATGGCGGGAAGTACCGCATCATCGACTTTCCTCTTTCCAACTGCGCGAATTCCGGCATCGACGTCGTCGGCGTGCTGACGCAGTATCAGCCGCTGGAGCTGAACGCGTATATCGGCTCGGGCGGCCCGTGGGATCTGGACCTGAATAACGGCGGCGTTTTCGTGCTCCCGCCCTATGTCAAGGGCAAGAGCGGCGAATGGTATCGCGGAACGGCCAACGCCATTTATCAGAATATGGGGTTCATCGAGCAGTACGATCCCGACTACGTGCTCATCCTTTCCGGCGATCATATTTACCGCATGGATTACAACGCCATGCTCAAGTTCCATATCGAAAAGGGCGCGGACGCGACGATCGCGGAATTGGAGGTGCCGTGGGAGGAGACGCACCGTTTCGGCATCCTCAACACGGATGAAAACAACCGCATCGTCGAGTTCGACGAAAAACCCGCGCACGCCAAATCCAACAAGGCTTCGATGGGCGTGTATGTGTTCACTTGGAAAAAGCTGCACGACTATCTGATCGCCGACGAGGCCGATCCGAATTCCTCCAACGATTTCGGCAAGAACATCATGCCCAAGATGCTGGCGGACGGGCAGAAGCTGTTCGCCTACCCCTTCAAGGGGTACTGGAAGGACGTCGGCACGGTGGACAGCCTGCTTGAGGCGAACCTCGACCTGCTCGAGGATCCGATGCCCATCGACCCGGCCGATAAGAGCTGGCGCATCTACAGCCGCAACCCCGGCATGCCGCCGGAGTATACCGCGCCCGGCGCGCAGGTGCATAACGCGCTGGTGACCGAGGGCTGCGAGGTATACGGCGCGGTGGAGCACAGCGTGCTCTTTGCGGGCGTGAAGGTTGAAGAAGGCGCGAAGATCGAGGACGCCGTCGTCATGCCGCGCGTGACGGTCGGCCGCGGCAGCGTCGTGCGCCGCGCGATCATCGCAGAGAACGCCGTTATCGGCGCGGGGTGCGTCATCGGCGCGGCGGAGGGCGGCATCGCCGTCGTCGCGCAGGGCGCGTCGCTCCCGGCCGGCACGGTCGTCGCACCGGGCGAACAATACGAAAACAGGGCGTGACGGGAGGCGTATTCGAATGAAGGATCTGATGGGTCTTATCTATACCGGCGAAAACGATCAGTTTCTGCGCGAATTGACGCTCACCCGCGCCGTGGCGGCGCTGCCCGTCGTGGGACGCTATCGCGTGATCGACTTTCAGATGTCCAGCCTGGTCAATTCCGGCGCGCGCAACGTCGGCGTGATTACGCAGCGGAATTATCATTCTCTGATGGATCATCTCGGCAGCGGCAAGGAGTGGGACCTGCACGGCAAGCACGACGGCCTGTTTATTCTGCCGCCGTTCCTCACGCGGGATAATACCGGCGTTTACGAGGGCATGCTCGACGCGCTGCGCTCCAACCTCAGCTATCTGCGCCGCTCGCGCCAGGAATACGTCGTCGTGGCCGACAGCCACATCGTCGTCAATATCGATTATCAGGAAATGCTCCGCCAGCATATCGAAAGCGCGGCGGATATTACCGTCATGTACCGCCCCATTCAGGGGACGATCGATTCCAGCGTGCCGCATATGTATTTCGGAATGGATTCAAACGGCATGCTCACCGAAATGGAAGTTACGCCGGACAGCCCGTCGCTGCAGTATGAATCGCTTGCGATCATGATCTTCCGCCGCGAGCAGCTGATCAACATCGTCACGCAGGCGACCGCGCAGGGCCGGCACCACATCATCCGCGACGTGCTCCAGCGCGCCATCAACGACAAAACCCTGCGCGTGATGGGCTATCGCTGCCCCGTTCCGGCCTGGAGCATTCATTCGGTGCGTTCGTATTACAGGTTCAATATGGATATGCTCAATTCGGCGCTGCGCGCCCGGCTGTTCGACCCGAGCCTTCCGGTTTACACCAAGGTGCGCGACGACATGCCGGCGTATTTCAGCCCCGAGGCGAACGTCTCCGGCAGCCTTATTGCAAACGGCGCGCGCGTTTGCGGCACGGTAATCAACAGCGTCATTTTCCGCGGCGTGACCGTCGCCAGGGGCGCGATCGTGCGCAACAGCATCGTCATGCAGGATGCGAACGTGGGCGAAAAGGCGGAGATGGATCACTGCATTATCGACAAGAACGCCGCTATCCGCGCGGGCGGACGGCTGATCGGGCCGGAAACCTACCCGATCGTAATCAGCAAGAATGTAACCATCTGAAAAGAAAAAGGAGGGCCAAGATGCTGAAAGTATTGTTTGCGGCTTCCGAATGCGTTCCCTTTATCAAGACGGGCGGGCTGGCCGACGTCGTCGGCGCGCTGCCCCCGGTGCTCAAGGCGCAGGGAATCGACGTGCGCGTGATTTTACCGCTCTACAGTGAAATCCCGGAGGAGTTCAAAAGCCGGATGAAGACCGTCGCGACCTTCGAGGCGGAACTTGGCTGGCGCAAACAATATTGCGGCATTGAAACGCTCGAATATCAGGGCATCACCTATTATTTCGTCGATAACCGGTATTACTTCGACAGGCCGTACGTGTACGGCATGGGCGGGGACGAATACGAGCGGTTCGCGTTTTTCTGCCGCGCGGTGCTCGACGCGCTGCCGCGCGTGGAGTTCCAGCCGGATATCCTCCATTGCCACGACTGGCAGGCCGGCATGATCCCCGCGCTGCATAAGATCCAGTATCAGTATCTGCCCTTCTATTCCAACATGAAGAGCATGATGACCATTCACAACCTGCAGTATCAGGGCGTGTTCGACAGACGCGCCGTGCAGGATTGCCTGGGCCTGGGCGACGGGCTTTTCACCAGCGACAAGCTCGAATTCTACGGCGCGGCGAACTTCCTCAAGAGCGGCCTTGTCTATTGCGACTGGATCACCACCGTCAGCCCCTCCTATGCGAAGGAAATCACCACCGCCTATTACGGCGAGCGGCTCGACGGCCTGCTGCGCGCGCGCCACAACGAGCTGACCGGCGTGCTCAACGGCATCGATATGAACGCCTACGACCCGGCGAAGGACGATGCGATCGCAGCGCATTACAGCGCCGCGCGCCCGGCGGGCAAGGCGAAGTGCAAGCTCGCGCTGCAGCGCGAAATGGGCCTGCACGAGGATCTCGCCGTGCCGGTGATCGGCATGGTGACGCGCCTTTCCGGCCAGAAGGGACTCGATCTCGTCGACTGCGTGCTGCCGGAAATCATGGAAACCGGCTGTCAGCTGGTTATCCTCGGCAAGGGCGACAGGCGCTATGTCGATCTGTTCAACTGGGCGCAGGCGAACTGGCCCGGCCGCGTAGCGGCCCGATTCGAAATGAACATGCCGCTTTCCCACCGCATTTACGCGGGCGCGGATATGTTCCTGATGCCGTCGCTGTTCGAGCCGTGCGGCCTTTCGCAGCTGATCGCCCTGCGCTACGGGACGCTGCCCATCGTGCGCGAAACCGGCGGCCTGCGCGATACGGTGCTTTCCTACAACGAATTCACCGGCGAAGGCAACGGCTTCTCGTTCTTCAACTATAACGCGCACGACATGCTCGCCGTTATCCGCCGCGCGGTGACGTATTACTGCGAGAAGCAGGATATCTGGAAAAAGATGATGAAGCGCGGGCTGACCGGCGATTACAGCTGGGATAAATCCGCGGGCGAATACATTGCGCTTTACAAGAAGCTGACGGGAGAAAGCGATGCCTGAAAAGGCCGAAAACGTGCACGACGGGCACAGGAAACGGCTCCGTCAACGATATCTCACGCAGGGGCTCGAGGGGTTTCAACCGCATGAAGCGCTCGAGCTTCTGCTCTTTTATGCCATTCCGCGCCGGGATACGAACCTGCTGGCGCATCAGCTGATCAACCGGTTCGGCTCGCTGGAGGCGGTGCTTTCCGCCGCGCCGCAGGAGCTGGCGCAGGTGGAGGGCGTGGGCGAATCGGCGGCGGTGCTGGTTTCGCTTTTGAAGCCGGTGACGGCGCTTGCTTCGCGCAGCCGCGAGAAAAAGCCGCCGCGCCTTGAAAACCTGCAGAGCCTGATGGACTATTGCAGGGCGCTCCCCTTCCCGCCCGGACAGGAGACGTTTTATCTGATCTGTATGGACGCGCAATGGCGCGTCGTACATACCGAGGCGCTTTTTTCCGGGACGATCAACATGGTCGGCGTGCATAGCCGGATTATCGTGGAAACGGCGCTGCGCCATCATGCGTGCTACGCCGCCGTGGCGCATAACCATCCCAGCGGCGCGGCCGAACCTTCGCCCGCCGATATCGAGATGACGGCGAAAATCAAGGCCTCGCTGGAAGCGATCGATATTCAGCTGTACGATCATATCATCGTCGCAGGAGAGCAGACGATCAGCCTGCGAAGGCTTGAGCAGCTGCAGCAGACGATGGAGTGCATCGGCCGGGATTACCGCGCCGCCGCGGAAAACCCCGACGCGCGGCCGAGACGGAAGAAAACCTGAGACACGCGGAGACAAATGCAAAAAAGCGGATTTGCAGCCGGAAAGGGCGGCAAGTCCGCTTTTGCGTGTAAAAACAGTATCCCTTGCGCAAAAAGCGGCTTTCTTAGAGCAGAGGTCTGGGGTCACCGAAGGCGAGCGCGGCCAGTGGACGATTCAGCGAGCCGAAGGCGCGGCACGAAACGAGCAGACAACTGATTGGAGCAAAAAAAGCGGCTTTCTTAGAGGAGGGGGTCTGGGGGAGGAACCTTCTTTCTCCAGAAAGAAGGTTCCTCCCCCAGAAAAAATCGTTCCCCCCGTTCTTTTTGAAGCTATGACTTGCGTTCTGACCGGAAATGGCGTACAATACCTTTCATGCTGGATTCTTATGCGCTGGAGAAGCATGTGCTTGAAACCATCCGCAGCCGCGGCCTGATTTTGCCGGGGCAGCGGGTGCTTTGCGCCGTTTCCGGCGGATCGGACTCGATGGCGCTGCTGGCGGTTTTGCTGGCGCTGTGCGGCGAGGGCGGTTTCGCGGTGGAGGCTGCGCATTTCAACCACGGCATCCGCGGCGAGAGCGCGCGGGAGGACGCGAGGTTCGTGGCCGCGCGCTGCGCGGAATGGACCGTCCGCTGCCATTCCGGCGAAGGCGACGTGCCGCGGCTGGCGGCCGAATGGCGCTGTTCGCTGGAGGATGCGGCGCGGCGCGCCCGTTACGCCTTTCTGGACGGGACGGCGGCCGCCTGCGGGGCGGACTGCATCGCGCTTGCGCATCAGCTGGAGGATCAGGCGGAGACGGTGCTTTTGCACCTGACGCACGGCTGCGGGCTGGACGGCCTTGCGGGTATTCGGCCGCGACAGGGAAACCGCGTGCGGCCGCTGCTGGACGTGAGCCGGGAAATGCTGCGCGAATATCTTCGCGCGCGGGGCGTTGCATGGCGCGAGGACGAGACGAACGCCGAGGACTGCTGCGCGCGCAATATCCTGCGTCTGCGCGTGATGCCGCAATTGCGGCGGCTGAACCCGCGGGCGGACGAGGCGATCGCGCGGGCGGCGGAAATCGCGGCGCGGGCGGCGGACGAGGCGCAGGCGCGCGCGGACGCGAGCCTTGCGGGACGCTGGCGGGAGACGCCCTACGGCGCTTTCTGGCAGACGGACGAGATCACGCCGGAAACGGCGCGCAGGCTCTGCCGGCTGGCCGGCGTGCCGGAGCTTTCCGAAAAGCAGACGGCGCGGCTTTGCGCGTTGGAACCCGGCGGCGAAACCAATCTGCCTGCAGGCTGGAAGGCGCTGCGGACGAAAAAGCGGCTGCATCTGCTTTTGCGGGCCGCGGTTTACGATGCGGGCGGCGCTCCGTTTGAAACCGCGCCCTGCGCGGTTACAATAAGAGGAGACGGAATCCGCGAGGCGGCCTTCGATGCGAAAAAGCTCGAAGGCGCGATCTTCCGGGCGCGGCGGGACGGCGACGTTTTCGCGCCGCTGGGCATGGAAGGCGAGCAGAAGCTCAAAAAAACGCTGCAGGACGCGGGGGTCGACCGGCCCTTCCGCGATTTAATACCGGTGCTGGCAAAAGGCGACCGGATCCTGTGGATCGCAGGCCTGAAGCCATCGCGCGAGGCCGCGATTGACGAAAAGACGACGAGCGCCGTGCTGGTGCGCTTCACGGGCAGGTTCCCGTGGGAGCTTTGAGCGCGGCGGCAAGAAAACAAAAGCGTGGTAGGGGGAGAAACATGCTGAATCGTGAAAAATCGGCTCTGTACGGAGATCTGGAACGGATTTTGCTCGGACGCGACGAAATCGCCGCGCGCGTGGAAGAACTGGGCGCGGAAATTACCCGCGATTACGCGGGCAAGACCCCGGTGTGCATCGGTATTCTGAAGGGCGCGACGCCGTTTTACTGCGACCTGATCCGCTGCATCGACCTGAAGCTGACGATGGATTTCATGGCCACGTCCAGCTATGGCAGCGCGACGAAATCCTCCGGCGTGGTGCGCCTGCTCAAGGATCTCGACCACGACGTGCTCGGCCGCGATGTGATTATCATCGAGGACATCGTCGATTCCGGCGTGACGCTCAACTACCTCAAGGACAACCTTAAGGGCCGCGGCGCGAATTCGATCAAGATCTGCACGCTGCTGGATAAGCCCGCGCGCCGCCGCGTCGCGCTCACGCCCGATTACTGCGGCTTCGTCATCGAGGACGCGTTCGTCGTCGGCTATGGGCTGGATTACGACGAGGTGTATCGCAACCTGCCGGATATCGGCGTGCTGAAGAAAGAGATTTACGCGGACTGATCCGGCTGCCGAATGTGGATTTCCCGGACGAGGGAGGGATAATTTTTGAAAAGAAAACCGATGCGGGGCTTTCTCATTTACGCGCTGATACTCGTGGCGATTGTGGTCATCGCGGAATCGTTCTCGCTTTTCTCCGCGCCGAGCGCGGAAAAACTCAATTACAACGACCTGCTTCAGCTGGTGCAGGAGGAGAAGATCGCCGCGCTCTCCTTTACCGGGAATGACGCGGTAGGCCTTTATAAAGACTCCTCCATCCCGTCCGCGAGCTTTCCGGACCGGTATGATTTCACCTGCACCGTTGACCGCGACGCATTCTTTTCCAGCGCGCGCGTCATCCGCGCCAAGGCGCTGGGCGTTTCCGCCGACGAGGTGGACGACAACGACCTGGGCTTTACCGTGCAGTATCAGAAGCCCGCGGTGACGCCGTGGTATATCGAGTTCCTGCCCTATCTGGTGGTGATGGTGCTGATGGCCTTCTTCTGGCTGGCCGTGATGCGCGCGCAGTCCGGCGGCGGGGCGAACAACAAGGTGATGAACTTCGGCAAAAGCCGCGCGCAGATGGCCGATCCTTCCAAGAACAAGATCACGTTCGCCGATGTGGCGGGCGCAGATGAGGAAAAGGAAGAGCTGGCCGAAATCGTCGATTTTCTCAGGAACCCCAAGCGGTTTACCGACCTGGGCGCGCGCATTCCCAAGGGCGTGCTGCTCGTCGGCCCTCCCGGTACGGGCAAAACGCTGCTGGCCAAGGCCATTGCGGGCGAGGCGGGCGTTCCGTTCTTCTCCATTTCCGGCTCGGACTTCGTTGAAATGTTCGTAGGCGTGGGCGCGAGCCGCGTGCGCGATCTGTTCGAGCAGGCGAAAAAGCACGCGCCGGCCATCGTCTTCATCGATGAAATCGATGCGGTGGGCCGTCAGCGCGGCGCCGGCCTCGGCGGCGGACACGATGAGCGCGAGCAGACGCTCAACCAGCTGCTCGTCGAAATGGACGGCTTTACGCATAACGAGGGCGTGATCGTCGTTGCGGCGACGAACCGCCGCGATATCCTCGACCCGGCGCTTCTGCGCCCCGGCCGCTTTGACCGGCAGATCACCGTCAACTACCCCGACGTTGCGGGCCGCGAGGCGATTCTCGCCGTGCATTGCCGCAACAAGAAACTGGCCGCGGACGTCGACCTGAAGACGATCGCGCGCCGCACGCCGTTCTTTACCGGCGCGGATCTTGAAAACGTGCTCAACGAGGCGGCCATTCTGACCGCGCGCGCGCGCGCGCAGGAAATCACGCAGCGCACGATCATGGACGCGATCACCCGCGTGGAAATGGGCCCGGAAAAGCGCAGCCGCCGCGTGACGGAAAAGGACAAGCGCATCGTCGCCTATCACGAGGCGGGGCACGCGCTGGTCGGTCTGAACCTGCCCAAAGCGGATGACGTGTCGATGGTCACCATCGTGCCGCGCGGCTCTTCGGGCGGACATACGCAGTTCCTGCCCAGCGAGGAAAGCGATTTTATTTCCCGCGAGCAGATTCTCTCCCGCATTACGGTCGCTATGGGCGGCCGCGCGGCGGAGACGCTCATCATCGAGGACGTGACGACCGGCGCGTCGGCCGATCTGCAGAGCGCGACGGAACTCGCGCGTCGCATGGTCGCGCAGTTCGGCATGGACGACGTGATCGGCCCCGTCTACCACGGCGGCAACACCGAGGTGTTCCTCGGCCGCGATTTCGCGCAGTCGCGCGACTGCTCCGAAAAGGTCGCCGCGCAGATCGACGAAGAAATTCGCAAGGTCGCCAGCGCCTGTCAGGAGCGCGCGATCAATATCCTCAAGGCGAATATGGACAAGCTGCATCGTATGGCGGACGTGCTGCTCGACCGCGAGACGATTACCAAGCCCGAGCTGGACGCGATCATGAAGGGCGAGGCGCTGCCGGATCATGCCGCCCAGAGCGCGGAAACCAAGGCGCAGCCCGAAACCGCCGAGGGCGAGGCGCAGCATGAGAGCTGACCTGCATTTGCACACGCGCTGTTCCGACGGCGCGCAGACCCCTGCGGAAATGGTTCGCCGGGCGCGCGCCGCGGGCATGGATGTGATTGCGATTACCGATCACGACGCGGTCGCCGGTGTGAACGAGGCGAGAAAGGCCGGGCAGGCCGAGGGGATTCTCGTGCTGCCGGGCGTAGAGCTGAGCGTCGGGCTGGGGCGCGAAATCCACATGCTGGGCTACGGCGTGAACCCGGACGACGAAGAAACGCGCGCGTTTTTCGCGCATGAGATTGAAATGCGCCGCGAGCGCACGCTGGCGATGATCGAAAAGCTGGCGGCGCGCGGCATCGTCATTTTGCCGGAGGAAGCGACGGGCGACGACGGCTTTATGGGCCGCATGGCGCTGGGCGAGGCGCTCTGCCGCCACGGCTGGGCCGAAAGCGTACACGACGCGTTCGCGCGCTATATCGGCGATCACGCGCCCTGCTTCGTGCCGCGCAGGCGTCTGTCGACCGAGGACGGCATCCGCGCGCTGCGCAGGATGCACGCGCTGCCGGTGATTGCGCATCCCGGGCGCTCCGGGCTCTCCCCCGAGCGGCTGAAGGAGCGGCTGCCCGAATGGATGGACGCGGGGCTTGCGGGGATCGAAGCCTGGCACGCCAGCCACAGTCTGGACGAGGGCGAGCGGTTTGAGGCGCTTGCGCGCGCAAACGGGCTGCTCGTGACCGGCGGAAGCGACTGCCACGGCCGCCCCTCGGACGGCAGACAGCCCGACGGAAGCCGCGGCGGACACGCCGGCATCGGCGAAGATCTGGACGGATGGAAGCACGTGCGCGAGGATGTGGAAGCCCTCTGTGCGCGGATAAAGGAACAGAAGGATTAAGGAAGGAAAGATGGCAGATCGCGAGTATGGTTCCGGAACGCGTCACAGGCGCGCGGACGCATACAAAAAACAACAGAATCGCTGGCAGCAGCCGGAGCCGCCGCGCCGCGTGCGGGAGGACGACGCGCCCAAGAGCCGCGCGACGCACTATAACTACAGCTCCGTACCGCTGGGAACGCGAAACACGGGCAAAACGGGCGCAGCCCGCGGCGAATCTGTAAAGCCGAGACAGACTGCACCGCGCGGCGGATCGGGCTCTCAGCGGCGCCCTGCGCCGCCAAAAAGACCGCCCCGGCGCAGGCGCGCAGGCAGAACCGCGATCACGGTGCTGGCGCTGCTGGTGCTGGCCGTCGCGGCGACTGTGGGGATCGTGGGCTACAGCGCGTACAGCGAAATTATGGACGTGCGCGAACGCGGCACGTTCTATCGCGGCGTGTACGTCAACGGCTACGAGCTTTACGGCGCGACCCCGCAGGAAGCGTACGATTTTGTTCTCGCGCGCATGCGCGACGGTATCAGCGGCTGGAAGGTGACGATCAACTATGGCAGCGATTACAGCTGGACGATTGACGCGGATACGCTCGATCTTTCCGGCTCGATGGAAAACGTCGTGGCGCAGGCCATCAACGAGGCGTACGCCGTGGGGCGCATGAGCAGCTCGCTGCTGGAAACGTACGACGAAGTTGCCGCCCTGAAAACCGAACCGAAGCTGATCTACACCAGCGACGTGACCAAGAGCGACGCGCGCATCGATTCGCTGATCGCCGAAATCAAGAATATCGTCGATACCCCCGCGCGGGACGCGACGTGGGAATTCATGCCCGACCGCAAGAACCCCATCGTTGTGACTGCGGAAACCTACGGCAAAACGCTGAACGCCGACGCGCTGAAGGAAGAAATCATGCTGCTGGTCAACAGCATGCAGTCCGGCAGCGTTTCGGTGCAGCCGGAAACCGTCGCGCCGTCTGTGAAGGCGGAGGATATTACCAACTCCATCCAGTGCATCGCAAGCTTCTATACGGAAATCAGCTCGCACAGCACGGAGGACCGCAACAAGAACATCGAGCGCGGCTGCGAATTCTTCAACGGCAAAACCATCAAGGCAGGCGCGAAGGTCAGCTTTAACAGCTGGGTTGGCAAGCGCAATGCTGCGAACGGTTTCTATCCCGGGCTGGAGATCGTCTATAACGAATATGTGATGGGCTACGGCGGAGGCATCTGCCAGGTCAGCTCGACGCTGTACAACGCCGTCATTCAGGCGGGCCTGAAAGTGACCAAGCGCGAACCGCACGGCCTTAAGCCGAACTACATCGAGATGGGCCACGACGCGACCGTCACCGACGACGGGCGCAACGATCTGGTTTTCACCAACACCACGGGCGCGGATATCTACGTCGTGGCGCGCGTGGAAACGAGCGGCAAGACGAAGCGCTGCCTGTTCCAGTTCTACGGCCGCCCCGATCCGAACGGCTATACGTATTCCCTCTCTTCTGAAACGATCGAGACCATTCCGATTCCCGAGGCGACGATCATTCAGGACAAAAAGGCTGAATACGTCATCTACACCGATCAGACGAAGGAAGTCTCGAAAGGCTCCGAGGGCTACGTCGTCCGCACCTACCTGCTGACAAAGGACGCGAACGGCAACACCATCGACACCAAGGAACTTTACACCGACACTTACAAGGCAACCGCGCCGAAGATTTACGTAGGCGTAACGCCGAGGTATTGAGACGAAGACGGAGGGGAGAACGGGGTTTTCTGGGAGCGGGGGCTTCTTTCTGGGGAAAGAAGCCCCCGCCCCCAGACCCCCACCCCAAGAAAGCCGCTTTTTTATGTGGGAAGCGAGAGGTTGACGGGCTATTCGCAGCCCGTTATTTTATTATGCGCCGAATCGAAAAAAACGCCATCCGCCCCTCGTTGAGAGGGGCGGACGGCGGAAGCGGCTTTCTTGGAGGTGCGGCACGAAACGAGCAGGCGACCGGCAGGGAGCATGCGACGATTGAGTGCCGCGAACCCTTCTTTCAGGAGAAAGAAGCCCCCGCCTCCAGACCCCCCACCCCAAGAAAGCCGCTTTTTTATGTGGGAAGCGAGAAGCTGACGGGCTATTCGCAGCCCGTTTT
>CAKTTL010000006.1 GCA_934615235.1 uncultured Clostridia bacterium
CCAGCGGGGGCATCCCCTTTCTTTCCTTGAAGGAAAGGCTGAACCGTGTGGTAGACAGTTCAAAAGAATCAGCGATGGCCGTCATGGAGATTTCCGGGTTGTTAAAATGCTCCTCCATATAGCGCACGACCTGATCGATTTCGTCTTCCTCTTTCGCTTTCTCCCCGGCGCTTTCCACGCCGCTGAGCAGCAGATCGCACAGTCTGCGCAGCATATCGTCCAGATCGTCGATGGACTGGCAGGACGAGAGCGAAAAAATATCGTAAAACTCCCGCGCGTTCGCGCCGCTGGACATTTCCGAGGCATGCGTGTGCGCCAGGGTGTTGATGACGCTGTTATAAATCATCCGGAAGACGAAGGGCGACATATGGGTATTCTTCAGGAAGAACAGCAGATCGTTGATTCTCGCGTCCAGCAGTTCCCGGCTTCCCAGAGCGAGCGACTGGCTGATCGAGGTGGTCAGCTTTTGCGCCTGCGGCAGAATATCGGTCACGTTGGAGGAGATATCGCTGTAATACAGCGTCTTGTGAATGCCCATGACAAAGCGGTTATCATAGGCGGCGGCCGCCTCCAGGTATGCGCTCGGCGCATCCTCAAAATCCGTATGCACGGCGGAAATGGCCGTGATGCAGCGTCCGCCCGCGGCTTCGCCCTCTGTGCGAATCAGATCCGCCAGAGAAAACAGGGTATCCTGCTCGTCAAAGAAAACCAGATACAGCTGCGCCTTGAGCGCCACCAGCTCGACCCCCGCGCCGGAATACCCCGTCAGCCTGTCGAAGGGCGGCTGGTTCAGTTCAAACGGATGATCACTGCCGTCCGCGCCGCTGCACAGGATCACGGCGTAGCAGGGGCGGGCGATTTCCAGCCCAACCGCCCGACCGCCGGATATCGCCTCTTCCCGGGAAGAAAAGCGGCCTTTGATGAACTGGAACACAAAGTCATGCCGCTGCATGGGCAGCGCGTGCTCCAGGCGGGTCGCCAATTCCATGTTGCGGGTCGTCAGCTGGCGGATGCCGGAGGAAATCTGCTGAATTTCGTCCGTTCTTGCGTCTTTTCCGTCCGTGGGAAGCAGGCCGGTAAGCGCCTGAATCGGCTCCGCATGCCGCCGAGCCATCCAGAGCGCCATCACCAGGCACAGCGCGACAAACAGCGGCAGAATGGACAGGTTGCTGAATATTTCCTGCCAGACGGCCGCGTTGATATCAGCGTTGCGCAGCACCGCGGCATAGGACAGCCCCCAGTTCCGATCCGTCAGCGACACCAGCGTCCACTCTTCCCCCTGCCAGCTGAAAGTGCTGGCCGTTTCCTTTTCAATCGACGCGCGCTCTTCCCATGAGAAAGGCAGATCCTCGCAGCAGGACAGCACCTGCCCATCCTGAAAAATATAGGTGTTGGTATTGTCCTCAATCGCATCGGAAAACAGGCTCTGATATACGCCGTCCTTGACCAGGAACAGCAGCAGCCCTTTGCTGGTGCCGGGATTGGCCCCGAGGGGAATGAAAAAGGTGACCGCGCGGGTATCGTCCAGCAGGCTGGATACCACCCGCTGAGACGGCAGAATCGTCAGCCTGTCCGTGCTCCGAATGGCGGCGGCAAGCTGTTCCGCGGTGATATGCTCATAGGCGATCATCCGCGAAAACATGGAAACGGTCATGGAGGCGGAAGAGGAATAGATCCGCTCGTCGCCGGAGAAATACAGGTATACCTGATCGCAGAAGGTGTTGGTGGACGTATAGGGCACCAGCTGCAGCTGGAGATCGTACGCCTTCCACGGCTCCAGATCGTAGCGGAACGGTTCGATATGCGGGCTCAGCCCGATCTGCTCCGCGGTATTCAGCATGGTGAAAATATAACTTTCGTGCTGGCTGGCGATGCGGGTCAGCCGGTTGATCTGGCTGTCGATGAGGTTCTGCCGGGCATGGCGGCTGGTACTCACATACAGATAGCCCGCGATGCTGAAAAACAGCGTCAGCACCACAACCGTATACGACAGCGCGTACCGAATAAAAACGGTGGTTTTTCCAGTCTGCTTCACGGGCTCATTTCTCTCCTTGCCTGCGATCGTATACGCGCTGGTAGATCCCCTTATATTCCGCGCTTCCCGCTTCCCGAAGCCTTTGCAGGAAGGAAGCGCTTCCTTCTTCCGTAACGCCCTGCGTGACCATGCTGACAATTTCCGCATCCACGATGGATTTCAGCTTGGCTTTCAGCCGGGCAATATCGGCGTTTTCCTCGCTCGTTTTGGGAATCACGACGGTCAGCAGCTTAAAGCAGGTTTTCTCCAGCACGTCCGCCCGCTCGTACAGCGCGCAATATTCCGCTTTCTCCTGCCGGTGGGCCGCAGGCACATACACGGAAGCATA
The DNA here is from genome assembly GCA_934615235.1 of uncultured Clostridia bacterium. Taxonomy (GTDB): domain Bacteria; phylum Bacillota; class Clostridia; order Christensenellales; family Aristaeellaceae; genus Aphodomonas. Next base: position 2,364 of record CAKTTL010000006.1, read on the forward strand.
ATACTCCGCCGGGGCGAAAAACTGCCCGCAGATCACCGGTACCGACTGATACAGCTCATTATCCTTCGGCACATAGCTGACCTCGTAGCGTCCATCGTCCCGCAGGATCAGGGTGTCTCCAATGCCGCCGTTCTGGGAGACCAGCATGTTCTCCGTTTCAAACTGAGCGTCCAGCCAGCGCAGGCTGCTTTCAATATCCCGATTGTCGGTCGTCAGCGCCGCGCCGAATTCGATGGTATCCATATTTCGCGGCAGTCTGGCCCGCGTCCCTTCCGCATGCACGGGAATCATGAGCTGATAGGCGGCCGTTGTTTCCGCGCTCAGCGCGGTATTCTGAAGCCGCCAGTAGCTGAAGAGTCCCACGTTTCCTTCATTCACCTTTGCCGCCCAGATATTGCTGCCCTGGCTGATAAAATCAATATCCAGCAGCCCCTCCGCATACATCTGATGCAGCCAGTCCAGCGTTGCAAAGAAAGCATCCTCCTCCGGCGCGAAGCGGACTTTTCCCCGCTCGTCCAGATATACGTATTCTTCGTTCAGCGGCAGGCCGAAAAAGGAAAAGAGATTGTAAATCCCGGTGTTGTTGTCGTCGAAGGTGAATTCCATGGGAATCTCATCCTGCAGCCCGTTGCCGTTTGGGTCGTCGTCCCGGAAACGCCGGAGAACGTCCGCAAGCTGCTCTACCGTTTGCGGCTCATCCAGTCCCAGCTTCTCCAGCCAATTCCGGTTGATGAAAAAATGCCCGTTTGTGTTGACGTCCTGAGAGATGAGAAATCCCAGCTGATACATATGCCCGTCCGAGGCCGTCAGCTGATCCCGAAGCCCGCTGTTTTCCAGCCGCGCCGCATAATTGGGCATCAATCCCCGCCGAATGTATTCATCCAGCGGAACCAGCAGATGGCGGGATACGCCGTATTCCTCCACGTCCAGCGAGCCGCGGAGAATCAGATCCGGCAGTTTCCCTTTCGCAAAGGCCAGGCTGACCGAACTGTCCCATTCCGAATCCTTCACCTCGTCAAAATCCACGTGAACGCCGGTCTGTGCTTCGATTTGCTGGTAAAACCACATGTTGCTGAAATCCACCGCAACATTTTCGATTTCATACTGCAGCGCAGTAAGGGAAACGGCGGGCGCGTGCGCCTGCTGATCCGGTTTCCCTGCCGCGCAGCCGGACAAAAGCAAAACTGCGGCGAACACAACGCAAAGCCAATTTCGACGACGGTTCATATGTTCTCCTTCAGGGAATTTCTTCGTTGACGGGTGAAAAAGCTGCGGAAACGCAGACAATTTCTGATAACGAAATGGGCGCCGCCATCTGAGTTTACCTCAAAGGCGGCGCCCAGCTGCTTTATAATGCAATTATAGCATCTTTAGTCAAAGCGCACAAGTATTTTACTTGGTCAGATACGCGTCATACGCGTTCTGATACAGTTCGATGTAGCGTTCCACGCCGATGGCTTTTGCCTGCGCCTGGAATTCGTTCCAGCTTTCGTCGGTCACGCCGTTGCGCACGAAATTGGAGAAGGATTCTTCAACCAGCTTCTGCAGCTCGGTGTAAATATCGGCGGCTTCGGTCGCGTCGTCGTTGCTCATCTTGCTCAGGTCGCGCAGATACTGGAAGCTCTTGTATTCCAGCACGTTCTCTTCGGCGTACCACTTGCTGTCCTCGTAGCGTTCCACGCGATGCGGGGCCATCTGATAAATCGAGGTGTAGTAATCGCCGGGAGCGAAGAACTGACCCATGGTGACGGGCACAAACTGATACAGGCCGTTATCGGCGGGGATATCGATCACTTCGTACTTGCCTTCGTCGTTGAGCACGATCTGCTCGCCCACCTTGCCGTTGAGGGCGACCATCATGGTTTCAGTTTCCAGCTGCGCGTCGATCCACTTCAGCGCGGCCACGGGATCCTTGCAGTTGCTGGTCAGGTAAGCGCCGGCGCTCGGCACCTCGAGGATCTGGGACACGGCGGCTTTATAGCCCTCGGCCGCGGGCGGCAGGATGGATTTGAAGTTCTCAACGTTTTCCGCTTTGATGGCGGTGTTGATCAGGCGCAGATAGCAGAAGTAACCCACTTCGCCGTTGTTCACCTTGTTGGCCCAGAGGTTGCTGTCCTGGGTCAGGGATTCAGGATCCATCAGCCCTTCTTCATAGAGGGCGTGCAGCCATTCCACGCAGGCGCGCCAGCCGGCCTGGGCTCCAGTGAACTGAACCTTGTCGTTTTCGTCAATGAAGTAATAGTACGTGTTCTCCGGCACGCCGAAGGAGGCGAACTGGTTCCAGATGGTTTCCGGACCGAACTGAGTATAGGAAGCGGAGAAGGGCCAGGTGATGCCGTCCGCCTTCATCGCGCGGAGCATCTCGGTCACTTCTTCGATGGTCTTGGGCGTTTCAAGGCCGAGCTTTTCCAGTTCCTTCTGGTTGACGTACCAGGTACCGGTGTGGTTCACGTTCTGAGCCATCAGGTATCCGATGTAGTAAGTGTGACCGTCGGAGGCGGGAATGGAATCGCCCGCGTGGTTAATGTTCAGGCGGCTGACGTAGTTGGGCATGATTTCTTCCGTCAGATATTCGTCCAGCGGCAGCAGCAGACCCTGCGTCACGCCGTATTCTTCCACGTCCACGGGGTTGCGCAGAATCATGTCGGGCATCTGGTCGGGCACGGCGAACATCAGGTTCACATTGGTGGACCAGTCCGCGTCCTTCACCATATCGAAGGTCACATGGGTATTGGTTTTCTTTTCCAGCTCTTCAAAGAACCAGAGGTTGTTGAAGTCGGTGTTCTGGTTTTCCAGCGCGTACTGGAAAGCGGTGAGCTCTACCTTGTCTTCGGCCAGCGCCGCGCCGGCGCTCAGCAGCAGACAAACCGTCAGCAGCAGGGAAACGAGTTTTTTCATGGGGGTACCTCCTTTTTTATTCAGGGCGCAGAGCGCCCATGATAACGAATCAGCCCTTCAGGGAACCGATCATCACGCCCTTAACGAAGTACTTCTGCATGAACACATACAGCAGCACCGCGGGCACGGTGGACACTACAATACAGCAATATTTGGCAACCTCCGCTTTGCGCAGCGCCTCCTGCAGACCGCCCAGGTTATCCGCGTAAGCGGCAAAGAACGTGTCCGAAGTGCCGGTGGATGTGAGCGAAGCCAGAATTTCGCGGAGCACCAGCTGCAGAGGATACAGCTTGCGGTCCCGCAGCATGACAAGGCCTGTGAAATAATCGTTCCAGCGGGCCACGCCGTAATACACCGAGAGCACGGCGACAATGGTGCCGGACAGGGGCAGCACGCAGCGGAAGAAATAAGTGAAGTGGTTCGCGCCGTCCATCACGGCCGCCTCGTACAGCTCGTTCGGGATGCTGGTCTGGATATAAGTGCGGGCTACCATCAGATTCCAGACGGATACGAGATTCATCAGAATCATGACGGCGCGCGTGTTGTACAGGCCCAGATCCCTCACGTTGAGGAAAATGGGAATCAGTCCGCCGGAAAAGAACATGGTGAACGTGATCGCGAGATTCACGATCTTTTTCCCCGTGAACGAACGGGACAGGGCGTAAGCCGCCGCCAGAGAAACCATCACGCTCAGAGCCGAACCGACCACCGTATAGAAAACGGAATTGGCGTAGCTGCCCCACAGTTCCGAATACTGGAACACGGCTTCATAGCCCATAAGGGAAAAATCCACCGGCCATAAAAGCACCCGGGCCTGCAGCACGGCGTCCGGATCGGACACCGAAGCGATCAGGATCAGCCAGAGAGGATACAGGACGATAAACAGCACAAGAATCCAGAAAACGAGGTTGAAAGCGTTGAAGACCCGGTCTTTTCCTGTCTCCCGAATCCGCGTGCCCTGCCTTTTTTTCACCGTTGCGTCCATTTTTCTCCCTCCTTCATCAGAACAGGCTGATCTCGCTCATCCTGCGGGAAACGGCGTTGACCAGCATGATGATGACGAAATTGATCACATTCAGGCACAGGCCGATGGCAGAAGCGTAAGAATACTGCGCCTTGCTGGCCGAGATGCCCACGCTGTATACATACACGCCCAGAATATCCGATTTGGCCATGTTCCCGCTGGTCTGCAAAAGCAGCGCCTTATCCGTGTTGGAAGATAGAAGCGAGCCGCAGTTGAGGATCAGCATCATAACCGCGATGGGAACCAGGTGCGGAATGTCAATGTGCTTGATTTTGTCCCAGCGGGTGGCCCCGTCGATGGTGGCCGCTTCATACAGCTGCGGGTCGATGCTGGTCAGCGTGGCGATATAAAGGATGGTGTTCCATCCCGCGTTCTGCCAGATTTCAGAGCCGATAAACAGCGGCCTGAACCAGCCCGGCTCCATGATAAAATACACGCTTTTCCCGCCCGCCGCGGTAATCAGGTGGTTCACGATGCCATTGGTGGGAGAAAAGAAGAGATAAATCATGCCGGCCAGAACCACGGTGGAAATAAAATGCGGGATGTAAATCGCCGTCTGGGCAAAGCCCTTGAACCGCTTGTGATTCAGCTGATTCAGCAGGATCGCCAGCAGAATGGGAATGGGAAAGCCGAAGATCAGCCCGTACAGATTCAAAAGGAAGGTGTTGGCAAACATCCGGCCGCAGTAATAACTGCTAAAAAACTTCTTGAAGAATTTCAGCCCGACCCATTTGCTGCCGGTGATTCCGAAGGCCGCCTTGTAATCCCGGAAGGCGATCTGCACCCCGTACATGGGGAAATAGCAAAACACAACGAAGAACGCCAGCGCGGGCAGCAGCAGCGCCCACAGCTGCCAGTCCCGCCGGATCGTCATCGCCATCCGACGGCCCAGACCGCGTCCTCTCCTCTTTCTTGCGGCTGCGGAAATGCTCATGGCGGAGGAACCTCCTTTTATTATCGCGGAAATTCTGTTTGTCCTGTCTCTTTTGTTCAAATTATAGCGCGCTCGATATGCAAAATGGAAGAAGCGAAAATTTTGCGCATCCCCCGTTTTTTCCAGCATTCTCCACGGTTTTGGGATATGCAGAAATTTCGCGCCTATGCAAATCAAGGTGTATTTGATAAAATAACAGCAGAAAAAATAAGCGATTGGACGGAGCCGAACATGCAATCTGAAACCAGCGTATCCTTTCACACGGAAGACGCCGCGCTCCAGCGCGTCTACGACGCCGCGGAAGCCAAATGCCGCGGCAATCTCCAATCCTTCGGAGGCCGCACGGTGCTGGTCGAAGGGGGCGGCTATGAAAAAATCTGGCTGGAAACCCAGCCCATGGGCGGGGAAATGTACGCGCTGCGAAATCTGGAAGCGGCAAAAAACAACTGCGGTCTGTTTATGGAATACCAGCGTGCGGACGGAAGGCTGCCCGGTTCCATCCAGTGCGTAAACGGCAGCGTGGAACCTCAGTTCAACAAATATCAGGGGTTCTGCTTTCCGTTCCCGGCGCTGAACCTGTATTACCTGCTGGGAAAGGATCCAAACTGGCTCCTTCAGTTGAAGGAAACGCTGATTCGATTCGACGCCTGTTTATGGAACACCCGCCGTCTGGACGACAGCGGGCTGCTGTATTCCTTTTGCGTGTATGACACGGGCGAGGATCTCGCCCTGCGCTACGGCGACGCCCCCTGCTGGTGGGAAAGCGATGAAGCGCCCCGCGGATATCAGGTAGTGCCCATGGCCTCCATGGACGTGACCAGCTGGAGCTGCGCGAGCCGGCATGCCCTGTCTGCCATCTGCCGCATTCAGGGACGGCCGGACGAAGCGGAAGAATGGAACAGAAAAGCAAATGCTGTGGCGGCGGCGCTAAAGCAACGTTTATGGGATGAACAGCGCGGAGCGCTGTACGACCGGGACAAAAACGGCAAAACGATCGATATCCTGTGCCACAACACCCTGCGCTGCATGTACTGGAGCAGCGTATCGCAGCGCATGGCGGATCGCTTTGTAAAAGAGCACCTGCTCAATCCCGCGGAATTCTGGACGCCCTTCCCGCTGCCCAGCGTTGCGGCCTGCGATCCCGCTTTTCGCAACGCGCCGGAAAACAATTGGAGCGGCCAGCCGGAAGGGCTCACCTATCAGCGCGCCATCCTGGCGCTGGAAACCTACGGCTACGATCGCCTTGTCACCCATTTGGGCGAGAAGCTGCTCTCCGCCGTTGCCGGGAGCGGCTGCCGCTTCACGCAGCAATTCGATCCTTTTACGGGCAAACCCTCTCTGGTGCATGCCGTGACCCACCAGCCCGTAGCGGCGGACGGCTCGGAACCGATTCAGGACGCTTACGGCCCCACCCTGCTTGCCTGTCTGGAATACGTCGCTCATCGCTTCGGCATTCACCCGCACCTGGGCCAGGTATGGTTCAGCCTTGGCAGCGGAAAACCCTATGAATACGACGCCGCGTTTTACGGCCGCCGCTACGCCATTCGCAGCGATGGAAAGCGCGCCGAAATTCAGTTGGACGGAAAGCCGCTGGGGCGCTGGGACTGCGGTGTGAGGCTGATTACCGGCGAATCCGGCGATATTCTGCGCTCCGTGCAGATTGAATAGGACGCAGGAAGGACGTTTTTTTCTGGGGGAGGAACCTTCTTTCTGGAGAAAGAAGGTTCCTCCCCCAGACCCCCTCTTCTAAGAAAGCCGCTTTGAAAGCCGCTTTACATGCGCAAGTATAAATAAAAAAAGCTGCCGGATCTAATCCGACAGCTTTCATCAGCAGGGGAGACGCGACTCGAACACGCAACCGGCGGTTTTGGAGACCGCTGCCCTACCATTGGGCCACTCCCCTAAGCACAGGGATTAGTATACCACGCATCCCCGTGTTTGTCAACCCATTTATTTGTTATTTTATCGTGAAAACCACCTGACGGATCACCGCGTCCGCGCCGTAGAACACGAGCGTCGCCTTCTGGGCGCCGTCGTCCGGGTTTTTCGTGGAGAGCTCGACGCTCTGCGTGAAGCCGTACTGAGAATTGGTCACCATCTGAATCATCGCGTCCGGGAAGGAATCGAACAGGCTCTGGATATTCGTGCCCGGCTGGAAGCCGCGCGGCGGATCGAACACGAATTCGTCGCTCGTCCAGACAAGCTGGCGCAGCGTATAACCCAGCTTGCGCGCGGCCGCGGGAAGCTCGGCAACGCTCTGCTCGTCGCCGGAGAAGACCTTGCCGTTATCCTCGGCCAGCACGGTGATCTCGCCGCCCGCAACGTTCATCGTCAACAGCGCGCCGTTTTCAGCCGCCTTCCAGCCGTAGCTGTACGGAACGGCCCAATCAGCCAGATCGCCCAGCGTCGGGAACATGCTCTCCCCCGCCACTTCCGTATACATGGAAACTTCGTTCCATTGCAGGTCGCCCTCTCCGAAATCCCCGTTGACCAGACCGAGCGAATCGAACCAGCCCTGCAGCTTTTCGGCAAGCGCGTCCGCCTGCTCCTGCGGGTAGGTAAACTCAACGTACAAAAGCCAGTCGTCCTCGCGCAGGCAGAACAGATCCACCTGCGTGGGCTTCGCGCCGCGGTCGAGCGAAAGCTGCACATGCCTGGCGGCCACGCCGTCGATCGTGATATCCTCCATCACGTCCGGCGTTTCCACCTCGGAATACCAGGCGGAAAGCTTTTCCTTTACCGCGTCGTCCAGTTCATAATAGGTAGCTTCACGGCCGCAGAGGATATAAATTTCGTCCCCGCAGTACATCTGCGTATAACTGCCGTCGTCCCCCTGCGCGCTGTTGAGGAGCTTGACGGTGTTTTGAAAATCGCCCGTAATCACGGGTTCGGCGCAGGCGGCCAGCGGCGCCGCAAGCGCGAGCGCGAGCACAAGCATGGCAACGAGCAGAAAGCGTTTGAACTTCATGACGGTTCCTCCTTTCGCATATGCGAAATCCGAAATCTTCTGGATACATTATATCACATTTTTGTAACATTGCAAACCTTTCGTAATACTTTTCCATTTGCCCGGAAAATATGCTATACTGCCTTGTAATATTCATTTTCCGTTTACAATGTTTGCGTATGATAGGACACATGGGAGGGAATTCAAAATGAAATTCTGGGACAAAATCAAGAACTGGTTTTCTTCGTTCATGTCCGGCCGCTACGGCGTGGATCAGCTTTCCTCGACGCTCGTCTACGGCGCGCTGGCGCTGAACCTGCTCATGGCGCTGACCGGCCTGAGCCTGCTGGGCACGCTCGGCTTCGCAGCGCTCGTATGGGCGCTTTTCCGCATGCTCTCGCGCAACACGCAGAAGCGCTACGCCGAAAACGCAGCCTTTCTCGCCTGGGTGCGCCCGCGGCTGAAAAGCGCGAAGCAGGCGTTCGTCCGGCTGAAGAACAGCAAAAAATACGTCTATTTCAAATGCCCGCAGTGTCACACGCGCATGCGCCTGCCCCGCAAGGTCGGCGAAGTGAACGTCACCTGCAAATCCTGCGGTCATACGTTCTCGAAAAAAGCGTAACGGATGAATTATGGCGCGCCCTGCGCGCCTGAAAATAAAGCGAAACTCCGTCCAAGAAAGGGACTGCCATTTATGAGCAAAATTATCGGTATCGACCTGGGCACGACGAACTCCTGCGTTGCGGTGATCGAAGGCGGCGAGCCCGTCGTGATTCCCGGCGCGGACGGAAGCCGCACGACGCCTTCCGTCGTGGCATTTACAAAAGAAGGCGAACGGCTCGTCGGCCAGGTCGCCAAGCGGCAGGCCGTCGTCAACGCCGCGCGCACCGTTTCGTCCATCAAGCGCGATATGGGCGGCGACCGCAAAATCAAAATCGACGGCAAAGCCTATACGCCGCAGGAAATTTCTGCGATGATCCTGCAAAAGCTGAAGGCCGACGCGGAAAGCTATCTGGGCGAACCCGTCACGGAGGCGATCATCACCGTCCCGGCGTATTTTTCCGACAGTCAGCGACAGGCCACCAAGGATGCGGGCAGAATCGCCGGGCTGAACGTGCGGCGCATCATCAACGAGCCGACGGCCGCAGCGCTCGCCTATGGTATCGATAAGGAAGGCTCGCAGAAGGTCATGGTCTACGACCTGGGCGGCGGCACGTTCGACGTAAGCATTCTGGAAATCGGTTCGGACGTGATCGAGGTGATGGCGACCTCGGGCAACAACCGCCTCGGCGGTGACGATTTCGACGCGTGCATCGTCGATTATCTCGTGGAGGAATTCAAACGCGAGCAGCATTTCGATTTGCGCCGCGATCCCGTCGCGCTGCAGCGCGTGCGCGAAGCGGCCGAAAAGGCGAAGATTGAGCTTTCGGGCATCCAGACGGCCTCAATCAACCTGCCCTTCCTCACAGCCGACAAGGACGGCCCCAAGCATATGGAAACGACGCTTTCCCGCGCCAAATTCAACGAGCTGACCGCGCACCTCGTCGAAAAGACCATGGAGCCCGTTCGCCAGGCGATGGCCGACGCGAACCTGACCGCCTCGCAGCTGAGCAAGGTGCTGCTCGTCGGCGGCTCGACGCGCATTCCCGCCGTGCAGGAGGCCGTTAAGCGCTTCACCGACATGGAGCCGTTCAAGGGCATCAACCCGGACGAATGCGTGGCCATGGGCGCAGCCATCCAGGGCGGCGTGATGGAGGGTAACGTCAAGGATCTGGTGCTGCTGGACGTAACGCCGCTGAGTTTGGGCATCGAAACCGTCGGCGACGTATACGCGCGCATTATCAGCCGCAATTCATCCATCCCGATTGAAAAAAGCCAGATCTTCACCACGGCCGCGCCGTTCCAGACGTCGGTTGAAATCAACGTCCTGCAGGGCGAGCGCGAGGTCGCCTCGATGAACAAGTCGCTGGGCAAGTTCAAGCTCACCGGCATCCGCCGCGCGCCGCGGGGCGTGCCGCAGATTGAAGTGAAATTCCGCATCGACGCAAACGGCATCGTCAACGTTTCCGCAAAGGATCTGGGCACCGGCAAGCAGCAGGAGATCGTCATTTCCGGTTCGAGCAACATGTCGCAGAGCGACATTGACCGCGCCATCCGCGACGCGGAAACATACGCCGCCGAGGACAAGCGCCGCCGCGAAGCCGCCGCGCTCGTCAACGACGCGGAGCAGCTCGTCTATCAGGCCGAGAGCGCCATGCGCAAAATGAGCCGCGAGGCGAAAGCCGGCCTGCACGATCCGCTCAGGCGCGTCAAGAAGGCTATCGCCGATAAGGAGCACGCCGGCCTGCGCGAGGCGTACGACGAGCTTTCCTCCGCCATGCGCGCCGCGGGCGCGGATTCATACGCCCCGCAGCCCGGCGAGGGCGACGACGCGGACGGCAGCATGGAGGCGGATTATGAAAAGCATGACGAATGAGACCGTTCTGCGCGTGGCTCTCGAGCAGTCGGCGCGGGACAGCAACTGCCGTGCGGAGGATTTTCTCCGCACGACGAACGTCGTTGTAGAATCCGCGGCCAACCCCGAAGCGCGCAAATATCTCGCGCTCCCCTTTTCGTGCGACTTGACGAGCTACGGCGGAAACATCGTCGCCTCCGTCGCGCCGGAGCTGCGTGAAACCGTGACGGATTATATCGGCCGTTTCTCGCCCGAACACTGCTTTGAAACGCCGAACCTGCACGTTTTGATGGACGCGCTGCGGCCGCGCGGGCTGAACGCCTGCTTCATGGCGGAATACTGGCTGCCCGATATGGGCCGCTTGCGGCCCCTGGAGTCTCCCTACGCGCTGCGCGTGCTGACACAGGCCGATTTTGCGGCGCTGTACCTCCCGGAATGGTCCAACGCGCTGTGCGAAAAGCGGCGCGAGCTGGACGTGCTCGGCGTGGGCGCGTACGACGGCGGGAAGCTGATCGGCCTGGCCGGCTGCTCGGCGGACTGTGAAACGATGTGGCAGATCGGCGTGGACGTGCTGCCGGACTACCGGCGTCAGGGCGTCGCCGCGGCGATGACGAGCCGCCTCGCGCTGGAATGCGCCGCGCGCGGCAAGGTGCCGTTTTATTGCTGCGCATGGTCGAATATCCGTTCTGCGCGCAATGCGGTGCGCTCCGGGTTCCGCCCGGCATGGGCGCAGCTGACGGTTAAGCCGGAGGCAGAGATCGCGCGGCTGAACGGCGCGGACTAAAACGATTGCATCGCCGCGCGTTCTGTGCTATACTGCTTGGGATTCGAATACCGTTCACGGAGGAAACGTTTTATGAAACGCCGCAGCGACAGAAAGAAACTGATGATCCGCATCGTCGCCATCGTCATGGCCGCGCTGCTCGTGCTGGGCACGATGTATTCGCTTCTTTTCTATCTGCTCTGGTAGGCGATTGACAAGCAGCCGCGGCTCTGCTATAATCAGTGCCGTACCAAAGATAGCGTCCTGGGGTGTGCGCGAGGCGCGTATTTTTACCCACATTTCATAATAGGGAACCTGCGTCGGACCATGGATGTCAGGCCCCCGGCCGCAAGGCTCCGTCAGGGGAAGGCAGAAAATGGCCGCAGGGTACCCAACCTGCCTGAGTAGGCGGGTGAAAAAATCCGTGCCGGACGGCACCATCGGGATCAGTTTGAAAAAGACGGCGAAACGGAAACACGTTCGCCGTCTTTTGCATTTTTATTTGCGGATGCTTGCAAAACAACGCGCCCGCTGGTATAATCGATCCAACTTTTTTGATAAACCAGACGGAGGATATATCGGCATGCTCAAAGATGCAAAATGTATTGTTTTCAAAGTCGGCACTTCCACGATCATGTACCCCACCCGCAAAACGAACATTCGCGTGATCGATTCGCTCGCGCAGGTGCTGTGCGATCTGGCCAACTCCGGCAGGCGCGTCGTGCTTGTCACCTCGGGCGCGATCGGCGTGGGCGTTGAAAAGCTGGGGTTGGAAAACCGACCGCGGGATACCGCCGGCAAACAGGCCGCCGCAACGGTCGGCCAGTGCGCGCTGATGTATCTGTACGATAAAATGTTCGCCCAGTACGGACGTAACGTCGGCCAGCTGCTGATGACCAAGGACGACGTCGACCACGCCAACCGCAGGCAGAACCTGATCAACGCCTTCCAGAAGCTGTTCGATTACGGCGCAATTCCGATCGTCAACGAAAACGACGCGGTCGCCGTCGAGGAAATCGTCTACGGCGACAACGACAGCCTTTCCGCCGTCGTTGCGACGCTCGTCGAAGCCGACGCGCTCGTCATTCTCACCGAAACCGACGGCCTCTACGACGCAAACCCGGCCACAAATCCGGACGCGAAGCGCATTCCTGTCGTCGAAAAGATCACGGACGGAATCCGCGCGATGGCGGGCGGTACGGCCACCGGCCTTGGCACGGGCGGCATGTTCACCAAGGTGCACGCCGCCGAAATCGCCGCCGAGAGCGGCATCCCGACCTATATCATTCACGGCACCGAGCCCAAGCTCGTCTACGATCTGATGGACGGCGCGGACGTCGGCACGCATTTTCTTGCCGGAAAGGACTTCAAATGAATCTGATTGAAATGGGGAAAAAGGCGCAAAGCGCCGCACGGCTTCTGGCCGTAACCACCTCCGATACGCGCAACGCCGCGCTCGCCGCCTGCGCCCGCGCGCTGCTGGACAGCAAAGCCGCCATCCTCGAGCAGAACGCGCTCGATCTCGCCGCCGGCAAAGAAGCCGGACTTTCCGACGCAATGCTCGATCGCCTTGCGCTGACCGAAGAGCGCATCGCGGGCATGGCGGACGGCATGCTTAACGTCTATACGCTGCCCGATCCTCTGGGCGTCACGCTCGAGCGCCGCGAGCTTTCCAGCGGCATTCTGCTGGAAAAGGTTTCCGTGCCCATCGGCGTAATCGCCGTGGTATACGAATCGCGTCCGAACGTAACGGCGGATTCCGCGGCGCTGTGCCTCAAGAGCGGCAACGCGGTCATCCTGCGCGGCGGCAAGGAGGCCATTCATTCCAACATGGCGATCGCCGGCGCGCTGCGCGAGGCCGTCGCAAGCGCCGGTCTGCCCGAAGACTGCATCCAGCTGGTAACCGACACCACGCGCGAGAGCGCCAACGCGCTCATGAAGCTCAACGGATACGTGGATGTGCTTATTCCCCGCGGCGGGCGCGGACTCATTCGCGCAGTCGTGGAAAACGCGACCGTCCCCGTGATCGAAACCGGCGCGGGCACCTGCCATATTTACGTCGATAAGGACGCCGACCTTGATATGGCAGCGAAAATTCTTTTCAATGCCAAAGCTTCCCGACCATCGGTCTGTAATGCGTGCGAATGCGTGCTCATCCATAAGGACGTAGCCGGTCGGTTCTTGCCGAAGGCGGAAGCGCTGCTTGAGCAGAAGAACGTCGAAATCCGCGGCGATGAACGCGTTCGCGCGATTCTCCCCTCCGCCGTACCTGCAGCGGATGAAGACTGGGGCAAGGAATACAACGATTATATTCTTGCGGCGAAGGTTGTCGACAGCATGGACGAGGCGCTCGAGCATATCTACCGCTACGGCACCAAGCACAGCGAAGCGATCGTCACCGAGAACCTCGAGGCAGCCGAACGTTTCCTCAACGAGGTCGACGCGGCGGCCGTCTATCACAACGCTTCTACGCGTTTCACCGACGGCGGCGAATTCGGCATGGGCGCGGAGATCGGCATTTCCACGCAGAAACTGCACGCGCGCGGACCGCTGGGGCTGCGCGAATTGACAAGCATGAAATACAAACTTCACGGAAAAGGGCAGGTGCGATAAAGCAATGCGTTACGGCGTAATCGGCCTGGGCAATATGGCCTCGGCCATCCTCAAGGGCATGGTTGAAAGCGGTAATTTCAAAAACGATGAACTGACGGGATATGACATGAGCGGCGAGAAAACGCTTGCCGCACAGACCGCGTTCGGTTTGCTTCCCGCCGCTGATGCGCGCGCGGTCGCCACGTCGTCCGACGTGCTGCTGCTGGCCGTAAAGCCGCAGAATCTGCCGCAGGTGCTTCCGGACATCGCGCCGGTTTTAAAAAAACAGACCGTAGTCGCTACGATTGCCGCCGGCAAGGATCTGGCGTTTTACGCCTCGTTCCTGCCCGAAGGCACGCCCGTCGTCCGGTTGATGCCGAACATCAACGCCAAAGTGAAGGCCGCGACGACGGCCCTCTGCCCCAACGCGTTCGTTTCCGCCGCGCAGCGGGAAGCCGTGCGCGCGATGTTCGCGTCGGTCGGCTCGGTCGTCGCGCTTGAGGAGAAGGATTTCCCCGTATTCAGCGCGGTGGCGGGTTCGTCCGTCGCGTTCGTATATATGTATATCGCCGCGCTCATCGACGCGGAAAAGAAAGCCGGGCTTTCCGACGAAGCTGCGCGCAAAATCGCAGCCGATTCGGTGCTGGGCAGCGCGAAGCTCGTTCTCGGCTGCGAGGAAGATCCGCGCGATCTGGCGCGCCAGGTCTGCTCCCCCGGCGGCACGACGATCGAAGGCGTAACGCTGCTCCGGGATCGCCGCTTCGAGGAAAACGTAATCGACGCAATCGCCGCCATCCTGCGCAAGGACGAAATCCTGCGCAAGGGCTGAGCGATTCTACGCATGCAACCCCGCCTGAATTCGCGGGGTTGTTTTGCGCCGGCGTTTTCGCCCGCGCAAGGCGCGGAAAAACATGATGCATCCGATGATGAATCCGAAAAAGGCAGAAGAATAACATGGAACAGATGAACTACGCTTCCCCGCTCTTCGTTCGCTCCCGCCGCGCGTACAGCACGCAGTGCATGCTGGAATATTTTATCGCGCTTCTGGTTTCCGACGCGTTCCTTTCCAAACTGCTCACCGTGCTCGGGCTGAGCGACGCGCAGGTCGGCGTAATTTCCTCTCTGATCTCGGCGGCGTTCCTGTTTCAGCTAGCCTCCGTTTTTCTGGTCGACCGCATCCGCCGCGTCAAGCGCTGCCTGTTGTTTTTCACAACGTTCAGCCAGATGCTTTTTGCGTCGCTTTATTTTCTGCCGTTTCTCAATCTCCCGGCGGCGCTCCGGCAACCGACCGTCGTCTGTTTGCTTCTGCTGGGCTATTTCTGCAATTATTTCGTCACCACCATGGTCTTTCAGTGGGGCAACTCGTTCGTCTCGCCGGATCTGCGCGGCGAATTTTCCGCCGGAAAAGAAATGCAGTCGCTCCTGGGCGGGATGATTTTTACGCTGCTGATCGGCTTTATGGTCGATACGCTCGAAGCGCGCGGTCAGCTCATGTCCGCGTTCCTGTATATCGCGCTGATCGGCCTTCTGACCAGCGCGGGCAATTATATCTGCATCCGCCGCATCGGCGGCCGCGAAGCGCTGCTTTCCCGTCCCGCAAACGCGCCGCGTCTGCGGGAGATTCTGCGCAACACGTTCGGCCGCAGAGAATTCTGCAGCCTTGTCGTGCTCACCGCGCTCTATAACGCGGCGCTTTATCTTTCCACCGGCTTTCTCGGCACGTACAAGCTCAAGGAACTGGCGCTGTCCGTCGGCGCGGTGCAGCTGATCAACATTGCTGCGAACCTGTGCCGTTTCGCCGTTTCCCGCCCCATGGGCCGCTATTCCGACCGCACGTCCTTCGCACGCGGCGCGCTGCTGGCGCTGTGCATCACGGCGGCGGGGTTTGCGCTGAATATTTTCGCGGCGCCGGGCGCCTGGTTTTTCGCGGTGCTCTATACGGTGCTGTACGCCGTCGGGCAGGCGGGACTGAGCCAGAATATGGTCAACATGGCCTTCAATTACGTTCCCGTGGATTATTTCGTCCATGCTACCGCCATCAAAAACAGCATCGGCGGCATATGCGGTTTTACGGCCTCGCTGCTGGGCGGCTGGCTGCTCGGACGAATCCAGCAAAACGGCAACTCGCTCTTCGGCCTGCACGTTTACGGGCAGCAGGCGCTTTCGCTGCTGTCGTTCGTTCTGCTCTGCGCCGCGGCAATTTACACGCGCGCGGTGATCGTTCCGCAAAAAATCATGAAACAATAAACCGGGAGGTTTTTTTATGCAGCATATTTCCGTCGATTTTTCCCACGGCGCGGGGCGCGTCAAACCCATGCACAGCGTTAACAACGGGCCGGTCTACAAGTTCACCGCCGATCAGCGCATCTCCAACATGGACGCGTATCGCGCGGCGGGTTTTCCCTATGCGCGCACGCACGACGCATCGTTTCTCTCCACCTACGGCGGCGAGCACACCGTCGACGTACACCTGATCTTCCGCGATTTTTCCCGCGATGCAGACGACCCGGCCGCCTATGATTTCGATCTGACGGACGATTATCTCAAAACCATCACGCTTGCCGGGACGAAGGTTTTCTACCGTCTCGGCTCAAAAATCGAGCATGAACGCAAAAAATACGGCACCCTGCCGCCGCCCGATTTTCAGAAATGGGCGGAAATCTGCGAGCATATCATCCGCCACTACACCGAAGGCTGGGCAAACGGCTTTCATTACGATATCGAATACTGGGAAATCTGGAACGAACCGGACGGCTTTGCCGACGACGCGCCCGCCGAGAAGAAAACCTGCTGGGGCGGTACGCGCGCGCAGTTCTGCGAGTTTTTCGACGTCGCCGCGCGCCATCTGAAGCGCTGCTTCCCGGATAAAAAAATCGGCGGCCCTGCCGTCTGCTTCCCGCTGACCGACTGGGCGCGCTATTTTCTCGACTATCTGCGCGCGCATGAAACGCCGCTGGATTTCTTCTCCTGGCATATCTACGCAAACAACCCGCTCCGCGTGGCCGAAGTGGAGCGCGAAGCACGGGCGATGCTCGATTCCTGCGGCTTTGAAAAAACGGAAAGCATCCTCAACGAGTGGAATTATGTGCGCGGCTGGGAAGGCGACGAATGGCTTTA
Organism: uncultured Clostridia bacterium; assembly: GCA_934615235.1. Lineage (GTDB taxonomy): Bacteria > Bacillota > Clostridia > Christensenellales > Aristaeellaceae > Aphodomonas. The sequence goes on from CAKTTL010000006.1 coordinate 19,094, forward strand.
TTCGCTCGAGGCGGAGCGCGGGCTGAAGGGCGCAGCGTTTATCGCGTCGGTTCTGAGCCGTTCGCAGTATATGCCGGTCGATCATCTGATGTACTACGACGCGCGCCCCTGCGCGATGAACGGCCTCTTCCGCCCCTACGACGTAAGCCGCAACCTCAAGGGGTATTACGCCATGTATTTCTTTAACCGGCTCTACGAGCTCGGCCAGGCGGTTCCGGTCGAAAGCGACTGCGATTTTATGGCGGCTTGCGCCGCGCAGGACGGCGAACGCAAGGCCGTGCTGCTGAGCCATTTCGAAGAAAACGACGCGGCGAAACCGCTGCAGGTGCGGCTCGCGCTGAATTGCCTGCAGCCGAAAGCGCCAGTCCGCCTGTCGTATTATCTGCTCGATGAAACGCACGACGGCGCGCTCGTGCGCGAAGAGATCGTGACGGGCGTTTCCGCCGCATGCTACCTGACGCTGCCCGTTTTCACCACATATCTGGTCACCATCGAGCCCGCCGAACTGAACGACTGACCTTGCCAAAGGAGGGTTCCCCCATGCGCCTTTGCATTCCGATTCCCTGCTTTTTCGGCCAAATGGATTTTGCCGGCGCGATTCGCCGCGTGCGCGCGCTTGGGTTTGACGCCGCGGAAACCTACAACTGGAAAGGACTGGACGCAGAATCCGTCCGCCGCGCCTGTGCGGAAAACGGCGTGGAACTGCTCAGCATGTGTACAACCGAATTCCGCATGACGGACGAAGCCTTCCGTTCCAAATGGCTCGACGGTCTGCGGGAAAGCTGCGCCGCCGCGCGTGCTTTGGGCGTGAAGCGGCTGATTACGCAGACCGGCCCGGATACCGGCGCGCCGCGTGAAAAGCAGCATGAGAACATCGTCGAAACGCTGCGGCAGGCCGCCGCGATTCTTGAGGATAGCGGCGTAACCGTCATGCTTGAGCCGCTGAACACGCTTGTCGACCATAAGGGCTATTATCTGTGGTCGGCCGTGGAAGGGGTTGAAATCATCCGCGAGGTGAACCATCCGCTGGTAAAGATGGTCTTCGATATTTATCACCAGCAGATCATGGAGGGAAACATCATTCCCAATATCACCGGCAATCTGGACTGTATCGCGCATCTGCACGCCGCGGGACATCCCGGCCGAAACGAACTGCAATCCGGCGAAAACGACTATAACGTCATCTTCGCCACCGTAGACAGGGCGGGCTACACGGGCGCATGCGGCCTGGAATACACGCCGCTCATGCCGCCCGAGGAAAGCCTGGCCGAAGCGCTGCGCCGCTACGGGAGCCGCTGAAGCCGTTCCGCGGCCTCCAGCGTATCCTCGCGCGCGCCAAAGGCGGAAAAGCGCGCGTATCCCTCCCCGCATGCGCCGAATCCCGCGCCGGGCGTGCAGACGATCCGCCTCTCCCGCAGGAGAAGATCGAACCAGTCCCAGCTTTTCATGCCGTTCGGGCAGCGAACCCAGACGTACGGCGCGTTTTCACCGCCGAAACAGACGAGCCCCGCGCGTTCCGCTGCGCGCCGCAATGCGGCCGCGTTTTCCAGGTAAAACCGCACGTTCGCGCGCGCATGGGCAAGCCCTTCCGGCGAAAGCGCCGCCTCTGCCGCGCGCTGCACGGGATAGCTTACGCCGTTGAACTTCGCGGCCTGCCGCCGCTCCCACAGCGCGGCCAGCCGCCAGCGGTTTTCCCGTGGAATTGCCGTCCACGCGCAGCGCAGGCCGGTAAACCCCGCGCCCTTTGAAAAGCTGCAGATTTCAACGGCCACTTCCTTCGCGCCGTCGATTTCGAAGATACTGCGCGGACAATTTTCATCCGTAATATAATCGCGATACGCGGCGTCGAAAAGAATCGCCGCGTTGTTTTTTTGCGCCCATTCAACAAACCGCACCAGCTGTCTGCGCGTCAGCGCCATGCCGGTCGGGTTGTTCGGGCTGCAAAGATAAAGAAAATCAACCGGCCCGTGCGGCGGTTCCGGACAGAAGCCGTTCTCCGCGCGGCAGGGCAGAAGCGTCGCGCGCCGCCCGGCCATGCGGTTCGAATCAAGATAAACCGGATACACCGGGTCGCACACCGCGGCGACTGCGTCCGGCGCGAAAAGCTCCTGCAGCGCGCCGGCGTCCGATTTCGCGCCGTCGGAGATGAAAATCTCCTCCTCGCCGAGCGTTACGCCCAGCGGCGCATATTCTGCGCGCAGGATCGCGCGCTTCAAAAAAGGCTCGCCCGTTCCCGGCGGATAGCCGCGAAACGTTGCGGCCTCGCCCATTTCGTCGGCCGCGCGCTTCATCGCCGCCACGCAGCACGGCGCGACCGGCCGCGTCACATCGCCGATTCCAAGCCACAAAAGCCGCCCTTCCGATTCCCTCGAAAAGGCGGCTGCGCGCTTTGCCACTTCGGAAAACAGATAGCTTTCGTGCATCTGAGCCAGCGACTCGTTAACTCTCGCCATCGGTCCTCCAGATTCATTTTTCGTCTATCATTTCGCCCTCGAACACCGTCGTTGCCGGGCCCGTCATCAGGATATGCCGGTCGCCCTCGCGCCATTCGATCTGCAGCGCTCCGCCGCGCAGGAGAACCTCCACCTTGCGCCCGCAAAGCCCCGCCGCAATCGCCGCTGCGGCGCAGGCGCACGCGCCCGTCCCGCAGGCAAGCGTTTCGCCGCTGCCGCGCTCCCAGACGCGCATGCGCAGCGTATCGCGCGAAAGCGGCTGCGTAAACTCGATGTTCGCGTTCTTTTCGGCGCAAAGCTTTGCGCCTTTTTCCGCAAATTCCGCCCACTCGAACGGATCAAACGAGGTGAAAACGGCCGCGTGCGGGTTGCCCATCGAAACGAACGTGCAGTCTCTGCGCGGCTCGAGCGCCTGCGGCGCGCCCATATCGACCGTCACGCTCGCAATGCGCTCACCCGCAAAGTTCAGACGCACAGGCCGCACGCCGCCGCCCGTTTCGAGCGTAAACTCGCGCCTGCGGGTCAATCCGTGCTCGTAGACGTAGCGCCCGACGCAGCGCGCGCCGTTGCCGCACATTTCGGCTTCGCTGCCATCGGCGTTGAACATACGCATGCGAAAATCGGCTTTTTCGCTCGGAAGGATAAGAATCATCCCGTCCGAACCGACGCCGAAATGCCGGTCGCTCAGACGGATGGAAAGCGCGGCGGGGTCCTCAATTTGCTCCGCAAAACCGTTGATATAGACGTAATCGTTTCCGATACCCTGCATCTTTGTAAACCGCACAGGCCCCGCCCCGCTTTCTCTCGTGTTATTCTATTACGCCCTGGCGTTGATGGTGATGTTCTTCTCGCCGTCGTACTCAACGCTGATCTCCTGCACGGCGGCGGAGATGAACTTCTCCGTCGCGTACAGCTGACCGTCAATCCACGCGAACGGCTCGCCCGCGGCGTCCACAGGCGTTCCGGCCTTCGAAGCCGTCACGCCTTTGAGCTCGGACGCGTTTTTATCCGCAGGCACGTTCAGCTTGACGATGATCTCGTCCATACCGCTCTGCGTCAGCTTCATCTCGCCCTCGCCCGTGCCGGAAGGCTCCTCGACCTGCCAGCCCAGTGCCTTGCACGTTTCCACAAACGGTAGCAGCATCGTCTTTTCGTCGCCGTTCGGGTAGAAAGCCGGGCTTTCCAGCTTCGTTCCGCCGACGGTAATCACGGCCTCGTCGCCCACGGCGATGAAGGTGTCGGTCTGCGTGTTCGCGTCTTCAGCGGGCTGCTGCGTAGCGGCCTCGGTCGGCGTCTGCGTGGCGGTCGCCAGCGGCGCGGTCGGGCTGTTTTCTACGGTCGCAGTGTTCGTTGAGCACGCCGTCAGCGCCGCGCAGACGCAGACGAGAAGCAGAATAAAACGAACCGATTTCATGAGAATGCCTCCTTTTTGGTTTTCGCCAACGAGTATTCCCATGAAACCGGAACGTTATTCAGGGGCGCTTGCGCCCCCCCTGATTCTTATTGCGACATATACCACATCCACTCCATCCGGGTAATCAGGCCGCCTTCGCTGTAATAGCTCAGCTCCAGCCAAGCGCCGGTGGTCAGATGGTAGTAATAGCCGATGTGATACTTGCCCTCATCCTCGCGCGTGAGGATGCCCAGCGCGCCGGTATCCGCCGTACGGAGCGTATAGAGATTGCGCACGCCGTTTGCGTTTTCCTCTCCGCCCGCATCGCGGAAGGCCGAGAGCACATCCTCTACCCGCATGCCCACGCCTGTCGAGCGCGGTCCCTTCATATCGGGCGAACTTGTCACAAGTTCAACGAGGACGGGCGATTTGCCGTTCTGTTTATCGAGGAACACGGCCGAGCCCCACGCGTAATGCAGCCGCGTATACGTGCCCAGGTCGTCGTAACCGTCATCCGTTTCGCTGGAAGGGTCGCCGTAGGTCGAAATGAACTTCTCCTTCGTCGTTCCGTTCAGCTCCAGCTTGTCGATCCTGTCCGACTCCTTGAACGCCGTCCCCGCCTTGCCCTCGCAGACGTATTCCTCCACCATTTCGTTTGAAACCTTACCTTCGCTGTTGACCGCGATGGCGCGCAGCGTCGTCTTGCCCACGCGCAGCTGGATCGGCCCGTCGTACAGCTTCGATTCCGTTGTCGGCGCGGTGCCGTCGATCGTATAGTAAATCGCTACGACGTCCTTTGAGGCGCGCAGCGAGACCTGGCGCACCCTGTCGTACGTGCCCGGCTGCAGGTTCGCTTTGGGCGCGTCGGGGTTCGGCTTGTTGACAATATATGTCTGGGAATTGACGTTGCTGAACATGCCATCCTTCGCCGCGACAATCTGGATCTTCCACGTTCCCTCTTCGAGGTAAACCGGCTCGGTATAGAGGATTCCCTCCTCCATGGGCGTGGATTTCGAGTTGATCACATAATAGATCTTCGCGCCCTCGTCGGCCGACATGGTCAGTTCAAATTCTTTATCAAACGAGCCGCCCAGCGCGGAAACCGCCGGCGTCGCCGGCCGCAGCTCACGCTGAAGCGTTGTGAAATATGAGTCGCCCGTTCTTTCAATCGCCAGCGCGATGCACTGCAGCGCCTCGTAATTGCGCCCGTCTTCAATCATCAGATCGATCAGATACCGATACGATTCCGGATAATTCGGCCAGCACTCGATCGCGTGCGCGTAGGCCAGCTCGGCGCGCTCGGACTGATTCGTCGCCGTATACGCGCGCCCGAGGTCGATCAGCGTTTCAAGGTCGTCCGGCTCTTTCGTCTGCGCGATTTCCAGCGCCCTGACCGCGCGGGAAATGGAGCCGCCGCTCATATACTCGCGTCCCAGCGCGTGATACGCTTCCGCCGTCGTATCGAAACCCATGCGCGCGCAAAAGAGCGTGCCCGGCGTAGTCTTCGTCAGGAAGAAATGAATGCCGAAGGCGAGCGCCGCCACGGCGACAGCCGTCGCCGCCAGAAGGCGGATCCAGTTCAGGCTGGCAAAGTCCGAATGCTCCGGCTCGATGGCCTTGTAGCGATGCCTGCGCACCATCCGCACGCCGCCGTTTTCGCCGCTTCCCTTCGCGTTTTCGCCCGTGGACGGAACCGGCTCGTCCCGCCTGTCCGGGCGGGATGCGGCCGTGCTCTCCGCCGCATGACGGACCGGCTTTTCCGGCGCTGCCGGCGGCGGGCTGGACGCGGGCCTCGAGGCGCTTCGCGCCGTCCTTTCCCTGCGCGGCTCCTCCTCGCCTGCGTCCGGTTCAACGGGCGTTTTCCGCTCGGCGGGCGCCTGCGCCGTCCGTCTTTCCGGCTTTTTCAGGTCCGAAGGCAGTGTGGAGACGCGCCGCTCGGGGCGCTTCCACGGGCTGTCCGCATGGCGCGCGGCAGCCGTTTCATCCTCCTTGTTTACAAGAAGCGCGCCGCAGCGGGGACATTTTACATGTCCCTCTCCCAGCAGCACGCCGCAATTTTTGCAGATCATCCGTTTCCTCCGCGCTTTACTGCATCCGGCTGAGCGATTCGTAATACGGGTCGCCGGAGAAATCCCGCTCGGCCGGCGCGTCCCCGCCCAGCGCTTCGATCGCGTTGCGCAGTTCGATATAATCGAGGTAGTTGATGCCGCTCTCCTGCATCGCGCGCGTCAGCGCGGGGATTGCGCGCTCGTCGCCCAGCTTGCCCAGAAGCGAAGCGAAAAACGCGATATGTTCCTTCTCGCGCTGGAAACGTTCCATCACCAGCTCGTACGTTTTCCCGTTGCCCGGGAAGTTGCACAGCACGTCCAGCAGCGTCTCCTGCGCGACGTCGCTCGCGCCGTCGTAAAGTTCCAGCGCTTTTGCCGGCACCTCGCCGCCCATCGAAACGAGCGCCTCGGCCGCTTTGTCGGCGCGGTCGTCGTTCTTTTCACGCTGCAGAATCCATTGCAGGTACAGGTTCATCGGCTCGCGGCTTTCCAGCTCGGTCAGAAGCGAGATGGTCGTCAGCACGGCCTCCTCCGGCGCGGTCTCGTCGCGCAGGATGCGCATGAGCGCGCGCTCCGCGTCCTCGCCCAGCTCGGTAATCCGGTCCAGCAGCAGATCCGGCACCGGCACGTTCTGCTGGAAATATTCTTCCATCCATTCGCAGAGCATGAACGCGTCGTCATAGCGTTCGAAATACATGCACGGCGCGACGCCGTCCAGCCAGTCGGCCGGCTGATGCAGCCATTCTTCGTAGAGCGCGGGCATTTCCTCCTCCATCCGCTCCACGCTGTTGCCGTATTCCGCCGCATGCTCGTGAATCCACTCGGATTCGTATTGCTCAAACTGCTCGTCAAAGTTAATACATTCCATCTTTTGCAACCTCCCTCATCAGCCGCCGCGCAAGGCGTTCCATCCTGCGCTTCTGCGGCGCGCGCAGCGTTACGCCGCCCTGTCCAGCCGTCATTCGATAGGCCAGCGCGACAACCTGCCTGCGCACGGTTTCGTTTTCAATTCCGCGCAGATGCGCGGATTTTTCGCACAGCGCGCGAAGAATCCGCTTTTCCGCGTCCGTTTCCGCGCCGGCGCGCTTGCACGCCGCGTTGAAAAACGCGCTCCCGTGCGCGGCGTTTTTCTTCTCGTTCATCCGCGATACGTGCACGATCGACATTCTTCCGCCGATCACCACGTAAAACGGCCCCTTCGCGCCCATCACGCAAAGCGCGGCGAGAGCCTCGTGCTTGAGCGAATCGTCGGCGGAAATATCCGCCAGCACGCCCTGCAAAAGCGCCTGCGCGCGCGGCCCGTGAAACGCCAGCAGCACGCGCACGGCGGCGTTGGCCACGCCCGGCTCGTCGCTGGCGAGCGCCCATTGCAAAAGCGCCTCCAGTCCGTCGTCCGGCGCGTCTCCGTCCAGCCGCGCCTGCAGGCTGTCGATTCCCTCCTCCACCATCCGGCGGAGCGTTCCCAGCCGCCTGAGCGTTTCCGGCAGCGGCAGGCGGCAGGTATACGGCAGCTTCTCCGGCAGCGTTCCCTCTTCGCACAGGCGCAGGCGGTATTCCGCCACTGCGTCCGCCGGGTTTACGCGGCGGATCAGCTTCCAGCGCCGCATCGCTTCCTCGCGGTTGCCCGCATTGTAATACGCGCAGGCCATCAGATGCAGGAGCTCGTCGGAATACGGCGCGTCGTTCTCCGTCTCGCGCAGCACGGATACGACGACCTCCGGCGCGTCCATCTCGCATGCGGTATGGCATACGAGCATCGCCTCGTCCTCGTCCCGCACGGCCGAAGCCGCACGATCAAGAAACGAACGAGCGGCGTTTTTTGTTCCCACCGCGTACAGAGCGGCCGCCATGGCGCACTGCGCGCGCAGATCGCCTTTCGCAAGCCGCAGCGCCTGACGCGCGGCGGAAACCGCGCCCTTTGCGTCCCCGCGGGCAAGCAGCGCGAAAGCCAGCAGCGAATGCACGCCGCTGTCGCGCCTGCCGACCGTCAGCGCGCGGCCCAGCAGCCGCACGGCCAGTCCCGGCTTATCCTCGTTGAGCGCGTTCAGCGCGCGCTGCACGCGTTTTTCCACTCGCTCCCGCGCGTCCGGAAGCTTCTCTTCCGGCTCCTCGCACGCCTCGACGATCTCCACCGCGTCCGGCGCCCAGTCGCCGTCGGGATAATCGTGCAGGTACATCACCGCGCAGTCGCGCGCGCACTCGGTCATTCCCAGCGACATCATATTGCACGCCGCGCCGAAAAGGCACCGTTCGCCCACCTCGGGGCTTGAAATGCGCGGAATGAGCACGCGATTGGACAGCGTATAGCACTGGAGCGACGCATACGCCTCGGCCAGCGACAGCGCCGTCTCGTCGTCCGCCGCGCCGCGCTGCATCGAAAGCCGCAAAAGCTCCACCGCCTGCAGGTCGTTGCCCTGCGCGGTATGCTTCCCGGCAAAGCGGCGCAGCGTCTGCGCGCTCTGCGCGAAGGGAAGAAGCTGCCCCATCGTTTCTTTCTGCATCCGATTCTCCCTGACACTTAAATTTCCGGCGCAGGCGCCGGATTTCGCGCCCGCCCCTATTCTATCGCAAAACGCGGGCACAAATTCAGTTATTCCGGCCGCGCCTGCGCGAGGAGCGCCTTGAGCTCTTCCGTGGTAAACTGGTGCTTTTCATGGCAGAAGTTGCACACGAGCTCCGCGCCCTGATCGTCGTCGATGATTTCCTGCAGGTCGTTTTGTCCGATGGAAATCAGCGCGCGCTCCATCCGCTCGCGCGAACAGTCGCAGGTGTAGGTCAGCCCTTCGACGTCGAGCGTTTCAGGCTCCATGCCGTCAAAGCACGCTTTGAAGAAATCCTCCATCGGCTGCGCAAGCAGCTGGGCGCTGATATCGCCAAAGAGCATCGAGCGCGTTTCCAGCTCCGCAAGCGTCTCCTCCTCGCAGCCGGGCAGCGGCTGCACCAGCACGCCGCCGGAGGAAATCACGCGGCCTTCGTTCACCAGCACGCCCAGCGCGCACAGCGTCGGCTGCTGCTCGGAAACGACGCAGTAATACGCCACGTCCTCGCCGATCTCGCCGGACTGCAGTTCGCACTGCCCCACGTACGGCTCGCGCATGCCCAGATCGCGCACGACGGTAATCATGCCGTCCTTTCCCAGCGCGCCGCCCACGTCGAGCTTGCCGTTCGCCTTGAGCGGCAGTTCCACCTGCGGATGATCGATATACGCCTTCAGCCGCCGTCCATGCGCCACGACGACCAGCGCGCCCGCCGGGCCGCCGCCCTTGATGGTCATCGTCAGGTTCGTCGAATCCGGATCGTCCGCCGAGGCCGTAAGCAGCGCCGCCGCGCTGATTCCGCGCCCCAGCGCCGCCGCGCACACGTTCGAAGGTTCGTGCGTCATGCGGCAAAGCTCCGCCATGTTCGTCGTATCGCACATCAGCACGCGCACCTGTCCGTTCCTGAGGGTGCCGCGCAAAAGTCTGCCCAACGCAGCCTGTTTCATTTCAGATTGCCTCCTGTTTTTTCGGGTTTTACAGCCGCAAGGAAAATCCGATCGTCCTGCGCTTCGGGCGGCTCGAGCCCCTTCTGCGCAAACGCGCGGGCGCGGACAAACCCTGCCGCGCGCAGCGCGGAAAGCAGTTCGTCCGTCTCGTATGCGCGCTGGAAATGCGTCTCGTCGCAGCGGACGTAGCGCCCGTCCGTCTGGCGGATAAACACCGACAGATCCATCTGCACGATGCGCGTCTTCGCGTCGTAATGATTCTGCCACAGATAAGCGGCCTGCTTTCCGTCGCCGCCGAGCAGACGATCGCCCAGCACGTTTTCCAGCTTCCACCGGCTGGAAACGTCGAAAAACAGCCCGCCTCCGGGCTTCAACGCCGCAAAGGCGGCACGAAAAAACTTTTCCGCGTCGCCTTTTTCCGTCAGATAATTTACCCCGTCGCACGCGGCGAAAACCGCGTTCACCCTGTGCGGCAGGGAAAGCTCGCGCATATCCTGCCGAACCAGCGGCACGCGCAGCCCGCGCGCGCGCGCGTTCTCGCCCGCCCTCCGAAGCATCTCCTCGGACAGGTCGAGCCCGATCATATCGATCCCCGCGTCGGCCAGGCGAAGCGTAATCGCCCCGGTGCCGCACGCGCAGTCCGCCGCGCGCTGAACTTTCACGCCCATTTCCGCGGCGATTTCAAGATAATGCCGCGCCCAGGCGTCGTAGTCGACGTCCGCCATCAGGCAGTCGTACGCGCCGGCAAAGCCCTCGTACATCATTCGGCTTTGTTTTCCTCGTTCTCATCCTGTCCCTGCGGCTTGGGCTGGGGCATCGTCGGGTCGATCTCATAATCGTCCTCGGTCGTCTGCCGCAGGCCCATGCCCACCTTCGCGCCGTCGATGCGCGGGTTAATGTATTTCTCGCAGACGGCGTTTGCATAGGCGCTGAAGAGGAAGCGGTCGAACGCAAAGCCGAAGAGCAGGTAATACAGCACGAACACCAGCATCACGTACGCCGTGATGGCCGGGAAGATCATCATCAGCGCGACGGCGAGAATCACCAGCCACAGCGAGCAGATGCGAATGCCCAGCGCCAGCGGCAGCTTGCCCAGCGTCATGATCAATCCGTTGCGCAGCAGATTCTTAAAGGAGAGGTCGTAGGTCACCATCATCATGTAGAACAGCTGCACCGCAAGAATCCACACGAAGCCGATGATCAGGCAGACCGCCTGCGGAATGACGTAGAGGAAGCCGCTCTGCGACGCCATCTGGCCGTAGAAGCGATAGGACACGAACAGCACCAGCGGGACGATACCGGTAATCGCGGAAACGGCGAGCGCCTGCTTCCAGTTTTCCTTGAACGCGTCCTTAAAATCGCTGAACATGAAGCTGTGCTGGTCGCGCGTCCAGTTGCGCGTCACATAGCTCACGCCCGCCGTCGCAGGGCCGGTAATGGCGATGCACGGCCAGAGGATGAGCAGATACATCGTCAGCGTGCTCAGCAGCTGGCCGCCCGCCGCGCTGCTGGCCAGTTCGCCCGCATCCACAGCGACGAGCGTATTCTGCAGCACCATATAGTTCATAAACGTCCACACGATCGCCGGCAGATAGAAAAGCACGTACAGCAGGTTCAGCTTGACCAGCTGTCCCCAGTAAATCCGCAGCATCTGGAAAAACAGCGACACACGGCTCGTCGGAAGATCGTCGGGATTAAAATCCGCCTTTCCGGCCTTGCCGTAATACATCCGGTTGAAGAAATTACCCAGCATTTTTGCCATCCCCCCGCGATTTCTCGCATTAGTCTTGTATAATGCTATACTATATCATATCCGCGGCATAATTTCAAAACCATCTTCTGCTTTTTCGATCATCTTTTTACCGGTTTCCGGGCGCATGTTCTGTTTCTGTTGCGCAAACGGACGCAGTGTGCTATGCTGACTGCATCACATCCTTGACAAAAAGGAGAAATAAAATGAACGAAAAAAAATTAAAAACGCTTAAGCTTTTCACCTGCGGCGCATGCACGCTGATGTACATAGCGGGGCTGATCATGTTTTTCATGAAAAACTTCAGCGGCGGCCTGAGCGCCGTCGTGCTCTCCACGCTGGCGGGGCTGAGCGCGCTGGCGTATTTCCGCCGCCGGGAGCTGGACGCGCAGGAACGCAAAAACGGCGCGGACGCGCCGAAAAAAGGCGAATAATTTCATCAAAATGTCGCGGACGATACCTTGCGATGTCGTGTTTGTCCATTGAAACGGGCGGGCTGTGCCGGTATAATGGTGCTGTTTGGATCGCTTTACCAGGCGCGCCGCCGCGCGGCCGCTGCAGAAAGGAAGAGTTTCTTTGAATATTCGCCTTCCCGATCTGGTAACAGTTTATACCGAAACCGGCAGGCATGCTTTTTCCGGCGCGCAGGGCGCGCATGAGGACGTCGCCTGCGCCCTTTCGCTCGAAAACGACGCGCTGCTCGTTTCGCTGCGCGCGGAAACGACGCCCGTGCGCTTTCTGCGCCTGCGCTGGCATTTCGCCGAAAGCGAGAAGCGGCGCGAGGCCGTGCGCATCTACGGCGACGCGTGGGAGCGCGGCGGCGGCAACCTCGAATGGCGCGGTATCGTCCCGGAACGGTGCATGCCCTGGTTTTTCCTCGTTTCCAACGGAACGGACGCGGAGCAGCAGCGCGCAGGCCGCCTGACGGAGGGCTTCGGCGTGAAGGTGCGCCCGGGCGCGATGTGCTTCTGGCAATACGACACGGCCGGCGCGACGCTCTGGCTCGACGTGCGCAACGGCGGCTGCGGCGTAATTCTCGGCGGGCGGACGCTGCGGGCGGCGGAAGTCGTTTTCCGCGCGTATAAAAACTGCACGGCGTTTGAAGCCGGCAGCCGCTTCTGCCGCGAAATGTGCGCGGACGGGCTGACCACGCCCTTCCCCGTCTACGGCTCCAACAACTGGTATTACGCCTACGGCAGCAGCTCGCAGCGCGAAATCGAGGAGGATACCCGCATCGTCGCCTCGCTCTGCGAGGGCAACGAAAACCGCCCCTTCATGGTGATCGACGACGGCTGGTCGCCCAACCCGAAGAACGGCCCCTGGAACCGCGGCGGCGAAACCTTCCCCGATATGGCCGGACTCGCCGCGTTTATCCGCGCGCAGAACGTGCGGCCCGGCATCTGGGTGCGGTATATCTACGATGAAAACCACGTCTGCGGCGTGCCCGACGACTGGCACATGGCGCACGACGCGTCCTTCCTCGACCCCTCCCGCCCGGAGGTGCTCGAATATATCCGCGAGACGACGCGCCGCTTCGTCCGCTGGGGCTATCAGCTCATCAAGTTCGACTGCTCCACGCAGGATATCCTCGGCCGCCGCGGCTACAAGGTTCCCTACGTCGTCGCCGAGGACGGCTGGCATTTCCAGGACAGAAGCAGAACCTCGGCCGAAATCATCGTCGATTTTTATCGCGCGGTGCGCGAAGCCGCGGGCGAGGAAACGATCCTCATCGGCTGCGCGACGATTCCGCATCTCTGCGCGGGGCTTGTGCATCTGGGGCGCACGGGCGCGGACATAAACGGCCGCAACTGGGATATCACCCGCCGTATGGGCGTGAACACGCTCGCCTTCCGCATGCTTGAAAACGGCTCCTTCTTCGCCGCGGACGCGGACTGCGTGGGCATCACCGGCCTGTTCCCGTGGCGCTTCGCCGGGCAGTGGCTCGACCTGCTGGCCGAAAGCGGCACGCCGATGTTCGTCTCCTGCAAGCCGGGCATTCTCGATGAAGCTCAGCTCGCGCAGCTGCGCCGCGCCTTCGCGCGCAATTCCGTGCAGAAGGATACGCTCATCCCGCTGGACTGGATGGAAAACGTCTGTCCCGAGCGCTGGTTGCTTAACGGCGAAGAAATCCGCTTCGACTGGTACGCGGACGATATCAGCGTCCTGTTCGACGGCGAAAGCCTGTAAACGATTCTGTTTCCTGCCGCGCCCTGCGCGGCATTTTTCATCCGTGCGCATGTCGCGTTCGGATAAATTATTGTCTCGCGTCCCCGTTGCAATGCACGCTTTTCCGTTGTATATTACAGACAGCTTAAGCAAACCGGCGTACAGGCAGGAGGCAATCGCATGGAACGGGATACCGTTTGGGACAACGCGCAGCTGCTCAACCAGTTTATGACCAACGAGCGGATTTCCTTCCGCGCGAACGATCTGATGCTGGAAATGCTCTGGGCCGCCTTCCCCGTAGAATACGAAAAGGCCGCCTCGCACGGCGACCGGCAGAAGCCGAAGTTCCACAGCCATTCCTTTTGCGAAACGCATTACTGTACGAGCGGCACCTACATCTATCGCCTTGCGGACGGCCGCGAATTCGTCATGAACGCGGGCGATACGATCTTCATCCGGGAAAACGTTGAGCATGAACAGTATGCCATCACGGAAGGCGCGCGGAAGATTTCCATGGCCTATCGCCTGACGGAAAACCAGACCGTTTACAACCGCGCGGACAAAAACTGCCTGCTCGACGCGATCGTTATCCACGATACCGGTTCCCTCTTCGCCCTCTTCCAGCAGATTAACGAAGAATTCAAAGCGCAGCAGCTTGGTTTCCGCGATATGATCGGCTCGCTCCTTTTCCAGATCACCATGGAATACGAGCGGCATATCAGCGCCGCGCCGAGCGCTGACGCCATTATCCCGCGCATCGACAAGCGCGTGGAAGAAATAAAAGCCTTTATCAACGATAACCTGTCCACGGATATTACGACCATGGACGTCGCGGACGTGCTGCATCTGAGCAAGCGGCAGATCAACCGCATCGTGCTCAAGGAATTCGGCACGTCCTGCAACAGTCTCATCAAGCAGGTCAAGCATAAAAAGGCGCAGGAACTGCTGCTTTATTCCGATAAGAGCATCCAGGATATCGCGTCCGAGCTGGGATACGGCAACGTATACAGCTTCAGCAAATTCTTCAAAAGTCAGGAGGGAATGCCTCCGGCGCTGTTCCGCAGATCGCATTATTCTTATTAACTCAAAATGATACAAAAGGGAAACCCGTAAAATAAACGCAAGGGAGCCATAGCCATGAATCAGATTCCCGGTGGTATCTATCCCGTAATGATTACGCCCTTTACCGCAGATAACCAGATCGATTACGACGCGGTCGACCGCATCGTCGAATTTTACGCGCAGGGCGGCTGTCACGGCATCTTTGCCGTCTGCCAGTCGAGCGAAATGTTCTGGCTGACCGAAAACGAGCGGGAAAAACTCGCCGCGCGCGTTGTGAAAGCCTCCGCGGGGCGGATGTGCGTAGTCGCCTCCGGCCACATTTCCGAGCGGATGGAGGATCAGATCCGCGAGCTCAGGCGCATCGCCGCCACCGGCGTAAACGCCGTCGTCATGATTTCCAATCGTCTCGCTTCGCCCAATGAAAGCGACGACGCGCTGATCGCCCGGATGAAAACCATCCTGGACGCGATTCCCGGCGTCACCTTCGGCATGTACGAATGCCCCTATCCCTACAAGCGCATGCTCACCCCGAAGGTGCTCGAAGCGATGGCGGAAACGGGGCGCTTCACCTTCATCAAGGATACCTGCTGCGACGCGGAGCTGATCGCCGAGCGCATCAAACTGCTGGACGGCCGCATTCAGCTGTTCAACGCCAACTGCGCCACCGCGCTGGAAACGTTCGAAAGCGGCGCGGACGGCTTCAGCGGCATTATGGCCAACTACCATCCGGACCTGCTCGTCTGGCTCTACGAGAACTTCCGCGCCCAGCCCGAGAAGGCGCGCAAGCTCTCCTCCATGCTCTCCGTCATGTCGCTCGTGGAAGGCTGCGGCCATCCTGCCGCGACGAAATATCACATGAATCTGGTGGGCGTGCCGATGGAAATCCGCTGCCGTTCGATCAACGCCGACGAGCGTTTCGACAAGCTGGACCGGTATGCGATCGACGATCTGGCGCAGATTGAGGAGGTTATACGAAAGTGGATCAAGGCGTAAAGAAGCGGAAACTTTTCGACGGCGTTCTTCTTGCAAGCGATTTTGACGGAACGCTGGTGCCGGATACGAAACAGGTTACTCCGGGCGTAAAAGCGGCGCTGCGATTCTTCGAAGAAAACGGCGGCCGGTTCACCGTCTGCACTGGGCGGTGCTATCTGGGCTTCCACGCGTACTCGAGCGAAATCATCAACGCGCCCGTGCTGCTGGCCAACGGCGGCATGGCGTACGATTATGAAACAGGCAAAATCGTCGTCAATAACGGCATCGGCGACGAGGGCATCACGCCGCTGCGCGCCGTCGCGAAGGCGTTCCCCGACGTTTCCATCGAAATGTACCCTTTTGATAAATCCTACGCCGTACACCTGACGGAAAAAACGGAGCATCATTTCACCAGTCAGTCCATCCCGTTCGAGTCGATCGACGATCCTTCCGAAGCGCCGCGCCCCTGGGCGAAGGTGATGATCGGCGGCTCGCCGGAGCGTGTCGCGCTCGTGCAGAACTTCCTGCGCGATTACCCGGAGATCGCGTTTCTGCCGACGACCGGCGGCTTCCTCGAGGTGCTCGCCAAAGGCGTGGACAAGGGCATGGCGCTTTTGCAGCTGGCCGACGCGCTGGGCGTGCGGCACGAGGACGCATACGCCGTAGGCGACGGCTATAATGATGTGGAAATGCTGCGCGCGGCGGCGAAGGCGTTCGTCCCCGCCAATGGCGATCCCTACGCGATGGCGTGTGCAGATTACGTTGTCCGCTCCAACGAAGAGGACGCGGTTGCGCATGTGGTTGAAATCCTGACGGAGATCTACCGCAGCCGCGAGGGGCGGTAAATTCTGCGGCGCAGGGCGCCGCGCAAATCCATCCCGTACCGGACATTACAAGTGTGCAACGCAGATGTCAAATTTGTGTTAAATCTCACTTGTTCTGTCCGTTTTTTTATCAACATAACCCTGTCGAATGTCCCATTCGGATAAAACGATGACCCGCTCAGTGATTGTTTCCGTCCGATGCGGTGTATATAATTAACTCAAACGACGGGGTCGTAAAGCAACCTGATAATCGCAGGCCGTAAAAAGTCTGTGAAAATAAAAAGGAGGAAATCCCATGAAGCTCAACCGTATTCTGGCTCTGGCTCTGGCGCTGCTGATGGTCTTCACCTGCTCCGCTCTGGCCGAAAACTTCCCTCTGGTTACCGAGCCCACCACCCTGACGATTATGGCTCAGGTCGGCTCCTACTTCCCGGATCAGGACCTGAGCAAGGTCCACGGCATTGAAAAGTATGCCGAAATGACTGGCGTCACCATCAACTGGGAAAACGTCAGCAGCGATGTGTTCAGCAATCAGCTGGCTGCCCTGATCGCCTCCGGCGATAAGCTGCCGGACGTGATCATGCGCGGCAAGATCGGCAACAATACCCTCGCCGAATGGGGCGATGAAGGCATCATCATCGACCTCAAGCCCTACCTGGAGGAGTATGCCCCGAACTTCTGGAAGCTGTTCAACGAAGAATCCACCATCTCCGGCGCGATCACCGCGGAGAACGGCGCGATCTACGGCCTGCCCCAGGTCATCCTCGGCGCTGAAATGCGCACCCCGACCAAGCTGTGGCTGAACAAAAAGGCCATGGAAAAGATCGGCATGGAAGACCCCAAGACCCTCGACGATTTCGTCAAGGTCATGACCGCCATCCGTGACAGCGACTGGAACGGCAACGGCGAAGCCGACGAAGTGACCGTCGTGGCCAGCGTTGGCAACATGCACAACTACTTCTACGGCTCCTTCGGCCTGCGCAACCGCGGTGCCCACCACGATGTGGTCGACGTTGATCCCGACACCGGCGCCGTCCGCGTGTTCGCTCTGTCCGACGATTACCGTGAGTACCTCGAGTTCATGAAGATGATGTACTCCGAGGGCCTCATCTACAAGGAAATCTTCACTGAAGGCGACAAGCAGGCTTCCGTCTTCGGCGCGACCGACCGCCTCAGCTGCCTGTTCAACACCATCGCCCCCAGCGTTGGCGAAGAAAAGGTCGGCGACTGGTACACCATCAACTGGTCTCTCGAAGGCCCGAAGGGTTACGCGTTCCACACCCAGACCCGCGGCGCCGTGCACTCCACCGGCAACTTCGTGATCACCGCGGACTGCCCGGAAGACAAGATCCCGCTGGCCCTGCGCTGGGTTGACTACTTCTACTCCGAGGAAGGCTCTCAGCTGTGCCTCGTCGGCGTGAAGGGCGAAGACTGGGACGAAGACGCTGAAGGCAACCGCAACTGGACCGAAGCGGCCCTTGCCAAGCGCACCGACGATATGAGCAACGACGCGTTCCGCGCGATGTTCGGCATCTGGCCGGGCGGCGGCGTGCCTGCCTGCTTCTACTCCAACCTCTTCGACGCCGAGTACGGCCCGATCCCCGCTGCCTGCGCGCAGGCCCTGCTCGCCAACTATGCCCCGCCGAAGATCTGGCCCATCATCACCTTCACCGCTGAAGAAAACGAAGTGACCAGCACCGTCGGCACCGACATCAACAACTACATGAAGTCCTTCGCGGCTCAGGTTATGACCGGCGAAGCCGAGCTGAACGACGCCACCTGGGAAAACTTCAAGAACGAAATCGTGAAGATGGGTTCCGACAAGCTCATCGCGGCTTACGAATCCGCTCTGACCCGCATCTACGGCGAAGGCGCCGAGTTCTGATTTCCCGGTAAAGCTGCCCTGTAAAAGCAGCCGAGGGGGAGAGCCCCGCAAGAGGCTCTCCCCTTTTGAATAGGCGGTAATTCATTCTTGCGGGATGGCGTCACTCCCTTCGCCGCGCAGGCCCGCCCTCATGATTTCCTGTGAAATGTTTAATTTAGAGAGGTGCGTTTTACATGATGCAAAATCAGGTCAGGCCGCCGCGTTCGCTGCGCAGCCGCAGCTGGAAACGGTCGCTCACCCGCTATTGGCAGATGTATCTGCTGTTAATTCCGGTTATCGTCTATTTTATCATTTTCAGATATAAGCCCCTTCTGGGCATCCAGATCGCCTTCAAGGATTACAAGCTCCGCGCCGGCATGTGGCACAGCAAATGGGTCGGCCTGAAGCATTTCAGGCGTTTCTTCCAAAGCTATCAAAGCGGTCTGGTCATCACCAATACGCTGTGGATCAGCTTCCTTTCGCTTCTTTTCTGCTTCCCCTTTCCCATCATTCTCGCACTGATTTTCAACGAATTGAAAACCGATAAGGGCAAGCGGTTCGTGCGCACGGTCACCTATGCGCCGCACTTCGTTTCTACCGTCGTTGTCGTCGGCATGATGGTTTCCATGTGCGCGATGGAGACGGGCATCGTCAACAAATTTCTTGTAAACCTTGGCCTTACGAAAGAGCCGCTCTACCTCATGGGCAGCGGCAAGTATTTCCGGCTGATGTATATTCTTTCCGATATCTGGAAGGATTCCGGCTGGAACGCGATCATCTTCATTTCCGCGCTTTCCGCAATCGACGCTTCGCTCTACGAAGCCGCAAAGGTGGACGGCGCCAGCCGCTGGCAGCAGCTGATTTACATCACCATTCCCTCGATCGTCCCCACGATCGTCATCATGCTGATTCTGCGCTGCGGCGGCCTGATGAGCGTCGGCCATGAAAAAGTCTACGCCATGCAGACCGACCTGAACCTCAATGTCTCCGAAGTCATTTCCACCTACACTTACAAGCAGGGCATTGTGGATCTGAATTACGATTATTCCACCGCCGTCAACCTCTTCAACTCCCTGATCAACCTGCTGATGCTGGCGATTGTCAACGGCATCTCCAAGAAGGTCACGGAGACCAGCCTGTGGTAATGGGGTGAAAGATATGAAACAGAAAAACGACGCTATTTTCCAAACGGTCGTATATATCCTGACGGTGCTGATCTGCCTCATCACCGTTTACCCGCTGATTTATGTCGTCAGCGCCTCTTTCTCCGATCCGGCCCGCATTCTGGGCGGCGACGTGGTGCTCTGGCCCGTGGATATCACGCTCAACGCGTATAAGCGCGTCTTCTCCAGTTCGGATATCCTCACCGGTTATCGCAACACCGTCGTTTATACCTTCTTCGGCACGATTGTGAATATGTTCTTCACTATCATCTGCGCCTATCCCCTCTCGCTGCCGGATCTGAAGGGCAAAAACGGCATCACCATTTTCATCACGTTTACGATGTTCTTCGGCGCGGGCATGATTCCCGAATACCTCAACATCAAGAGCCTCGGCCTTCTCAACAACCCGCTCGTTCTGATCATCCCCGGCGCGATCAGCGTCACCAACATGCTGATCATGCGCAATTACTTCATCAACTCCGTCCCCGCGGCGCTGCGCGAGGCGGCGGATATCGACGGCGCGTCGCCGCTGGCCACCATGACGCGCATCGTGCTCCCGCTGAGCAAATCGATCCTTATCGTGATCATCCTCTACTACATGGTCGGCCACTGGAACAGCTACTTCAGCGCCATGATGTATCTGCGCGACCGCAAGATGCAGCCGCTGCAGGTGTTCCTGCGCGAAATCCTTGTTCTGACCCAGATGGGCGACCTCGAAGAACAGTCCGGCATCGACGACCTGAGCGTTTACCTGCTCTACGCCTCGCTGAAATATGCGATCATCGTCGTTTCGGCCGTACCGCTACTGATTCTGTATCCGATGGTGCAAAAGTTCTTCGAACGTGGTATTATGATGGGGTCTTTGAAGGGCTGATTTTTTTCATGGCCGCAAAGCGGCCCTTGTATTCTCCCAATCTTTTCATTTTAACAACGGAGGATTCGGTTATGCAGGAACTTCTTTCCGGGCTGCCCGCGTATCAGGGCGGCAAAATGAGCGAGAAAATCTACAACGCCGGCCAGGGCCTTCACGCGCGCATCAACGACGAGCAGCCGCTGCGCCTGCCGACAAAGCGCGACAAGGCCGCTTTCCTCTACGAACTGAACTGCACCATTCCCTTCGGCCTGAAGGTTGAAAACAGGACCGAAGACGGCGAGCACCTGACGATGGATATCACCTACGAACAGGATCGCTATCATGTGGAAAAGACCGAGCATGAAATTTTCGTCACCACGCTCACCCATCGCCCGATGGATAAGCCGACGATGGAACGACTCGTGACGGAAACGACGCGCGAAGCGTTCCTCGCCTATCTCGAAACGCTCAAAGCGCTCGGCTATGAGATCATCTGGCAAAACGCCATCGACAACAACATTTACTTTGAACTGACCGGGCATGGCCGCCTGCTCTACGCCTATTTCTACGGCAACTCCGGCCAGGCGCGGTTCATCGACGACACCGTCAGCGAGCGGATCGATACGTTCGGCAGCGCGACGCCCGCCTCCCCCGTGAAGACGGAAATCTGCCAGTTCTCGCTGCATTACGATCTGGATATCTGCAAGCGCGGCGTGGCAATCAACTGCGGCATGCTCTACATCGTCCGCCTGCCGGATCGCTCGCTCTTCCTTGTCGACGGCGGCGAATACGAACAGGCGACGGAAGAAGCGCTGCCCGAGGTGCTGCGCGTGATGCGCGAAATGTCCGGCGTGAAGGACGGCGAGAAGATTCCCGTCGCCGCATGGTTCTGCACGCACGCGCACGACGATCACATGGACGTATTCACAAAATTCCTGCGCCTTTATCACGATCAGATGGACCTGCAGCGCGTGATTTTCAACTTCGCGGCCTATCAGCGCTTTGTGCTGATGGCGCAGGTCTTCCCGATGCTCGACCGCGTGACGCGCTACTACCCCAACATCCGGTATTTGAAAGCGCACAGCGGCCAGGCGTTCCAGCTCGGCGGCGCGAAGTTCGAAGTGCTGCAGACGCATGAAGACGTGCTCGTCGTGCCCGGCGCGGATGAAATTCGCGATTTCAACGAATCGACCACCGTGCTCAAGCTGAGCTTCGAGGGCGTTTCCTTCATGCTGCTGGGCGATATCAACCGCCACTCGGCAGATATGCTCCTCACCCACTACAGCCCCGAAACGCTGCACGCCACACTTGTGCAGGTCGCGCATCACCTGCATAACAACCTGCCTGAGCTTTATACTGTGATGAAACCCGACGTCGCCGTCGTCCCGCAGGGCGTCAAGGGGCGCGAGATCATGGCTGACCGCTATGAATCGCTGCTCAAGGGCGTTTCCGCCGACAAGGTATATTTCGACGAAGAGAAGAGCCTCTTCTTCGAGGAAAAGAACGGCACGATCGTCCTCGCCCGCACCTGCCCGCAGGTCGGCGGCGCGTATGACGGATCGGCGATCTGACCGGCCGCAAAAAGCTCTTTACAGCCGCAAAGTCCGCATGCTATAATAAAATCTGCAAACGACTTGTTTCAATCGTATCGAAACCGTCTCGTCAGAGGCGGTTTTCGATTATCGTACAAAATCGGATTCAATCCTACAAAACGCATGCGAGGTATTTTTCCATGACTGATCTGCTCATCATCGGCGGCGGCCCGGCTGGCCTCACCGCCGCGCTCTATGCCCTGCGCTCCGGCAAAACGGCCGTGCTTGTCGAAAAAGCCAGCTTCGGCGGCCAGATCGCCTCTTCCCCCAAGGTTGAAAATTACCCCGGCGTGCCCGCCGCCCCCGGCGCGGCAATCGCCGATAAGATGCTCTCCCAGGTGCTCGACCTCGGCGGGGAAATCGAGGTCGGCGAAGTTGTGCGCGCAGAACGAATCGACGGCGGCTTCGCCGCATACACGCAGGAAGGCGATCGCTTCGAAGGCGCGGCGCTCATCCTCGCTCCAGGCGTGAAGCACCGCCATCTCGGCCTGATCAACGAAGACGCGCTTGCCGGCAACGGCGTGTGCTACTGCGCCGTGTGCGACGGCGATTTCTATCGCGGCCGCGACGTGATCATGGTGGGCGGCGGCAACTCGGCGCTGCAGGAAGCGCTGCTGCTGGCGGATACCTGCGCGCACGTCACGGTCGTGCAGAACCTCGATTGCTTCACGGGCGAGCCGCCGCTGGCCGAGGCGCTTTTGCGCCGTGAAAATGTCCGCGTCCTCTTCGGCACGGTTGTCACCGCGCTCAACGAGGAAAACGGCGCGCTCTGCGGCTGCGAGGTGCGCCGGACGGCCACAGGCGAAACCGAAACGCTCGCCGCAGACGGCCTGTTCGTCTCTATCGGCCTGGAACCGCAGAACGGCGCGTTCGCTTCTCTCGCCGCGCTCGATGAGGCCGGCTATTTCGCCGCGGACGAAACCTGCCTGACGAAGACACCCGGCGTATTCGTCGCGGGCGATTGCCGCCGCAAGGGCGTGCGTCAGGTAACCACTGCCGTCGCCGACGGCGCGACCGCCGCGCTCGCCGCGCTGAAATATCTGCGCACAAAATAATAAATCAAAAAAGCGGACTTGAACCCCAAACGGGTATCAAATCCGCTTTCGTATTTCTGAAAAAAATGGCTTTCTTGGGGAAGGGGTTCAGGGGGAGGGGTCTTCTTTCGGGAGAAAGAAGACCCCTCCCCCTGAAAAAAGCCGTATCCCTCTTACCGGCTCAGCCTGTCCCCGTTAAAATGTTCCTTCGTCAGTTTCACCACCGTGCCCGACAGCGCCAGCAGGGCAATCAGGTTCGGCACGGCCATAAATCCGTTCATCGTATCGGCAATGTTCCAGACAAGCGACAGCTTCAGCGTCGCGCCGATGACGACCGTCGCGATAAACGCGATCTGGTAGACGATCACGCCGCGTCCCTTCGTCAGATACGCGAAGCAGCGCTGGCCATACAGCGACCAGGAAAGGATCGTCGAGAAGGCGAAGAACAGGATGGCGATGGCGATAAAGATGCTCGAAACCTTCGGCCCAAGCACGGTGCCGAACGCGAGAATCGTCGTATCCGCGCCCGCCATGTCCGCGTTGCCCCACGGCACGATGTTCGAGGAAAGCACCACCAGCGCCGTCATCGTGCAGATGACGATCGTATCGGCAAACACTTCAAAGACGCCGTAAAGCCCCTGCTTGACCGGGTCGGTTTCGCTCGAGCTCGCATGCGCGATGGGCGCGGAACCAAGACCCGCTTCATTGGAGAACACGCCGCGGCCCACGCCGCGCTTGATCGCGTTCATCAGCACAAACCCCGTCACGCCGCCGAACGCAGCTTCCGGCGTAAACGCCGCCTGGAAAATGCTCTTGAAAACCATGCCCAAATTGCCGATGTTGCTGAAGATCACGATCAGCGAACCGAGAATATAGAACGCGCTCATCGCAGGAACGATCTTCTCCGCCACGCTGCCCAGCCGCTTGATGCCGCCGATCACGACAAGCGCCACCAGCGCCGCGATGAGAATACCGACCACCCAGCGCACAATCGTTTCCGTCTGCGTGCCAGTGATCACCGTCGCGGTGACGGAGTCAATCGCGGTCACGAACGTTCCAGCGATGGTATTCACCTGCGTCATGCTGCCGATGCCGAAAGAGGCAAGCGCGCCGAACGCGGCGAACATCACGGCCAGCCAGCCCCAGCCCTTGCCCAGACCGTTTTTAATATAATACATCGGGCCGCCGACCCATTCGCCTTTGGCGTTCTTCTCGCGGTATTTCACGGCCAGCACAATTTCCGCATACTTCGTGCACATGCCCATCAGCGCGGCAACCCACATCCAGAATACGGCGCCCGGGCCGCCCAGCACGATCGCGCCGGTTACGCCCGCGATATTTCCCGTGCCGACCGTTCCGGCAAGCGCCGTACAAAGCGCCTGGAACGGCGTAATCTCGCCCTCGCCCACGTCCGCCTTTTCACGGCGGAACAGCCTTCCGACGGTGCTGCGCATCATGTAGCCGAACCTGCGAAACTGCAGGAAGCCCGTTCGCGCGCTGATATACGCGCCCGTGCCGACCAGCAGCACGCACATAAAAATGCCCCATGCAATATCGTTCAGGAAGTTATTCGCATCCGCCACAACGTCTGCGAAAGTGCGTTTCTGCGCGACTTCCGCCGCAGCGTCCGCAGCCGCCGCTTCATCTGCAGCGGGGTTTCCGTTGGCATAGCTGCCAACGGCGACCGCGTTGCCGGTGGGCTTCTGCGTCGTATCGACAAACGCGGAAGCAATCAGTACGCCGAAAATCACGACACACAGCAGGACACGAACCATTGTGGCTTTCTTCATGCGATTCCCTTCTTTTCAATAAAACTGGATCATATACAGAGCTATCATCCGTTGCCGTATACTATAATCCATTTTTTTCCGAATTTCAAGAGGAAAATGAAAGTTATTTTTATGTTTAAGTCATTTTATAATTAAAAAACCCGCAAATCATTCCCGATTTGCGGGTTCTGTTGTTTCAAAAATGCATCACGAGCATTTTCTCTTTTTTCGCGCTCCGCGCGGAATATCCAGGCGGCCGTCACCAGCAGATTTCCGCCCCCGCGATTCCGCCGCCCGTCTCGCGCTTTTCAAAAAGCAGCGTCATCTCATGATACGGCCCCTGCGTGCCGCACGCCTCGCGCAGCGCCGTGTCGACGCGCACAAATTCGTTCGCGCACGTGTTGGAAACGAGCAGCTCAAGCTCGTTTTCCTCCCGTACAAGCCGCGCGGGCAGCTTCATCCGGAAGGGGGAGAAGATCATCGCATCCGGCAGCGCCTCGCCGTTCAGGCGGATGAAACAGCAGGCTTCCATTTTCGCAAGCCGCAGCTCAGCATCCCGTCCAAGCGCTTCCTTCGGCAGCGAGAAGCGCGCGCGATAAAGCACCGTGCCCGAAAAGCCGCGCCCCAGCGTATTCGCCCACGGCTCGAGCGCGCCCTCGCGGAACGGCTCGTCCAGCTCGACAAGCCTGCGTTCGCCTCCCTCGGCAAGAAAAAGCCGCACGGGCTTCCATTCGAAAGCTTCTATTTGGATTTCCCGTTCCGCCTCGCGCTCCGGTTCCGCCGCTTCTTCCCACGCGCCCGTTACAAACGCGCGCATCTCGCCCATCTCGAAATTCAGCGCGCATTCGCTTTCACACCGCGTCAGCGCATCGTCCGACAGGCCGATCTCGGCGACCGGCTCGCCGAACGCGACACGCGCCGTCGTTTTTTCCGCGCCTTCGTTAAAGAGCAGCAGCAGCCTGCGGCCGTCCGGCAGCGTGCGCGCGCTGACCCGGACGGCGCTTTGCGCCTCCTCCACCTGCACCGGCGCGGCGACGTGTTCGCCGATTTGCCCCATCTGCGCGCGAATCGCGCCGCTCACTTCCGCGCGTCCCGTAATCACCACGCGTCCGCCATGCGCGATAAACGCTTCCAGCCGTGCGCGCACGGCTTCGGGCATCTCCCGCGCGTCGGCGATAAACACGGTTTTATACCGCTCCACCTCGCCGCGCAGGATCCATTCGTCGTCGATCACGTCGAACGCGCCGCAGCGCTTTTCAATTTCGCGGCCGAGCGCAAAAAAGCTTTCGCCCGCATTCGCCGCCCGCGCAGGTTCCGCCCACCAGTCGCGCAGCGGCATATAAAGCGCCTGCGGGATCTCCTCCACGCCCAGCGCGGCCAGATGCGAAACCTTCGCCGTATAGCGGTTGAACGTGCGCAGCGCGTCGTACCGCGGCGATTCCGCCGTAAAGCACGGGCGCATCGCGCCGGTCACATGGCCGCTCTTTCCATATGGCACGCACATGAAATTGAACAGGTTCACGCCGCGCACAGCCTGGAAATTGACCGTATAGCGCATCTGATCGAACGACGTGCCCGCGCCGTAAACCGCGAACGTTTCCGACAGCACGCGCCGCGCGCCCGTCTGATGCGCCGCGCTGGACGCAAACCGCGGAAAGAATGAATTCCACCCATGCAAAAGCCCCGCGTTCGCGCCGGGCAGCGCCAACGGGTTTTCAGGAAAAATCTGCCGGTAAATGCAATCCACGCCCGGAATATCCATACACCGCAGCGCAGAGAGCAGATTGCCGCTCTTGCCGATAAACCCCGTCGCGTCGTCCTGATCGACATGCCCGGTAAACGGCATGCCGTGCGCGTTGCTCCATGCCCGCAGCGGCTTGAAATAATTTTCTGCAAACTCGTCCGCGCAGAAGCCGTAAAAATCCATCAGCGCGCGGCGCTCGCGCGCGTTTTCCGTTTCTCCGGATACAAGCGCCGGCAGAAAATCGAGCATATCATAGCCGAACTTTTCGCGAAAGCGTTCATACACGCGCGGCTCGCCTGTTTTCATATTCACCGACGGTTCATCCGTAAACACTGCGCCGATCGTCCCGCCAAAGCGCGCGCCGACGAAGGGCGCGTATTTCTCGTGCGTCTGCGCGATAAACTCGTCCGTCGTTTCCCGCAGCAAAAGCTCGGGGTATTTCCGCTCTCCGCCGCAGGGCGCAGAGCAATATTCGGTGATCCTGGTTTCGCGCTCCGCGCGGAAGGGAGCGCGCAGCCGTTCCCCGTCCGCCGCGAATGCGGCCAGCGCATCCTCCGCGGGGACGTAGGCTTCCCCCGCGGCTAGCGTCCGCGCGCGCGCCTCCAGCTTGCGGCCGCAAAGCTGCGGCTTCGCCGTTCCGACATGGCCGCCCGCGCTGCCGGAGGGCCAGCCGTCCTCGTCGTAAAGCCAGAGCGTCATGCCGCGCTTTTCGGCTTCTTCCGCCGCAAAGGCGAACAGGCGCAGATATTCGTCCGTCAGGTAATCCGGCTCGAGGTACGTCGGCATGTTCACCGGACGGAACTGCTTCGATTCCGGGATCACATAGAACGTTTTCACGCCGATGCGCGCCATATCGTCCAGCCGCTGCGCAATCCCCCCGCGCGTCAGCCGGTCGTTCCAGACCCAGGAATAAACCGGCGCGGATTCATCGCCGGGCGTGAGGAGAAACTGAATATCCGGGTTCATAATGATGCTCCTTTTTACCCGCTATGCAAGTCCCCCTTCTTTTCGCGAAAGAAGGGGGCTCGAGCGTTCACAAGGGGATTAATGAATTTCGTCGAAGAGGCTGCAAATCGAATCCTTTTCCGTAATCGGACGGATCACCCGGGCGGGCACGCCCGCGGCGAAGGAGTTGGCCGGAATGCTTTTCGTCACCACGCTGCCCGCGCCGATCACGCAGTTATCACCGATCGTCACGCCGGGACAGACGACGACGTTCGCCCCGAACCAGCAATCGCTGCCGATGGTAACGGGTTTTGCGTAGCAGAGAAAGCGCTCCACGCCGTCGCTGCAGCGCATACCGCGCCGCTCGTCGGGCAGCATCGGGTGCAGCGGCGTGACGATCGTCACGTTCGGGCCGAAGTTGCAGTAATCGCCGATGGTCACCTTCGCGTCGTCCTGCACGGTGAAATTGAAGTTCATAAAGCAGTGGCTGCCCACGCGCGTATGGCATCCGTAATGGAAGCGCACAGGGCCTAGCATCATCGTTTCCTCGCCAATTTCGGCCAGAAGCTCGCGCAGAATCTTTCGCCTTGCCTCGGCGTCGCTTTCGTAAAGGTTATTGTAATCCTGGCTGAGCCGGTGCGCCTTTTCCTTTTTCGCCACCAGTTCCGGCACTTCCGAGGCAAAAAGCTTTCCGCTGAAAATCCGTTCTTCTTCCGTCATTTTCTTTTACCGCTCCATTGTCGCGGCGTAATACATTCCGTCGCGCCAGAATACCAGTTCGAACGTCGCGTTCTGAGCGATCGCGTCCCGCGCCTGCCAGAGCGCCCGCGTGCTTGTGAGCGCCGTTGTATCCAGCGCCAGCAGCACGTCGCCCGGCTGCAGCCCGGCCCAGTCGCCGTACTTATTCTCCTCGACGCTCGTCACAACGAGCCCTTCCGGCGCGCTGTACGCCTTGCGGTAAAGCGGCAGCACGTATTCGCATGCAAAGCCCATGTCCCATTCGTCCCCGGTCTCTTCCGCCGCAGAACCGATGCGGCCCTGCGTTTTGCTGCTCGTCGTATCGGCGGCGTTCGCCGTGCCGACGGCGTACCAGCTGCGGCTGCCGCTGTCAATCTGAATCTCCCGGCCGCCCGCGGTATAAGACGCAACCGTCACCATCGCCCCGGCGAAGTATTCGCCTTCTTTGATGGTAAAGTAGCTGTTGCGCGTGCCGTCGGAATAGGTCGCCCCTTTGGCGACGCCCGCGTTTTTCGGATACGTCCGCGCAGCCTGCGCGGCGAGCGTATCGGCCAGCTCGACCGCCTCGCCGTATGCGGAATACGGGATAATCTGCAGCGCGAAACCCTCCAGCGCCTCGCCCGTGCGGTTGACGAACTCGACCTGAACGGCGCTTGCGCCGTTATAGCTGACAATCCTCGCGCTTTTGAGCTCCACCGGCGCGCCGCTCTGCGCCTGCGCGGATGCGCCAAGCGCGTAATCGGAGAAAAGCAGCGCCTGCGTCAGCGCGTCTGCGTCGCCCGTTTCGGGCAGGTTGTTTTTCTGCTGGAAGCGCTTGACATACTCGGTCGTCGATTCGGAATACTCCGGCCCGAGCATCAGATAATCCTTATAATACCCCAGCTCGGTCAGCCGCGTCTTCAGCGCCGATACCGCGTCGCCGGAATCGCCGACGGTGAGGAGCGAATACTGCGCCAGCTCGTCGTCCGAAAAAAGCGTCTGCTCCGCCCCGCCGCTTTCGGCGACAAGGTAATAGTAATACGACGAATCGATGCGTCGGCTGAGATCCGTACCGTCAGGGTAACGCTTGCCGGCGGGCGTCTCCTGCTGCGCCTGCGCGCTCTCCGCCTGCGGCGCCGTCGTCTCTTCGGCGGCGGTCATGCCTTCAGGCGCATAGTCGAGCAGATTGGCCTGCACGTATCCCTCGTCCGCGCCTGCGCGCACATGCGTCCAGCCGTCGGCCGTCTCGCCCGCGAGCACGTCCGTCAGCGCGGCCAGCTCGCCGATCTTCACGGCGTTCGCCGAAGCGCTTCGTCGCAGATTCACTTCGCACTTGGTACGGGCGGCGCGCCAGGTTTCCGCTGCGGGCGCGCTCGCCTCGAACGGCTCGGAGGCAATCACCGTCGTTTCGCCGTCCGTAAAATCAAGCAGTTCCTTCAGGATATACCCGCCGTGGCTGCTGCCCGGCACGGTGATATGACACCATTCCTCGCCGCCCTCCGTCACCGTCTCGTCGACGATCGCCTCCTCGCCCTTTTCCAGCGTGAAAACGATGTCGTTGCGCTTGGACGGCCCCCTGCGCACGTTCGCGTCGCGGTTTGCGCGCGCGGAAACGCTTTCCGCAAGCCCCGGCATGGCGGCCGCCAGCAGGCATGCGGCCAGCAGCGCGGCGATTTTCTTCATCCGTTTCATTTTTTCGCCCCTCTTGTTTTCTGCGGCGCAGGCGCCGCTTTTCAACGCGTTCGTTCAACTTGGAACAAATTTTACCATAGCCGTTTCCGCCCTGTCAACGCGGCCGGTTAAAAGCTCCATGAATCCGTCTGCACGTCCGCCTGCGGCGTCTGCGTGAAAGCAGGCGCGGCGGTCGGCGCGGCGGTCGGCTCAGGCGCAGGAGCAGACGTGGGCGCGGGCGTTTCAACCGGCTGCGGCGCAGCCGTTTCTTCTTCATATACGATCCCGGCCAGCATGCCCGCCGCATCTTCCAGGCGCATGCTGCCCGCGCTGAGCGCAAAGCCCGCGAATCCCTGCGCGATCATCTCAGCGTTCGTCTGCAGCATCACGCTTTCACCCGAGACCATCAGCGGAGAATTCTCCTGCGTATACGTAAGCGTGCCGGACTGTTTCACGATGGACTTTGCATGCGAAGAATTGCGGTAGTCGCCCTGCGCGCCCTCCCGCGCGCTGCCGACGACCACGATATACGGCTCGCCGCCGATGAGCACGTTGCCCTGCAGCTTTACGTTTCCCTCGCCCGAATTGTCGCTCAGGCCGATCTGCCCTTCAGCGTTAAAGGCGAAAATATTGTTGATCAGCGTGTTGCCATCGGCGTAATGCTGGAAGTATCCCTGCGAGGAACAGTTATAGCAAAGGTTGCCGCGAATGGTGATGCCGGACGCACCCTCGTCGAGGAAAATGCCGCGCCCGCCGTATCCGTTCGTCGCATGCTGCACATTGCGGATGACGTTCCCCTCGACAACCGTATTGTTCTGCACGCCCAGCAGATAAATCCCGCCCAGGTCGGACAGCATCCCCTGCCCGATATTTTCGATCAGATTGGAGGCAATCCGCCAGCCGTCGGTCACGTTGAACGCCTTGCCCCACACCCAGCCGACGGACACGGCGGAATAGTAACCGTCGCGAATGGTGTTGCTGACGATTTCGCCGCGCGCGGCGTGCACGACGAGCACCGCCGGCGCGTTGAGGAACACGCGGCCGTAGCCCTCGATCACATTGTTGCAGAAGGATATATCGGACGTGGTATCCGCCTCCACATCCGTGTTGCGGCCGCAGATATAAAGCGCCTGCGCGCCGATCTGCATAAAGTCACAGTTCATAACGCTCGCGTTCTTCACGCGCTGGCCCAGCCGCACGCAGCCTCCGCCCATATCGCGGAAAACGCAATCGTAAATCGAAATTCCGTCGCAATCGGCGAAAACGAGCGCGCTTTCCACATCCACGGCGGCCTGCGCGTAATCGTAGGTGAGGTTGTTGTTGGTGTAATTCCAGCCGGTCTGGGCGAAAGTGATCCCTTCCAGCGTCAGTCCGCTGACGCCTTCAAAGGCCAGCAGGCGCGTGAGCACGCCTGCGTAAAGCGGCGTGTTTTCCATCGTTTCCCCGTCGCGCGGGCAGTAATACAGCGTCCGCGCCGCCTCGTCGAACGCCCACTCGCCCGCCGTCATCGGCGCCTGCCAGACGTTCTCCAGCCAGAAAAAGTCGCCCGCCTGCACGGTCATCGTCGTCGGGCGGTTCAGCGTAATCCTTCCCGTTTCGGCGGAATAGGCGCGCACGGTCGTGCATTCGTCCTTCCACCAGTGCACGAGGCGGACGCGGCAGCCGGTCGGGTCGAAAGAGATGCTCTCCGGCCAGGCATAGAACGCGCCGCTGCGCGCAAAGGCGTTGGATTCAGCGTTTTCCGCATCCTCCTCGAGCGTGCCGGCCACCCAGAGGGAGCCCATCTTCGGCCAGCGGGCGCTCTGGCGCGCGCCGTCGTCGCCGTAGAGGGCGTTGATCGCGCCGTACGGCGTCTGCGCGGCCCAGACGGTCTGCCCGCAAAGCTCCGTCTCGCGCCAGCCGTCCACGCGCACGCTTCCGGTCACGACCGGCTCCTCGTCCCCGTAGGCGCGGATGCTGAGCTGCGCCGGCAGATCCCAGCTCGCCTGCAGCGCGGCGTACAGCTCGTACCGCCCGCCCCGCAGCCAGATCGTCGCGCCGGAAACGCCGCCGCGCACACGCAAAAGCGCCTCGCCGAGCGTTTGCAGCGGCTCTTCAAGGGTGCCCGCGTCGTCGTCGTCGCCCCAGGGCGCAACGTAAATTTCGCTCGCGCCCGCGTTATAAAGCAGCGACTCCAACGGCGTTTCTTCCGCCAGCGCGCAGGCGCACAGGGCGACCGTCAGCGCGCAGAGCGCGCAAATCCATAAAAATCGCTTCATCATGCGCCCAGTATAGCACACGCGTCCCCTTTTTGCCAAATGCCGTATTTTCCATTTTCGCGCAAATGTGTTATACTGGTGTGCCGACAGGCAGTTTTATTCGCAGGAGGAATCATGGACGAGCTGCAAGCGGTGCTGACGGCGCTTTCCGCGCTGCGCGCCCCCCGGGTACAGGACGAATACGATCTGCACGCGCAGGTTGGCGCGGCGCTTGAAACGGCGGCGCTTTCCTTCCGCCATGAAGCACCCCTCGCGCCCCGGCGGCGGGCGGATTATCTCTGCGGCTCGGTCGTAATTGAAATCAAACGCGGCAGGCCGCGCACCGCGGCGCTCATGCGCCAGCTCTCCGGCTATGCCGAAAGCCCGCTGGTTTCGGCCGTGGTGGTCGTTTCCGAACGGCTGCCCGCGCTGCCGGAAACGGTTTGCGGCAAGCCGCTGCGCGCAATCGGCCTGCAAAGGCTCTGGGGGGTGGCGCTGTGAACGAAGAACGCGAGCCTTTCCTGCCCGGCTGGCCGGACGACGAGCCGACCGGCTGGCTTTCCGGCGGCAGCGACGACGCGCCCGAAGCCGAAGAAGTCGACGATTCTTTCGCGGCGCAAGCGCCGCTTCACGCCTCCGAAGCGCCCGGCCAACCGCTTCTGCCCGCCTATCTGCGTGAAACCGTCCCCGGCGAACGCGCCTACGGTACGCTCAGCTACAACCGCCGCGCCAAATGCTGGACGGTCAAGGCCGACCCGAGCGTGATCGAGATGATCGCGCGGCTCTTTCCGGAGAGCGAATGCCCGGCGCGGGGCGAGGCGCGCTTCCCGCTCAACCGGCGCACGGCGGGAAACCTCAACTGGCTGATGATGCGCTATCCGCTCGAAATCGCCGCGCGCGACCTGCCCCGCTGGCAGGACGCGATCGAGAGCGCGCGGGAATGGGCGCTGCGCCGCGCCATCGCGGAAAAATATCCGGAAGCCGTCACGCCGCCCGCCGCTTTTTTTGCAGGCGAACTGATGCCCTTCCAGCAGGAAGGGCTGTCCTACCTGCTGCGCAACGAGCGCGCGCTGCTGGCGGACGAAATGGGCCTGGGCAAAACGGTACAGGCTATCGCTCTTCTGGCGCAGACGCGGCAGCTGCCGGCGCTGATTATCATCCCGCCGCATCTGGTGCGCAACTGGCAGCGCGAAATCGCGCAGTTTCTGCGGCTGCCGGGCGGCGTGCGGGTACACGTGCTGCGCGGACTTTCGCCCTACGAGCTGCCGCAGGCGGATATCTACATCTGCCACTATCTGCTCCTGCGCGGCTGGAAGAAAGCGCTGCCGGGACTCGGCTTCAAAACGCTTATCTTCGACGAAATCCAGGAGCTGCGCCGCGCGGGCACCGAAAAATACAGCGCCGCAAGCCTGCTCTCGAGCGCGTGCGAGCGCGTCGTCGGCCTGTCCGGCACGCCGATTTACAACAAAGGCGGCGAAATCTGGAACGTCGTCAACATTCTCGAGTTTCAGTTCCTTGGCAGCTGGGAAAACTTTACCCGCCAGTGGTGCGACGGCTACGGCCGCGGCATTGTAATGAAGCCGGAGCTGCTGGGCGAGCACCTGCGCCGCGAGGGGCTGATGCTGCGCCGCACCAAGGCGGACGTGCTGCCCGAACTGCCGCCCAAGCGGCGGCTTGTGCAGGAAATCGACGCGGACGACGCGCTCTACGAGCGTCTCACGCGCGAGGTGCTGACGAAGCTGCGCCTGCTGCGCGACGGTGAAAACCTCACGCCGTCCATGCGCGCGCTGCTGGAAGACCAGGTCAGCCAGCAGGAGCGGCAGGCGACGGGCGTGGCGAAGGCGGCGTACGTATGCGCGTTCGTGCGCGCGCTGCTGGAAGGCGGCGAAAAGGTGCTGCTGTTCGCGCATCATCACGCGGTGATGGATATTTACCGGCAGGAGCTGCGCGCCTTCTCCCCCGCGTTCATCACCGGACGCGAGACGGAAGAGGAAAAAGACCGCGCGCAGCGCGCCTTTATGGAAGGGCGAACCGACCTGTGCTGCGTGTCCCTGCGCGCGGCGGCGGGCATGAACCTGCAGCGCGCCACGTGCGTGGTCTTCGGCGAGCTGGACTGGAGCCCCGCCGTTCACTCGCAGGCCGAGGACCGCGCGCACCGCATCGGCCAGAAGGATTCGCTGCTTTGCTATTATCTGGTCAGCCCGCGCGGTAGCGATCAGGATATGCAGGAGGCGCTCGGGCTGAAAGTGAGCCAGTTCCTCTCGCTGATGGGCGATCTGCCCATGCCGCAGGCGCAGGCCGCCGCGTCCGGCGAAATCGCGCGCGAACACGTGCGCAAAATGCTCGCGCGGCTTGCCGAAAGAGAAAACAAACCGGAGGAAATAGAAACCGAAAATGAAAAAGAAACCGATCTTTAAGCGCCCGCTCTTTTATCTGCTTCTGTTCGCCGTCTTCTGCGCGGTTTACGGATTCACCGGCATCCTGCGCGACGGGCTGGAATCGCGGCAGATCAACGTGACGGTGCAATCGCAAAGCGGCGTGCAGGGCGCGATTCGCGTGGTGCAGCTGTCCGATCTGCACAGCAAGCATTTCGGCGAGGGCAACTCCGAGCTGCTTGCGCTGATCGCCTCGAAAAAGCCCGATCTGATCGTCACCACGGGCGATATGATCGACGTGCACGCAACCGATCTGGAAGGCTGCGTAAACCTCCACCGCAAGCTGGCGGAAATCGCGCCGACGGCGTTTTCCCTGGGCAATCACGAGGTTGCGCGGGACGACTGGCACGAACTGATCAAACGGCTGAACGAAGCGGGCGCCATTCCACTGGTGGATAACGTGACGACCATTCAGGTAAACGGCCTGCCGGTGCGCGTGGGCGGCATCATGCGCGCGTCCGAGCTGCCGGAGCTGGATCATCAGGGCCCGATCGATATCCTCCTTTGCCACATGCCGTGCGACCCGAGCGTTTTCGCCGAGCGCGGCGTCGGGCTCGTCTTCAGCGGCCACGCGCACGGCGGACAGGCGCGCATTCCGATCCTGCATATTCCGCTTTACGCACACGGCGAAGGTCTGTTTCCCAAATACACCTCCGGGCTTTACACCGAGGACGGCGTTTCAATGATCGTCTCGCGCGGCCTGGGCAACACCGCGCGTCTGGGGATTCGCATTCCGCGCGTGCATAACCCGCCTGAAATCATCGTGGCCGAAGTGATTTTTGAATAAGCCGCGGAACAAATCGCGCGGGAGAAACGCCTTTTCCGCCTGAATTTTCAAACTTTGCGCCCTTTTGGGGTTGTTTTCCTCAAAAGGGCGTGATATAATGACCATCGTGGGTCTGATTATCTGAACCGTTTGTCATGAGCGAGAGTGGGATTTCCCGCTCTTTTATGTTGATAAGGTTCTTTCCCCGCAAATCCGAAAAGGAGTCCCTATGCCACAGAAGGAAATCCAAACCATCGTCACTCCGCTTTGCCAGAGGCTGGCGGATAAAATGAACTACGAACTGGTCGACGCCGAGCTTGTAAAAGAAGGGCCCGGGCGTTATTTGCGTATCTACAT
>CAKTTL010000007.1 GCA_934615235.1 uncultured Clostridia bacterium
GGACAAGTACGTCTCCGAGCTGGACGCCATGGGCGTGGAACAGTACGTCAAGATGGCGCAGGAAGCCTACGACGCGATGTTCAAATAATCCCATCCAATTTACAGACTTTGGGTCGGTTTGCTTGCAAACCGACCCGTTTCTTTTTTGTTTTCTGTTTTGAAAAGTGAAACTTTATCTCTTTTCTTAACTTGTGCTCCCATCGTCAGCAGATTACAATATACATATGGAAAAAAACCGTTTGGAGGCCGGATGATGTTCTGGAATCAGTTTAACGAAAACCGAAACAGGATCGAAGAGCAGTATCGTCAAACCGCCTGGGACGCTTCGACCGGGCTGGAACCGGATGCGCTGCGTGAAGCATGCTCCGCGCTGGAAGCGGAAACGGCCGGCGAATCCCGCACGATGCAAAAAGCGAAGCTGTTCGCCTTCGTGCTCGATCGCGCGCAGCTGGCCGTCGTCCCCGAAGAACTGTTTCAGGATCATATTCGCCATGAGTTCATCGTGCAGAAGCAGCGCGGCAAGTGGCGTGAAGAGGCGGTACGCGGCGTGCTGCGCGAACCGGCAGTCCTTTCCGACACGCTGGCCGCCCGCGGCGTGCTCGACGCGCACGAGGATTTCGGCCATACCGTACCGGACTGGTACGCAATCATGGAGCTGGGCATTCCCGGGCTGCTGGATCGGGCGCGCAAAGCGCGCGAAAAACATCCGTCCCTTTCCGAAAGCCAGCGCGATTTTTATGCCGGCGTGGAAACGGTGCTCGAGGCGGCGCGGCGCTACCTGACGCGGCTGGCCGCGCTCTGCCGCGCGAAGGCTGCAGGCGAAACGCCGCAAAACGCCGCGCGTCTTGCCTTCTGCGCCGTCGATCTCGACGCGCTTGCCGCGCACGCCCCGCAGACGCTGCATCAGGCGCTGCAGCTGGCGTATGTGTGGCATATCCTGCAGGAGGAAATCGAAGGCGAACGCCTGCGCTCGCTCGGCGGGCTGGATCGGCTCTATCTGCGCTTCATGCGCGGCGATCTGGAAAGCGGCCGCCTCACGCGCGGGCAGATGACCGAGATGTGGCAGGATTTCTTCCAGAAATTCCATGCGCTGACGGGCGACACGCTCTACGGCGAACCGATGTATCTGGGCGGCACGCTGCCGGACGGCTCCTGCGCGGTGAACGAGTTCACGTTTCTCATCCTGCGCGCATACGACGCGCTGAGCCTTGCCAACCCGAAGTTTCATATCCGCTGGAGCCCCGACATGCCCAGAGCGTTCACCGAAGCGGTGCTCGACTGCATCCGCCGCGGAAATTCCAGTTTTGTCTTCATCTCCGATTCCTGCGCCATCCCGATGATGCAGGACAAGGTCGGCGCAACGCTGGAAGAAGCGCGCGAATTCGTTCCCGTCGGCTGCTACGAGCCGGGCATTCTCGGCCGCGAGGTCGCCTGCACCGGCAACGGCGCTTTCTCGCTGCCCAAGGCGCTCGAGCTTGCGCTCAACAACGGCGTCGATCCGCTCTCCGGCCTCCAGACCGGCCCGAAAACGGGCGCGTGCGAAACGTTTGATACGTTTGAAAAGCTGAAGGACGCGCTCAAAGCGCAAATCGCCTGGATGGCGCGCGTTTCGACGGGCATTGTCTGCGCATGGGAGCGCAGTTACATGCTCCTCAACCCCTCGCCGCTTTTCTCCAGTTCCATGGTCGAATGCGTCGAGCGCGGGATGGACGCATACGCCGGCGGCGCGAAATACAACAACAGCTCCATGTACGTCTACGGAAACGGCACGCTCGCCGATTCGCTTGCGATGATCGACAAGCTCGTCTATCAGTCGCATCAGCTGACGCTTGGCGAACTCAACGAAATTCTCCTTGCCGATTGGAAAGAGCACGATCTGCTGCGCATGCGCGCCCGGCGCGATCCGGACAAATGGGGCAACAACCGTACCCTGCCCGACGCGCTCTGCGCGGAGATATGCGAATACGCCGCGCGGCTCATCAACGAAACGCCCAACGCGCGCGGCGGGCATTTCAAGGCCGCGCTCGTTACGATCGACAAGAATTACCCTTACGGCCAGCATCTCGGCGCTTCGGCCGACGGCCGCATGCGCGGCGAACCCATCTCGCGCAACATGGGCGCGGTTTCCACAATGGATCGCTGCGGCGTAACGGCGATGATCGAATCGGCCTGCAAGGTGGATATGGCGCAATACCCGACGGGCAGCGTGCTCGATATCATGCTGCATCCCAGCGCCGTCGCGGGCGCAGACGGGCTGGAAGCGTTCTATCGCCTGCTGGTCACCTATTTTGAAAAGGGTGGCTACGCCATTCATGGCAACGTCATGGATGCGGCCGTTCTGCGTCAGGCGCAGGCGCACCCGGAAAAATATCCGCACCTGCAGGTGCGCGTCTGCGGCTGGAACGTATATTTCGTTAACCTTTCCAAAGAAGAACAGGACGATTTCATCGCCCGGGCGGAGGCTTAAAATGGACGCAATGCTGATGGATGTGAAGCGGTTCGCCGTGCACGACGGACCGGGAATTCGCACGACGCTGTTTTTGAAGGGCTGCTCGCTGAAATGTATCTGGTGCCACAACCCGGAAGGCATCGGCGCAAAGCCGCAGATGGCCTACTACGAGCACAAATGCATCGGATGCGGCGAGTGCGTGTCCGTATGCGCGCAGGGCGCGCAAAAAATCGGCCCCGAAGGCCACCGTTTTGACCGAAGCGCGTGCGCTGCGTGCGGCGCGTGCGAACCGGCTTGTCTGGGCGAGGCGATGAAGCGTTTCGGCCGCCGCGTCACGCTAGAAGAGGCGTTAACGCTTGCGCTCGAGGATGCGGCCTTCTACGGCGAAACGGGCGGCGTGACGCTTTCTGGCGGCGAGCCGCTTCTGCAGGCCGATTTCTGCGCTAAAATGGCGCGCGAACTGAAGGCGCGCGGCGTTTCCACCGCAATCGATACCTGCGGCAACGTGGATTGGAGCGCGTTTGAAAAGCTGCTGCCCGATGCGGAAATGTTCCTCTTCGACGTCAAGCACATCGATCCCGAAGCGCACAGGCGGCTCACCGGTCAGACGAACGAGCGCATCCTGCAAAACCTGCGCCGGCTCTCCGACGCGGGCGCGCGGATCGAAATCCGCATGCCGCTCGTGCCTGGCTGCAACGACGATTCCGCAACGTTGCACGGTATCGGCCAGTTTCTCGGCGCGCTGCGCATCGAAAAAATGCGCGTCCTGCCCTATCACAGCATGGCGCGCTCCAAATACCGCGCCCTTGGCATGCCCGACACCATGCCGGACGTTCCCTCCCCCGACGACGCGCAAATCGCCGCGGCCGTCGAGATTCTGCGGGGGTATGGGGTGGAAGCGGTTTCGGGAAGAGAATAACGTTTTGGGCGACGAGGGCGTTCCTTTCTTCCGAAAGGAACGCCCCATCGCGTTATCTGAAAAAGGGAAAGGCGACCGCTCGAGCGGTTTTTCATCCGTTCAAGGAGGAAAATCGAAGGTTTAGCGGGGCTAAATCGAGGTTTCCCGACGCTGAAATGCAGATACACCCTGAGAAAAGTTGTTTGCGTCCTTGCGGGCGTTCAGCCCTTGCCGCCCAGCACAGCCGTCTGGTTTGGAGAGTTCCGGTTTTCCAGGTTCGGAAAACGGCGTTCCAGCGCGGCAAGCGCAATTTCAACGTCCTCATGCACTTCCCGCGCAGAGAACGCGCCGACGGTTACCATATCCTGCGGCCGCAGCGTCGCGAAAGAGAACGTCAGCCCGACATACGGCGTACACCGCCCCGCCGCCATAGCTTTAATCGTCATGACAGGCTTTTTAGCGTTTTCAATGATTCTCCTTACGCCTTCCACCTCAATCTGCATCAGGAAGCCAAGGCAGTTATACAGCTGGATATACGTCTGCACATCGTATTCAGGGTGGTTATCGGAATAGAGCACCAGCTCCGGCATATGAGCCGAAAGGCCCGGAATCATCCCGTTTTCGCGGATCATTCGCGTATATTCCGGCAGGCGATCAATTGTGCCCGTATGCTTGCAGACAAGCTGCTCCACGCTGCTGTGATGCAGCAGACAGATATCCGCGCCGTTTTTGCGCACGGTTTCGATCTTCCGCGCGGTAAAATCATGCGCCTGCGGCGTATCGCTCACGTCGACAATCGGCGTATCAATCAGAATCAGCTTGCGCCCCATCTTATCTTCCGCCATATGGATACCATCCATAACGACAGCGTTCGGCTGCAGATCGTCTCCGACGAACGGCGCCATCATCGCGTCGATACCGTAGGCCAGATACGCGCAAATCACCTCGCTGACCGCTTCCTTCGTCGAATACCGTTCCCGAATCATACTGTCCGCCGACGTCGTGCGATGGCTGTACCCCAGCATCCAGTTGCTGCCGATCAGCATGCGCGGCAGCGAGATATTCTCCACCTGCGTTCTCGGAAAAAGATCCATTGGAACCCTTCCTTCCGTTTGTTTTATGCTCTTATTATAGTCTGTTTCTCCCCTTTTTCTTCCATGTTTTCCCGATCATTTTCTTGACAAAACCGACTTTTTCATGATAATGGTCTTATCACAAGGGAGGAATTCATATGGAACTGAACGGCACGGCGATCTCGTCGCTTCTGCATGAATGTGCGGCGCATATGCATCCATGCTGGGAAATTATCCTCAATATCCGCGGTAAAGGCGTCGAAACCGTCGGCAGCCGGCAGCATGCGTTCTATCCCGGCTCCATCTGCGTCTGTCCGCCCAACACAATGCACGAAAAAAAGGCGGAGTCATCCGCCTCTCTCTGGCAGGATATCTACCTTCGTTTTTTCGACCCGGAATTGCTCTTCCAGCCCCGCTCCGTCTGGACGGAGGATGATAACGCAGGCAATGTTGAAACGCTTTTGCGCGTCCTGCAAACCGTCTATTACAGCGGCCGCTCCGCCGCCGCACGGCATCTTTGCGATGCAATCTGTCATCTGATTCTTTCCCTGGATTCGTCCTCTCGTCCCGGCAAGCTGACGCAGCAGCTGGTCGACGAAATGGCGCAAAACCTGACCAATCCCGAATTTTCCGCCGCGGACGCCGTTGCGCGCACCGGCTATTGCGCCGATTACGTCCGGCGCGTTTTTCGCGCGGATACCGGCATGACGCCCACAGCGTATCTGACGCGCATGCGCGTCACTCATGCAAAATCCCTGCTGCACAGTCCGCAAAAGCCCGCGCTTTCTGTTCACGAAGCCGCGCTTTTATCCGGTTTTTACGACGCAAATTATTTTTGCCAGGTTTTCAAGAAATACGCCGGTCTATCCCCCAAGCAGTTTCAAAAAGGGGAGGCGGCGGAATCCTCTGTCCGCGCCCTGCGCGGATGAAAAAAACGCCCCGGCCCGCCGTCGTGCGGCGAGTCGGAGCGTCTCTGCGTTTATTGCATTACATCATGCTGCGGAACAGCGCGGCGATTTCTTCCACGCTCGTATCACGCGGGTTGCCGGGACGGCACGCGTCCGCATAGGCGCTTTCGGCCAGGAACTGCACGTCCTCTTCCTTGACGATCGCCTTGAGATCGGCGGGAATGCCGACGTCCTGACTGAGCTTGCGCACCGCGTCCACGGCGGCCTTGCGGTATTCGGCCTGCGTCATCTCGTCCACGCCCTCAACGCCCATCGCACGCGCGATTTCGCGATACTTCTCGCCCGTGTATTCTGCGTTATACTCCATCACGACGGGCAGGATGATCGCGTTGGCCACGCCGTGCGGCGTGTCGTACAGCGCGCCCAGGCCGTGCGCCATGGAATGTACGATGCCCAGGCCCACGTTGCTGAAGCCCATTCCCGCGATATACTGCGCCAGCGCCATGCCTTCGCGGCCCTCCTGCGTGTTGGCGACGGCGCCGCGCAGGTGCTTGGAAATCAGCTCAATGGCCTTGAGATGGAACATGTCCGTCATTTCCCAGGCGGCCTTGGTGGTGTAGCCCTCGATGGCGTGCGTCAGCGCGTCCATACCGGTGGCGGCGGTCAGTCCTTTGGGCATGGTGGACATCATATCCGGATCAACCACGGCGATTTCCGGAATATCGTTCGTGTCGACGCAGACGAACTTGCGCTTCTTTTCCACATCGGTGATCACGTAGTTGATCGTAACCTCGGCGGCCGTTCCGGCGGTCGTCGGCACGGCAATGGTGAAAACCGCATGTTTCTTCGTCGGCGCAACGCCTTCAAGGCTGCGCACATCGGCAAACTCGGGGTTATTGATAATAACGCCCACGCCCTTGGCAGTATCCATCGCCGAGCCGCCGCCAATGGCTACGATGCAGTCCGCGCCGGCAGCCTGAAACGCCTTCACGCCATGCTGCACGTTTTCGATGGTCGGATTCGCCTTGATGTCCGAATATACTTCATACGCAAAGCCCGCCGCATCCAGCAGTGCGGTCACCTTCTGCGACACGCCGAAGCGGAGCAGATCAGGGTCAGTGCAGACGAACGCCTTGCGGTATCCGCGCGCCTGCAGCGCGCCGGGGATTTCCGCAATTGCGCCCTTGCCATGATAGGAAATAGTGTTCAGAACGATACGATTGGCCATAACGATATCCTCCTGTCTCTTTACAAGGATTCATTGGAATCGCTTCCGTTTTTTATTGTACCCCAAAAAGCCGCGCGCGTCCATCATCTTGTTGAAAATATTCAAAAAACGGGGGAAACGCTTTCGCGCTCCCCCGTTTTCTTCTTCAATCGATTGCTCAGTC
The DNA here is from genome assembly GCA_934615235.1 of uncultured Clostridia bacterium. Taxonomy (GTDB): domain Bacteria; phylum Bacillota; class Clostridia; order Christensenellales; family Aristaeellaceae; genus Aphodomonas. The sequence continues at coordinate 6,720 of CAKTTL010000007.1, forward strand.
GATCAGCGTCTTGAGATACTTGATGCTCATCTCGGCGCACTGCATCGGCGTCTTGCCCATGCTCGGCTGATCCTGCTCCACGACGACCCACTCGGCGCCCGCATCCTTTGCGGCGGCGAGAATGGACGGCAGGTCCTGCTTGCCATAACCGACGGGACGGAACTCGAACGTGTTGACAGGCTCGGCCTTCTTATCGTCGTCAATGCCGATGAGCGCGTACATATGCTCGCTCTTCTCGCCCGCGAAGTCCTTGAGATGGACGATGCGCGCGCGACCGGCGTACTTGCGCACATAGGCCGCCGGATCTTCGCCGCCGACGTTCACCCAGCAGGTATCAATCTCGGTTTCAAGCAGGTCGGCCGGCACTTCGCGATAGAGCACGTCCAGCGCGTATTCGCCGTCGATCTTGACGAACTCGAAATCGTGGTTATGATAGCACAGCTGCATGCCGAGCTCTTTCGCCTTTTTGCCCAGCATCTTTGCGCCCTCGATCACCTCGCCGAACTTGGGCTGGCCGGGACGGTATTCTTCCGTCAGATACGGAATCACGACGAACTTGCAGCCGATTTCGGCATAGACCTTCAGCAGGTCGGGGTCGCTCATCATATCCACAAACGGCACATGCGCGGAAACCGGGGTTATGCCCACTTCGGCGCAAAGCGCCTTGATTTCCTGCGCCGTATGACCAAACAGGCCCGCAAATTCCACGCCGTCGTAGCCCAACGCCTTGACCTTGCGGATGGTGCCCGCAAAATCCTTTTCCATATCTTCACGTACGGAATAAAGCTGCAGAGCGATCGGGAATTTCATGCTCTTTCCCCTCCTTCTCAGATTTCCGGAATGTTGATCTCGACCTCATGGCCGGACTCGTTGGACTTGAAGATGCCGTCGATGATGGCCTGGTTATAGAGGATCTGGCTGGTGGGCACGGGGGCCTTGCCGCCGGTGATCACCGCGTCGAGGAAGGAGCGGATCTTCTTATCCCACAGGTTCGAATTGTCCTTGATCAGCGGGATCACGGTTTCAACCGGCTTGCCGGCGACGTCGTGATAGAGCGTCATGGGCTTGTCGAAGCTGCCGTTCCAGCATTCGGTGGACGGGATGCGAAGGCCGCCCTTGGTGCCGATGATCAGCGTATCGCCGGTGGTGTCCATGTGCATATACCAGGAGATACGGAAGTCGAGGATCACATCGCCATCGAGACGGATGTACGCGGACGCAAAATCGTCCACGGAGAACTTCTTGGCGCACTCAGGCTTGCCGACTTCGGCGTACGCTTCCGGCGTCTTGCCGCCGAAATCGCTGGCGCGGCCGGTAACGGTGAGGGGCTTGGGATAGCCGATGGCGTTGAGCACCATATCCAGCGCGTAGCAGCCGATATCGCCTACCGCGCCGATGCCGGCCTTGTCGTTCTCAATGAACGTCTCGGACCAGCTGACCGGGATGCCGTGACGGCGGCCGCCGCCGGTCTGGATGTAATACACGCGGCCCAGCTCGCCGGATTCGACGATCTTCTTGATCATCTGCATGTTCGCGTCCAGACGCGGCTGGAAGCCGACGGAGACGATCTTGCCGCTCTTCTTTTCCGCCTTGCAGATGGCGACGGCTTCGTCGAGGGTGACGGTCATCGGTTTTTCAAGCAGCACGTTCAGGCCATGCTCAAGGGCGTAAATGGTGCAGACCGCATGATTGCGGTTGTACACGCAGACGCTCACCGCATCCATCGGGATGGTGTCGATCATCTGCTTGTAATCTTCAAAGGTGGGCGCTTCCACTTCGAATTCCTTGAGGAACGCTTCCGCCTTGCCGGGGATCAGGTCGCACGCGGCGACGATCTCAACGTCGGGCTGATGCTGATACGCTTTCATATGGCTGTGCGCGATTCCGCCGGTGCCGATAATGCCGATGCGCAGCTTCCTGTCGCTGCGAATCGCCTGCTTTTCCGTCATGTCGCAAGAGAAGTTGTTCATGTCAAGTGCCATTGTCGTTTCCTCCCATATGTATGATTATGTTTACTCCTCCAGGGGTTTCTTCACATGCGGGCATTCCAGCGCGTCCACGCGGCGAACCGGCGCGGCCCAATGGATCGCGTTGGTGATCACGCGCAGAATCTGCGGGTTCTTGAAAATCGGGAAGGATTCATGTCCGGGCTGGAAATAGAAGATGCGGCCGTTGCCGCGGAAGAAGCAGCAGCCCGAGCGGAACACTTCGCCGCCCTCGTAATTGCCGATAAACACCAGCTGATCCGGCTCCGGAATGTCGAACGGCTCGCCGTAGGTTTCAACATGATCGAGCTTGATGAACCGATCCACGCCCTGCGCGATCGGATGCGACGGGTTGCACACCCAGACAAGCTCCCGGTCGCCGTCCTCGCGCCAGGTCAGGTTGCACGTCGTGCCCATCAGGCGGCGGAACGGCTTGGAATGATGACCGGAATGCAGAAAAATCGCGCCCATTCCCTTGAGCACCGACTGCTGCACGCGCTCGGCCACTTCGTCCGGCACACGGTCGTGCGCCATGTGGCCCCACCAGATCAGCACGTCGGTCTCGTCGAGCACCTGCTGGCTCAGACCGTCAGGCAGATCGTCGAGCGTCACCGTGCGGACGCTGATTTCATCGCTGGAAAGCCCGGCTTTCAGCGCGCCGTGAATACCGTCGGGATAGACGGCATGCACCGCTTCGGATGTTTTTTCATGAAGACCCTCGTTATATACGGTTACGCGAATCATGGCTCGCACCTCCAATATTTTGATGGTCCTTTTATTACCAATAACATTATATAAGACATATTCCGGGCTTTCAAGTCACCAGAAGCACACTTTATGGACATTTTTTGCACTTACGCCCAGCCCGCAGCCGTTTTTCTTTTTTGCCGGGCAAGCCCGGCAGGGAAACCGGCCTGCCACGGCGAAAAAATATTTTTAATCGATTATACCTCTGACAAAATGAAAGGCGGTAACGTAAAAATGAAATTCGGTTTGTGCTCCGGTCTGGACAAAATGGCGCAGGCAAAGCAGCTCGGCTACGATTATCTGGAACTCGCCGTCAACAGCATCGCTGCGATGACAGACGAAGAATTCGACGCGGCTCTTGCGCAGGCGAAGGAAATCGGCCTTCCCGTCCCGTCGTTTAACTGTCTCTTCCCCGGCTCGATCGCGCTGCTCGCGCCCGAGACGACGGATCAGGAAATCGCGGATTATCTCCACGGCGCGTTCAAGCGCGTTCAGGCTCTCGGCGGCAAGATCGTCGTCTTCGGCAGCGGCCGCAGCCGCAACCGCCCCGACGGCATGGATTACGGCGCCGCTTTCCGCCGTCTCGTCGAGGTCGCCCGCATTATCGGCGATATCGCCGGTCAATACGGAATCACCGCAGTCGTCGAGCCGCTGAACCGCAGCGAAACCAACACCATCAACTCCATGGCCGAAGGCGCCGCGCTCGTCGCCGCCGCAAACCATCCGCACATGAAGCTTCTGTGCGACTACTATCACGTCGCCCGCGACAACGAACCGCTGACCGACATCGTCCGTCTTGGCGGCGTCGCCCACACCCACATCGCCACGCTCGAAGGCCGCCGTCATCCCGTCGAAGAAGGGCCCGACCAGTTCCGTCTCTTCTTCCGCTGCCTCCGCGAAACCAATTATCAGGGCCTCATGAGCGTTGAAGGCAAAACCGATGACCTGGCCGCCGACGCGCCCCGCACGCTCGCTCTGCTGCGGAAGCTGGACGAAGAGGCGTAAGAGAGGGAAGATACGTTTTTTTGCGAGGGGGAACCTTCTTTCGAGAAAGAAGGTTCCCCCTCGCGCTCCCCTTCGAAGAAAGCCGCTTGCGCCATCACGCCGCCCAAAAGGGGCGGCGCGCCGGCGCGGATTCTCCGCGGGGCGGACGGCGTTAAAATCGGCTTTCCTTGGGGAGCGCGAGGGGTATTCCTTTCTCCTGAAAGGAATACCCTTCGCAAAACCCCGTCACTCCTTCCCCTTCACAGTCGCCTTGAGTATGCCGTACAACGCGACGTAAAGCAAGCCTGCGACAGGCCAGACGATCCAGGTTCGCTCCCACAGTTCGGTGCGGAAGCTCCAGAAGAGGTAGACGGCCGTCGCGAGGCACCAGTACGCGCCGGGGAGGAAGGAAAGGCGGCGCCCGCGCCGCTTGTTGTCCTCCGTATAATCGCCCTGCTGGAGCAGCTTGTCAAAGCCGGCCATAACGACGGAGGAACGGATGATCGCGTACACGCCCAGCGCGATGAACGCCAGCATCACGTTCGTGCAGGTGATGCAGACGTAATCGCTCGCGCCCAGCGCGCCCGCGACAAGCAGCGGGATTAGGCCGACGATGCACAGCGTAACGCCGGCCACGAGCAGCCGCCGGGCGGCGTCCTCGTACTCCTCGCGCCGCTTGCTGACGATGCCGCGCACGCCGTACGCGAGGGAAAACGATTCCTTCTCCAGGAATTCATACTTTTTCAGCTTCAGGACGCACAGGATAAGAATCGCGACGGCGACGGCGACGATCGCCAGCAGCACGGCCGCACCCACGCCGCCCGCGAACGCTTCGCTCAGCCGCCCCATATCCGCCAGCCCTCCCAGCTGAATCATACACACCGGCGAGAGGATGCACAGCGCCGCCGCCGCCGCAATGCGGCCCGAAGCTTCCGCGTGAAGATCTATAAACTCGCCGGCCTCCTCCACCGTTACAATATGCTCCGCGTCCGTTTCCGGCTCGTCGTACTGCGGCTCGCTGCGTTCGATTTCGTCCTTGAGAAGATAGTCCGTGCTCACGCCGAAGACGCCGCTGAGACGAACGATTTTGTCCAGATCGGGAATCGACGCGCCGCCTTCCCATTTGCTCACAGCCTGCCGCGATACGCCCAGCTGCTCCGCCAGCTCTTCCTGCGACCAGCCGTTCTTTTTCCGAAGCTCGACGATTTTGTCTGCGAGAATCATGCGTTTCATCCTTTCATCTTGCTTTCTGCAAGCGAATCATAGCAAAAAATCCGGTTGACAGCCACCAGCCCGGGCTGGAAATCTGTCAACCGGCGGTTGCAGCTGCTGATTTCGCAAGGATTTTCAGGCGTTCGGCTCCCCGTGCGCGCGAATTTGGGCGATATAATCGCCGTTGATCACGTCATAGCGGTCCTCCGGCGGATAAAGCGCGCCGCCGTAGAAAATGGAGCGGTTGTTCTGCGTGGAGGTATCAAACTTCTGGGTGAAGTTGGCCAGGTGCATCTGGTCGCAGCCCGTCGCGTCGAGAATGCGGTCGACGTTGCGCAGGTTAATGCCCGCGCCGGGGAGAATCTGAATCGCGCCCTGCGCGAATTCAATCATCTCGCAGATCGTATCGATCCCGTAGAACACGTCTGGGGCCTGGCCGCTCGTCAGCACGCGGTCGACGCCGAGCTCGATAAGCCTGCCCAGCATCTTCTTCCAGTCGGGCGCAACGTCGATGGCTCGGTGGAACACCTTCGTTTTCGTGCCCGCGAGCGCCACGAGCTCCTTCGTGCGCGCCTCGTCGAGCGTGCCGTCCGCGTTCAGAAAACCGAAGACAAGGCCGTCCGCGCCGTGCGCGAGCAGCTGTTCCGCATCGGCCAGCGCGGTGCGGTATTCCGCGTCCGTGTAGCAAAAGCCGCCCTGCCGCGGGCGCACCATCGTCATCATCGGAATATCGACCATTTTCTTAGCCGCGATCAGTTCGCCGATGGACGGCGTAAGCCCTCCATGAAACAGGCACGAGTTCAGTTCCACCCGGTCCGCTCCGCCCGCCCTGGCCGCCAGCACATCCTCAACGCTGCCGCAGCAGACCTCCAACAGGAATTTTCGCATCGTTCCGTTCCTCCTTTTTATTCTGGTTTATAACAACCATGCCGTCACGATCAGCACCAACGTCGCTGCAGCGGTAATCCATTTCACCGTCGCCAGACGCTGCGCAAAAAACGCGGAGACCCGCGCCGACGAGCCGCCGCCGACCACCAGCGCCGTCACCGCCGCCGAGGGCGCGATAAACGCCGCGCAGTACGCCAGCAGGTTCGCTGTCTGTCCGCGCACACCGGAATGCAGCGCGTCCAGCAGCCGCAGCAGATACAGCTGCCCCGCGCACAGGAATTCGCCCGCGGCCACGATGAACCCCAGCCCCGCGGCCGATATCACGAGCACGCGTCCCTGCGTCGCTTTTGCAACAGCGCGCTGCAGCGCCCCGCGCAGCCCGCCCGGCAGCTGGTTGCGGATGCGGCCATAATCGCCCCTTTGCGCCGCCAGCGCGTCGCGCACGTTGAGAAGAATCATCGCCGCGCCGAGCGCGGTGAGCAGTCCGCGCGCAAGCGGACGCAGCCAGTCCGGGTTCGCTCTCTGCATCACGCCCAGAAGCACCGTGCCGATCAGCAGATAACAGACAAATTTTGCCGTAAGGAAGCATGCGGCCAGCACGCCCGCGCGCCTGCCCGCCTGCAGCACCGCGGACAGGAACATCAGCAGCATCGACAGCGCGCATGTGTTCAGTCCCGCGGCAAGCCCCGCGCCGACGGTTTCCATAAGCGACACCGCGCCGACCGTTTTCTCCTCCGTCCGCGCCTGCGCTTCGGCGCGCACGCCGCCCGCCGCCCAGCCGAGCGCCACCGCGCCCGGGAGCACCCGCTCGATCGCGTCCGCGCCGGAAAGGTATGTATCGCCGTAGAACACAGCCGGGGTAATCCGCTTTTCGTCGGGCGCGGCATATGCGTCGAACAGCACCGCGGCGAGCGCCGGCTCCGCGCTCGCATCCACGCGCCGGACGACGATTTTCGATTCGAACTCGCTCTCGCCCCGCCGCACGGTTACCGTCTCCGGCAGCGTCTCCAGCACGGCCGCGGCGCGCGCACAGCTTTCACAGGCGGGCGTATAAAGGTAGAGAATCTCGCTGTCCTTCGTCTCCTGCCAGGAAAGCGCAGTTTCGGCCAGCGACGTTTCCATTTCCTTCGCGCCGCAGTACGCTTTTCCGTCGACCACAACCATCGGCAGCGAAACGCGCTCAAGCGCATACTCCGTTTTCGCCGCCTCCAGCGCCGCCCGTCCGTCCGACCGCACCGTGTTATAAGCCGTGAACTCACAATCCGCAAGGCGCTCGCCCGTCAGCGCGTAAAACGTATCCGCAAACTCTTCTTCCGGCCGGCAGGCCTCGCAGTAGTTCTTATAAAAATAGAGCACGCGCCTTCTCTCCGCCCTCGCGCAGGCGCCGGGCAGCAAAATCAGGACAAGCAGCGCCAGCGCGATCCGGCGCGCTCCGCGCGTCATAAAGCCTCCTCCTCGATGCGCACCGTTTCCGCCCCGGGCGCAAAGAAACGGCGCAGCTGCGCGGGCAGAGCGTCCACGCGCACGGTTTCGCCGCGCGGACAGACCTGCTCCAGCTCCGCCACCGCGCGCAGGCAGACGGCCGAGCGATGGATATGACAGGGATTCGCGTCGTTGAAGTATTCCAGGCACAGCGCAAGAATCGTTTCCTCCGGCGGGACGAACTCCGCCGGTTCGCACGAAAGCAGCACGCCTTCCGCGCCGGTCACGACGATTCGCGTTTTCCGTTTTTTCTTCTTTTTTCCAAACATGTTCTCGTCCCTTTATGGTTCCAGCATGTCCGAAATCATCCGGTGGACAGCCTCGCGCATGGCGATAATCGCCGCGCCATACGCGCACGATTCCTCAAACCGTTCGCCGATGCAGTACCGATCGCCGGGCAAAAGCCCCGGCACCCCTGCAAACGCCTCCGGCACGTCGCCGCCGAGAATGATCAGATGCGGATCGAGCATCGTCTCGATCACCTGCAGCAGCACGCGCAGGTTGTCCGTAAAATCGTCCATCAGCATCCGCGCCCAGGGCAGGCCCATATGCGCCGCGCAGAGGATATCGTCCAGCGCGGTCACGGAAGGCGAAACCGCCTGCGCGCGGCGAATCAGCTGCCGCTCCATCAGATGGTCGCTCAGCCGTTCGCTGCGCGTAAAGCGCGTTTCTTCGATTTCGCCCGAAGCGTTGCTGCGTCCGCGCACAAGAACGCCGTTGGCCGTATTGGCAAAGCCGATGCCCGTTCGGCCGATATAAAGATACGCGATATCCTGCGTATCAGGAATATTCCGCCGTTCCTTTTCCCATGTCAGACAGGCTTTCACGTCGTTCTCAATCCGCACGGGAAGCCCCAGCGCACAGGAAAAAGCCGCTCCAGCCTCCTCCGCCGTCCAGTCGAACGCCTCCGAACGCAGCACACAGCCCCGTTCCGCGTCCACGCGGCCCGAAAGAGCGACGCCCGCGGCCATCAGCCGCACCGTATCGGCCAGCAGGCCTTGGGGAATGCGCTGCATCTGCGCGCGCGCAAGCGCGGCGAGATCCTCCGGCTCCAGGCGGCCCGGATGCAGCGGCGTTTCGCACGCAAAACAGGCGCGCCCGCTGAAATCCATCACGCACATGCGGAGCGCTTTCGTATCGATATGAAAACCGAGCGTGTAAATTCCGTCGGCGCGCGGTCGGAGTCCCAGCGCCCGGCGGCCGCGTCCCACGCTGTCGCCCACGCCCGTCTCCTCGACCAAGCCGAGAGAATTGAGCGCGCCGATAATGCGCGTCACGCTCGCAAGGCTCATGTCCGTCATGCGGGCGATATCGGCGCGCGTCAGCGGCTGGCAAAGCTCCAGCGCGGACAGCACGCGCTGGATGTTATACTGCCGGATAAACGTCTGACCGATGCCAAATTCCTCGTACACTGCTTTTCCCCGCATTTTTTTCTTTCTTTAGAGCATATCTGAAAAAGGAAAAGACGCCGTGATGGAGTCTCAGGGAATTTTTCAGATATACCCTGAATAGCATTATAACATGTACGTGGAAAATTGCAATATTATTTTTTCATCCTGAAAACAAATAGGCTTTTCATGCAGTTGACGCGTTTATTCATATAGAACGTCGTTGTCTGTTTGCCCATAAATTTTTCCTTTGTTTGAAAAATGTTCTTGACAAGATTCTCCGGAAGGTCTATATTTATTGCAAGGTGAAAATATTTTTGAGGCGGTGATCATGCGATGACCAGCGTTACCCGTCCTGCAGGTTCGCCCCCCGCGCGCAAGAGCGCGGTTGCGAAAAAAATCCGCAAAAGCCTGCCCTATTACGTTCTGGTGCTCCTTCCCCTGGTTTATCTGCTCGTTTTCCGGTATTACCCCATGCTGGGCGTGCAGATCGCTTTCAAGAATTTCAAAGTGCGCGGCGGCATCTGGGGCAGCCCGTGGATCGGCCTGAAGCATTTCCGCGACTTTTTCGGTTCGGCGACGGCCGGCAAGATTATCCTCAACACGTTCCTGCTCAGCGCGTATTACCTCGTCGCCAGCTTTCCCATCCCGATTCTTCTCGCCATCTGCCTGAACGAATGCCGTTCGGACAAATTCCGCAAGTTCACGCAGATGATCACCTATATGCCCTATTTCATTTCCACGGTCGTTCTCGTTTCCATGATTCTCCAGTTCACCGACATCTCCACCGGCATCGTCAACCAGATTCTCACCGCGCTGGGCGCCGCCCCGAAGAACTTCATGGGCAATATCCAGTATTTCCGCGGCCTGTACGTCTGGACCGGCGTATGGCAGTCGATGGGCTATTCGGCGATCGTCTATCTCGCCGCGCTGACGGGCGTGCCGCAGGATCTTTACGAGGCCGCGCGCGTGGACGGCGCGAGCAAGATCCGCCGCATCCTCGCCATCGATATCCCGTACATCGCTCCGACGATCATCACGCTGTTCATCCTCAACACGGGCAGCATCCTCTCCATCGGCTTTGAAAAAATCTACCTCATGCAAAACAGCATCAATACGCCGGTTTCCGAGGTCATTTCCACTTACGTCTACAAAATCGGCGTTCTGCAGTTCAATTACAGCTATTCTACCGCCGTCGGGCTTTTCAATTCCGTCGTCAACCTGATCATGCTGCTGGTGGTCAACACGCTCTCCGACCGCGTCAGCAAGGTCAGCGTGCTGTAAAGGAGGGGCGAGAGATGAACGGTATTTCCGATTTGAGCCGCAAGCGGCGTCATCGCGTCCGCGAAACCCGCGGAGACGTTGTGTTCGATATTTTTACGACGCTCATTCTCATCTTCGCCGTGTCCATCGTGGCGTATCCGCTTTTGTACGTGGTCAGCGCGTCGCTTTCCTCCACGCAGGCGGTCATGGCCGGGCGGGTGTGGATTTTCCCGGTGGAGTTTTCGCTCCTGGCGTATCAGACCACGTTCAAGTACGGCTCCATCATGACGGGATACCTGAACTCCATCCTCTATACGATCTCCGGCACGGCCGTGAGCCTTGTGCTTACCACGCTGTGCGCCTACTGCCTTTCCCGGCGCGATTTTTACGGCCGCAAGGTGATGGGCTTCCTCGTGCTCTTTACCATGCTCTTCAACGCCGGGCTTGTCCCGAACTTCCTGCTCATCAACAACACGCTCAAATGGAGCAACACCATCTGGGCGCTGATCATCCCCAACGCGATGAGCGCGTGGCACGTTATCCTCATGCGCAGCTACTTTGAAAACTCCATCCCCGCCGAGCTGTTCGAGGCCAGCGATATCGACGGCTGCTCGGTCTACCGCCAGCTGGCGGTCATCGCGCTGCCGCTTTCCGGCCCGATCATCGCGGTGATTGCGCTTTATACGGCCGTCGGCATCTGGAACGGATATTTCGACGCGCTGATCTATATCAATGATAAGAGCATGTTCCCGCTGCAGCTGGTGCTGCGCAACATCCTCATCATGAACTCCATGGACATGAGCACCGTCGCCGACCTGCGCGATATGGCCTCGCGCAAGGGCATGTACAACCTGCTCAAGTATGCGGTGATCGTGGTGAGCAGCCTGCCGCTTCTGATCGTGTATCCCTTTGTGCAGAAGTATTTCGTCAAGGGCATCATGGTCGGCTCGGTCAAGGGCTGACGGAACGGTTATTTGACGCGCAAGGCGCGTTAAATAAATAGAAAAAGGAGGAAACAACATGAAGAACCTCTGGAAAAAGCTGCTCGGTCTGACGCTGGCCGTCGCGCTGCTGCTCAGCTGCGCCGGCGCCGCCTTCGCCTGGGAACCCCAGTGGGAACACGACGAAGATCTGTCCGCCTACAAGCTCTGCGAGAACCCGGGCGATATCACCCTGCGCGTCGCAGTCACCGACCATGCCACGATCTCCAGCTGGGAAGACAACGCCTTCATCCACTGGCTCGAGGATGTGACGAACGTCAAGTTCGAATTTGAGCTGCTTCCTTATGAGAGCCGCGCCGAAAAGCTCGGCCTGCTCCTCAACAGCGGCGATTATCCGGACATCTTCCTCGCCTGCGGCATGACAAGCGCCATGGTCAGCCGGTTCGGCATGGACGAAGGCCTCTTCCTCCCGCTCAACGACATGATCGAAGAGCACGGCAACTTCGTCAACCGCATCTTCGAAACGTATCCCGGCTCGAAGGGCCTCATCAGCCAGCTCGACGGCAAGATCTATTCGATGCCCGGCGTCAACGAATGCTATCACTGCACCATCCCCACCAAGTTCTGGATCAACCAGACCTGGCTGGATAACCTCGGCCTTGAAATGCCCACCACGCTCGACGAGCTGTACAACGTGCTGGTTGCCTTCCGCGATCAGGACGCCAACGGCAACGGCGATCCGAGCGACGAGATTCCGCTTGCCGGCGATTACGCCGACGGCTGGTACACCAACCCCGAAATGTTCGTCATGAACGCGTTCACCTATTACAACCTCGACCTGGACAAGACCTCCACCTCCTCGGCCGAAGCGTTCGGCATGTATCTCAACGACGGAACGGTCGTCACCCCGTTCGCGCTGGACGAATTCAAGCAGGGCGTTGAATACATGGCCAAGCTCGTCAAGGAAGGCCTTATCTATGAAGGCTCCTTCACGCAGGATCTGACCGGTCTGACCGCCATCTGCGAAAGCGGCCGTCTGGGCGCTTCCTCCGGCGGCTATATCCTCTTTGCCAATCTCGGCAGCGACATCTATAAGCAGTATCGCGCGGTGACGCCTGTGACCGGCCCGAACGGCAACGCGTCCATCGTCACCTTCCCGCATGGTTCCGTCGGCGGCCACGCCTTCGTCATCTCCGCGGATACCAAGCACCCCGTCGAAGCCTTCATGATCGGCGACCTGCTCTACTCCTACGCCGCCACCATGCGCAGCTACTACGGCGTGTACGGCGAGCAGTGGACCGACGCGGACAAGGACGCCGTCGGCATCAACGGCGAGCCCGCCCTTTATAAGCTCCTCACCCCGTGGCAGGAATCCGAACCGCAGAAGTACTGCATCCTGCAGATGACCAGCTCCTTCCGCGACGCGAAGTTCCGTCTGGGCGAACCGTCCGACCCGAACGTCGATCTCTACAGCGCCGCCGGTCTGGAAACGCTCCTCTATCAGGTGACGCACGAGTATGAACCCTACATCGACGCCGCCAAGTCCATCCCGCCGCTCAAGTTCACCGATGCGGAAAACTCCGAAATGTCCGTCATCAAGACCAACCTGAGCAATACCATCAAGGAAGGCATGTTCGCCTTCTTCACCGGCACCAAGACCGTCGAAGCCGACTATGACGCCTGGCTCGCCGACCTTGAAGCTCAGGGCCTGTCCACGCTGGTCAATTTCTATCAGACCGCGTACGACGCGCAGTATAAGTAACGCGCCAGGGAACCCTTCCTTTAGAAAAAGGAAGGGTTCCCCCACCCTCTCCGAAGGAAACCGCTTGCGCCTGCGGCCGCGGGAGGGGTTGCGGCAACAATAGTATAAAACCGTCCTTTCCATGCAGGGCTTCCCCTCTTCCATGAAGAAAAGATAAAGCAGCGCCGAAAAGCGGCTTTCTTTGGTGGAGAGCGCGAGAGGCCCCTTTCTTTCTCCCGAAAGAAAGGGGTCTCTCGCAAAAAACCTCGCACATTCTTCCCATAAGGAGTACCCCATGACTGAATATCTTTCGTTTCTCCGCGCGTCCCTCCCCTGGGCGGATCTGATCTCGGTTGACGGCGCGGTGCTGGAACAAATCGCGCGGCACGCAGCCGCAGTGCGGCGCGAAACGCCGTGGGGCGCGTCGATTCCGGAGGATATTTTCCGGTCGTTCGTGCTGTTTCCGCGCGTAAATAACGAGGACCTGGTTTTCTACCATGAAATCATATGGAGCCAGTTGAAAGGCCGCCTCGCGGGGCTGACGATGGAACAGGCCGTGCGCGAGGTGAATTTCTGGTGCTACGAACAGGCAACGTACCAGTCGACCGACGGCCGGACGGCGAACGCGCTCACCGTCATGCGCCGCGGGTTCGGGCGCTGCGGCGAGGAATCGACGCTGCTTGTTTCCGCGCTTCGCGCGTGTGGAATCCCCGCCCGGCAGGTGTATGTGCCCCGCTGGGCGCATTGCGACGATAACCATGCCTGGGTGGAGGCGTGGGCGGACGGCAAGTGGCGCTATCTGGGCGCATGCGAGCCGGAACCGGTGCTCGATTCAGGCTGGTTTACCGCCTCCGCGTCCAAAGCGATGCTCGTAAGCACGCGCGCATACGGCATGCCGCGCGCAGGCGAAATCGAGTTTGTCAACAGCACCGCGACATATGCGCAAACGCGGCTTTTTACGGTATTTGTAACAGAAAACGGCGCGCCGCGCGCGGGCGTGACGGTACGCTTCGAACTGGCGAATATGGCGGAGTTTTATCCAATTTATCAGGCAAAAACGGATGCGGACGGACGTGTTTCGCTCCTGACCGGGCTTGGCACGCTGCATCTGCACGTCCACGACGGACAGCGGTATCTGTGCCGCATGGCGGACGTTGCAAAAGACGACGGCTGCACGCTGGATTTTGCGCAAGCCGTCGCGTTCGATCGGTCGGAGCACTCGTTTACGCAGCGTCCGCCGCAGGAAACGCGCATCCAGCCGAGCGTTTTCCCGCCTGAAACGCTTGCCGCACACCGCGCGCGCATGGCTGCATGCGAAGCGGCGCGGCGAAGCCGCCATGCGCCTGTCCTGCGCGAAGAAAACATTTACCTGCGAAAAGCCGGGCTGAACGGCGCGGAAATTCGCGCATTTTTGAACGATCCGCGCTTTGTAAAGGACGATAAAACGGCGCTTCTCAACTCCCTGCGCGATAAGGACTTTGCCGACGCGACGGCCGCCATGCTCTGCGACGCGCTGGAAACCGCGTTGCCCGCCAAGGCGCTGCTGCCCGAAAGCGTCTGGCAGGAGAGCGTTCTTTGTCCGCGTGTGGCGAACGAAGCGTTGTATCCGGTGCGCGCCCGGCTGTGCGCGCAAACCGAACCGTTCCGGGATGCGCGGCAGGTTTGGCAGGCCGTTGCGGAGCGCGTCTCGCTCTGCGCCGCGGAACCCGCAGCGCTGATTCCCAACCTGTACGCCGCCTGGGAAAGCGCGCGCTGCGGCGCTGCGGCGCGCGATATCCTCTTCGTCGCGCTCTGCCGCGCGCACGGAATTGCCGCGCGTTTGAATCCCGCCAACGGCGAAAAGGAATTCTGGGATGGCAGCGGCTATACGGCGATCGAGCCTTCGCGGCGCGCGGACGCGCGGCTGATTCTGCGCAACGCATCCGGCGCCCCGCTGCAATACGGCGTGCATTTCTCAATCGGCGTGCTGCGCGGCGGCGCGTTCGAAACGCTCGACCTGTGGGGCGAGACGCTGGAAAAACATCTCGACTTGTCCGTGTTTGCCGGACAATATCGCATCATTACCTGTCGCCGCCAAATCGACGGTGCAATCGACGGGCGAATCTTCCCGGCGGAAATCATGCCGGGCGGAGAAGCTGAAATTCGCCTCACCCTCGCGCCGGATGCAACGCCCGAAAAGCTTCTGCATGCGCCGCTGCCCGTTTACCGCTCCGAGCAGGGCGGCAAAACGGTCGCTCTCCCAGCCGCGCTGCACGGAAGCTGCGCAATCCTCGCGTTTATCGCACCGGGCGAAGAGCCGACGGAGCACTTTCTCAACGAGCTGCTCGAAGCCCGGAGCGCACTGGCGGGCGCGAATATCGCTGTCCGTCTGCTGATTCACGACGCTTCACCGGCCGAAAACGCAAAATTACAGCGCGTGCTTTCCGAGCTTCCCAACGCGCAGTTGCTGTTCGCGCGCGATCCCGAAACCGAGCTGGCCTGGCGGCAGCTGCTGCATGCCGGCGATCTGCGTCTGCCGTTCGCCATCGCCGTCGACAAAACAGGCAACGGTCTGTTCGCGTTTGTCAATTACAACATCGGATCGGTACAGGCGCTGATCACAATGATCCGGGAATAAACACAGGCCGCATAAAAGGCAGCGGACATAAAACAGAGCGGCATCGCATTTCAGCGGAACAGGTATGATTTCCGTCATGCCTGTTCTGCTTCATTCCATAGAATTTATAACTACAGCAATCCTTCGTCAATCAACTTCTCGATAACCCGCGCTTCTCGTTCAAACATTGCAGGATTATAAGGGCTGTTCAAGACATTACGATTCTTCCGAATAGCAATGAACGGTTCAATATATTCCAATGTGTAGTTTTCGGCCGCTTCATATTTATCCAAACACTGTGAAGCAACTCCGCTCTCAACATCGCAGAGATAGTAATAATTATCCTGAATAAAGCATTCAGATACATCATTGTCGCTTTTCTGAATGCGATGCACATAGCCGTATTCCTTTACCGTTTCAGGCTTGACCACCAACCCCGCCTCTTCGCGAGTTTCACGTATCATCGCATCGACGGGAGATTCCTCCGCTTCAATTCCGCCGCCCGGAAATTTATAATAATCATATTTCAGGCTATGAATCATTGCAATCTTTTTGTCACTGATTATGATGCTCCTTGCCGAATTCCGTACAAATTTGTGGGTGCAATGATCGTAATCGCGTTTATCCATTTCAAATAACAATCTCATATTGTCTCCTGTATAACACGCTTTTTTCATTTGAAAGCGCCGGTGAACTCACCGTATCTCTTGTTGTCCCCAACCGATTTCAATCCTCACTTCCGCGCAGAAGCGCCCAAACGCGCACAAGCGCTTTGTACATCGGCATTATTTCAATCCTCGCTTCCGCGCGGAAGCGCCAAAGCCGTTGAGCATGCCGGTGTTCATGGCGTAATTTCAATCCTCGCTTCCGCGCGGAAGCGCCCTGGCGTTTCTCCCCTAAAAAACGCTGCTTCGCCAAATTTCAATCCTCGCTTCCGCGCGGAAGCACCATCACTTTATCCTCACATTCACCAAAACATTCTATTCACATCATCCAAATTCCTGCACATCCCCCTATTTTCCCTTTGTCCTTTCCCTCGCTATCCGCGTTCTCCGCGGTGCGACCCCTCCCGGCCAGCCTTGTTCTCTCCCGTTTCGCACCGCTCCGCTGCGTTTCGTCTCCGCGTTCCTCAGCGGCGCTTGCGCCGCGAAAAAAACTCCTCACTCGCCGTCAATCAGCGTGTATTTCAGGCCGGGAATAGCGGTTTCGTCGACGGACACGCGCGGCATTCCGTCCTTGCCCGCCTCGATTTGCACCGAGCGGTGTACCTTCGCCGCCGAATACTGGCCGTTCGGGCAGTTATGCTCCCACCAGATCAGCTTGACCACTTCCATGCTGCCGTCCGGACGGGCGGCGGTCGCGTCGTTGCGGAAGATCGTGCGCAGCGCCTCCTTCAGCGCTTGCGCGTCTTCCTCGCTGAAACCGGTCTTTTCGGCCGGCTGCACGTTGATCGAGCCATACGTCACATACACGCCGCGGTCCACCCGATGCTTCATGCCCATCGTATCCGGCGCTTTCATATCCGGGTTCGCGCCCGTTTCCAGATTGACCGATTTTGTAATCTGCGTGCTGACAACGTTCACGGTTTCCGTGCTGAAAGCCGGATGGATGCTGACCGGGCCGCGGATCCCCACCGACATACCGTCGACGCTCTCGTCGCCCTTGCCGCCCTTAAACGCGAACACCTGTCCAAACGCGCGGACGTCCAGCCAGGTTTCACACGCGATGCGCGCGTAATCTTCGCGCGTGGCGGCCGCGCGCTCTCCCTTTTTTCGGGGCGTGGAATCTGCCTGGCAGCGTTTCAGTGCCTCGCAGCCCTCCGCGCGTTCGCGCAGGGAGCGATAATGATCCCCCGGCGCGCGGCGAGCATCTGACTGGACGAAAACAGAATACCCTTCGTCGATCCAGCGGTTGCGGATTTTCCGCTTCAGGCACACGTCTGAAACCTCGCCCAGTCCCTCGTACGTCGTGCGGGGCCGGTTGCCGTCCAGCGGATCGCCGTTCGGGTTCGCGTTATGCACGGTAAAAATCAAAGCAAAATCAATCTTGTTCTTCAGCGCGGTCATGGTCATTCCTCCTCTTCGTTTCGCAATGTCTGGCAGGTATAAAAGTAATGCAGATAGCCCGATCCCAGCGGCACGTCGCTGTCCCAGCCGTTTTCCCGAATCCGTTCCCGCAGCGCCTGAACCTGCGCTCCGGCCTCCAGCGGATACCCCAGCAGCCGGCTCGCCGAGCGTTCATAGGGGCGCATCCGCTCCCGCAGATATGTCCAGACCTCGTTCGGGCGCTGCGCCGTCCGCGTCATAAACCGCATCGCGTTGCTCGGGCGTTTCTTATCCTCGTTGCCGGATAAATCAAGCGCCCAGCGCTCCACCTGGTTTTCAACCGCCAGCAGCGTCCCAAACGCCGCGTCGCGGCTGTCCATGCGTCCCGCGCCGCCCGGAAGCGGTTCCCACGCCGCACGGTCCAGCCCATCGCGCGTGCGCAGCGCCCGCAGCATGCACAAATAGCCGCGCAGAAAACCGCTGCCCAGCGGGTCCTGTGAAAGCCGCTCCTGTTCGTCGAACCCCTGCTCGATTCGCCGCAGCATCCGCTGCACGCGCTTTGCCTCGTCCACCCCCGCCGCCTCGAGACATGGAATCAGCCGATCATGAATTCTCACCCACGTCTCCGCAGGTCTCGCGGCAAACGTCCGCATCAGCAGGCATACGTTCGCGCTGTTTTTACCGGGCTGCCGCCCGTTCTCCTGCTCGCACTGTTCCGCCACCGCCAGCAGACAGCCGAACAGTTCGTCCCGGCTTTGCGGCGGGTAATAGGGCGGCGATTCCGGCTCGGGCTGCCGCTCCGTCTCCGGAAGGCACATTTCCCGCTCCTGCGCGCTGTAACCGAGCAAAAACAGCTCCGACAGCGCGTTATTCTCCGTCCACTCCCCGTTCTGAAAAAGCCGTTCAATCTGACCGAACCAGTTCTGATAATCCATTGCGCGTCCGCCGCGCAGCGTCTGCAAGGACGGAATCAGCTGCAGATACAGCTTCTCCCATGTTTCCGCGGGACGCTGGACATATCGGAGCATGGATCGCGCCGCAAGCGGCACGTTTTCATGCCGCGGGTCGCGCTCTTTTTCCAGCATACAGGCCACGGCGAGCAGCCGGCCGTACAGGTAATCCCGCTGGCGGTTGAGCAAATCAAGCCGCGGCGTCCACGTCTCGGCTTTTTCGCCGTCCATCCTCTGTTTGCGAAGCATCGCACAGGCCGTCGCCACGCATCGCGCCCAGTCCAGCGCCTGCCATGCGCCCTCCGCGTTCTTGAAGCGCAGCGGCAGAACGGCCGCATGAAACGCGCGCGTAACAAAATCGCGTGGGAGCGGTTCTCCGCGGAGAACACAGCTCATCAGGCGGATCTGCGTCTCCCGCATCAGCCGTGTCGCGGCTTTTTCCCCTGTGCCATCCTGCATGGCGGCCCGCACCTGATCTCCGCCGATTACGGCCTCGCATATTTCCCGCCATGTCGGCGCGCGCTCTTCCCGCGCTCTGCCCGGCCAGCTCCAGCGGCAGGCGGCATACCAGTTCTCCAGCCGCGCCGCAAGCTCGTTTCCCGGCAATTCCTGCTCGCAGACGATCGACATCCGCCCGTCCGTCGCCGCCTGCATCCCCAGGATTACGGTCTTGCCGTCCCCCTGCACAGCGTCCCGCAGCGCAAGAAGATACGGTTCAAAGCTGTCCGCGCGCCTCGCCGCCTCCATTTGGAGCGGCTCTGCCGCCCCTGTATTCCAGCCAACGAGACTCATTCCGTACCTGCGGAACCCCTGACGTTCCATCAACCATTTCAGCGCGTTATGCGCCTTAACGGACGTGATCATGCTGACGGCTGCGGCGCTGCGGTCCTGAATAAACCTGCCCTTATACCGGAAAGGAAAGCCCGCATCCTCGCCGGAGATCAGTTTGGCGTTTCCGCTCAGTTTCGGATGGTTCTCCATAACCGGCAGCCATTCGCCTGTCACGTAGCACAGCTCGCGCTTCTGCCCGGGCCGTTCGGCAAGGTAACGCGCCCAGCTCTTCCGCACGTCTCTGCGCATCCACAGCCGGTCTTCACCGTCTCCGGCCTCCACGCTGAAACACAGGAAGCTACGCTCGTCCGCGCCCTTTCCTTCCGCTTCCCCCTCGGCTTTCCGGTATTTCACATTCAAGCCCGGAAAACTCAGCAGATCTGTATAGAGCGTCCTTTTTTCAAGATATGCGCGCAATGCGCGCAGACAATCCGGCGCGTGTTCGCAGGCACACCACGCAGTCAGCTGCGCCAGATATTTTTCAAATTTCGGATTTTCATCCTTTCCATCCGTGAGCAGGTATTTCAGGCAATCCGCCAGCGGAAAGGGCGTGCCCTTCGTTCCCGTGCGTCCTTCCGCTTCCGGCGTGCTGGGAACCATGCAATTCTGACGTTCCGCGTCCAGTTCCTCGGCCTTTACAAAGCGCCCGTCCGCAGACAGGGTCACGTTAAACCGAATCTGCTTCATCACGAATCCGACAGGGAGCAGCAGCGGCTCCGCCGCGCGTTCGACAGCGCTGTCGTATACCTCGCACAGTTTCTCAATCCAGCTCATCGCGTTTCTCCCCCGTTCGGCCGCCAAACTGCTTCGCCCTGGCAGGACGGATAAAGCGATACAGCGCGGGATCGCATTTTTGCGGCTCCGGAAAGCAGATCTCGCCGTTATTCATGACAGCGCGCCACAGGCGCACGCCCAGTTCCTCCCGCCCCGTCTCATCCGGATAGGCAAAGGAATGGAACATGATTCCCAGCTCATACGGCCCCTGCCGCTGATAATAACTTTCCGCCTCGCCATACCTGCACGGTTCAACATACGTCTGACACTCCCGCGTGCCCAGAAACACGTCCCGCCGTCCGCCCTTCTGCACCATCCGGCACGCCATCTGATAATGCTTGTCTTCGTTCATCCCGTCGGCAATCAGGTCCGGATCCGTCCTGTACGGATTGGGAATGAAGTGGGCTCGCACCTCATACGCCACATCCGCCAGATAGTTATAGACGGACAGCGTACTATTTCTGCCGTCGTAGCTGTTTGGCCTGATGCTCTTGCTTTCCATGCGAATGGGATTGAGAACGCGCACCGAATCCACAATATAGAGAATGCTCGGTTTCCAATATACGCTTTCGGTAATCCCTTTCAGCGCCTGATAAGTCGGAACCGGATAGGACGCGCGTTCGCCGCCCATTCGCGTAATCGGATCGCTGAACAGCGCGTAACGTCCCCAGACACGGTATTCAATCGCATTCCTTGGTCTTATGAGAATCACCCGCTTTCTTCTTTTTCGTCGTTTATTAGGAAATTTTCCCCAGCCGCTTGCGCAGCGCGCAAGTTGTGGATATAATAGCGTTAGGGGCACGGGAAGCGAGGATCGAAATCGTTGCGCTTGGTGTTCCGTGGACGCCCTGAGGAGAAGGGCGCGGATTGAAAATAGGATTGTTTATTGAGACACCACAGAACATCGTAAAGGCGGAAGCATATTGAAATGCTTCTGCCTTCTCTTTTACAAGCATAGCACCTACGTTTATAATATCATTTTTAATTCCAAATGTCAATCTCTAGGAATGTTTTTTGAATATCTCTTTATTCATCGCATACATTCACGGATTCATTCTTTTTAACGCATTGCATACTCCCCCCCAAAAAACATCGCGCCTGTCCTTTCAGACAGGCGCGTCTCTCATCCCTTTTTATTCCACGATCACAATCCGGCCGCAGTTCTCGCATTCGACGCTCTTCGCGCCCTGCTTGATCTGCCCCATCAGCACCTGCGGGAGGTTCATGTTGCACCCTCCGCAGCGGTTGCCGTCGACCAGCTTTGCGATCGGCTGCGCGCAGTGCTGCTTAATCTCCTTATATTTTGCCAGCATCGCCGGATCGATGCCCTCGGCGGCCTTCGCGGCCTCAGCGCGCAGCTTCTGCAGCTTGGCTGCCTGCTCGCGGTATTCGCCGTCGTAGACCTTCTTCAGCGCGTCAAATTCGGCGCGCACCTTGGCGGCGCGCACGCGGACTTCGTGCTGCTGACGGTCGCGCGCATCCGCGTCGCGGCGAAGCTTTGTCAGATCCTTCTCCGCCTTTTCCAGCGCGGTCACCAGCTTCTGCGCGTAAGAAAGCGACTTGCGGGCGATCTCGATCGTCTCCGGCTCCTTTTCCTTCAGCGTATCCTGCAGGTCGAGAAGCTCTTCCTCCAGGCGCGAAATTTCAGCGGTCAGTCCGTCCATGCGTTCCGCCATCGCTTCGACTTCGCTCTCGATGCGCTTCATGACTTCCTGCTGCTGAAGCATGAATTCACGATGCTTGAGGAGCTTGAGCCGGTTGGGGTTTTTCTGAATCTCCCGCTCAAAGCGATCCGCGGCCATATCCGCCTGCTGAAATTCCCAAAGTTTTTCGATCTGTTCCACTGCGCTTCCTCCTTGCGGCCGCGGCGCTTCACGCAAACGGGTGAACCTCCGAAGCCAAAACCTTTACATTATATTGTAACGCATGAAGGCGCTGTTGTAAATGCCTTTGCAGCTGCCGGGCCGCACAAAATTCCGTAAAGAAATGTCCGGCTTCCAGCACGCATACTCCGCGCTCCATTGCCTCAAGCGCCTCATGATGGCGAATCTCGCCCGTCAGCAGCACGTCCGCGCCCTCGCGCGCGGCTTCGGCAACCTCGCTCCCGCCCGCGCCGGAGCAAATCGCCCAGCGGCTTATCGGGCGCTGCGCGCCGCCATACGGGACGACCGGCCCTCCCAGCGCCGCAGCCGCCTGCGCCGCCAACGTCTCCAGCGTTACGGGCGCTTCAAACGAACCGAAGCGCAGCAGCTCCCCATGCCGCTCGACCCGCCAGCCAAGCTGCGCGGCCAGCGCGTCGTTCACGCCGCCCTCGGCGATATCAAAATTCGTATGCGCCGCGATGAGCGATATGCCCGCGCGAATCATCTCACAGACGTTGCGCGCTTCCGGCTCCGTTTCCACCAACCGCTTTACCGGCCGGAAAAACACCGGATGATGCGTCACGATCAGCTGCGCGCCCACGCGTTTTGCCTCTTCCACAACGCCGCTCGTCGCGTCCAGCGCCGTGAGGATGCAGTCCACGCGATTCTCCGGATGCCCGAGCAGCAGCCCGGCGTTGTCAAAGTCCATCTGCGTCGCAAACGGCGCGATCTCGTCCAGCACGCGGTAAACGTCCGAAACCTTACATTCCATGCGCCTGCAGCTCCTTTACCGTTTCTTCGAGCATCGCAATCTTCTCGGCAGCACCCTCGCCGCGCTCCACGCGCGCGCAGTCGAGCCTGTGCCGCGCATAGGCTCCAAACAGCGGGGTCGGACGCTCCAGCAGCCGCGGCCCGAGCCAGATCTGCGCGAGCGAAAGCGGCTCGTTCCCCTCTGCCGCGCGAAGCGCGACATAATACCGGCCCTCGTCGAAAACGAGCGTTTCCGCCTCGATGCGCCAACCGTTTTCGCTCAACCAGACACGCATATGCTGCACGCCCGGGTTCGGCTGCAAAATCAGCCGTTTTCCCGGCAGCTTTTCGCGCCCGCGCTCGAGAATCCCTTCTATCGTCTTCGAACCCATTCCTGCGATGAGGATCGCATCGACCGGTTCGTCCAGCCCGTCCAGCCCGTCGGCGACGCAAAAGTCCGCGCGCTCTTCCCAGCCAAGAGACGCAAACAGCCGCCTCGCCTTCACAAGCGAAGCGGCGCTGATATCGCAAACGAGCATCTTCTGCGCGCGGCCCGCCGCAAGCACGCCCGCGGAAATCTGCCCATGATCGGCGCCGATTTCCGCCACGCGGCCGCTCACCGGCACAAGGCCGATGATCGCTTCCTTCCGGGGGCCGGGCTTCAAAAGCGAATGCATCATCAATCGAGGAAATCCTTCAGTTTCTTCGAGCGGCTGGGATGGCGCAGCTTGCGCAGCGCCTTCGCCTCGATCTGGCGGATTCGCTCGCGGGTGACGTTAAACTCCTTGCCCACCTCTTCCAGCGTGCGCTGGCGGCCGTCGTCCAGGCCAAAACGGAGGCGAAGCACCTTTTCCTCGCGCGGGGTGAGCGTGTCGAGCACGTTCATCAGCTGCTCCTTCATCAGCGTGAAGGAAGCGGCTTCCGCGGGCGCGGGGGCTTCATCGTCGGGAATAAAATCCCCCAGGTGGCTGTCCTCTTCTTCGCCAATCGGCGTTTCAAGCGAAACGGGTTCCTGCGCGATCTTGATAATCTCGCGCACCTTCTCCTCGGAGATGTTCATCTCCTTGGCGATTTCCTCTGGCTGCGGCTCACGGCCCAGTTCCTGCAGAAGCTGGCGGGAGACGCGGATAAGCTTGTTGATCGTCTCCACCATGTGCACGGGAATGCGGATCGTGCGCGCCTGATCGGCAATGGCGCGGGTAATCGCCTGACGAATCCACCAGGTGGCGTAAGTGGAGAACTTATACCCCTTGCGGTAATCAAACTTTTCAACGGCCTTAATCAGACCCAGGTTGCCTTCCTGGATCAGATCCAGGAACAGCATGCCGCGGCCGACGTAGCGCTTGGCGATGGATACGACGAGGCGCAGGTTTGCCTCCGCCAGCTTGCGCTTGGCCGCTTCGTCGCCCTGTTCCATTCGCTTGGCGATTTCGATTTCCTCATCCGCCGTCAGAAGCGGCACCTTACCGATTTCCTTGAGGTACATGCGGACAGGATCGTCGATGCTGATTCCTTCCGGAACGCTCAGGTCAAGCTCTTCCTCCGCAGAAGGCTCCGCCGGCTTGGCTCCCTCCTTCGGCGCGTCGGGCTGAGGCAGTTCGTTTACCACCTCGATTCCCATCGCTTCAAGCGATTCAAGAATCCGATCGAACTGATCGGGTTCAATCTCGATATCGCCCAGCATGTTCATAATTTCCTTATAGGTGAGCATACCCTTGGCCTTGCCGGCCTTGATAAGCTCGTTAACGCACTTATGTTTCTCGTCGAGCGTGTTCATCAAGCTTGTCACTCCTTTCGGCCGGGGCCAAGGCTCTTTTTCTCGTTCGTCAGCATCATAATCTCTCTCAGAAGGCTTTCCTTCCGCTCGGGCGCCGCGCTAGGCATTTCGGCCTTAATCGCAGCGATTCGCTTCTCAATCCATTCGCGCCGCATGCTTTCCAGGCATTCGGCCGCCATCTGCATCGCCTCATCCTGCGGAATTTTCACCTCGGATGAGAGAATTTCCAGCAGAAGTCTTCGCTTCGCCTCGTCCTCGGTTGCGGTCAGCAGCGCGTCGGGCTTTTGCCCCGCCAGCAGCTGCTGGGCAAGCCAGCGATTGTCCCTGTCCTCAAACTTGTCCTCGCCCACCGTATCCGGCGGAATCAGCCCGGAGCACATCAGCTCCAGCAGCGTCCGTTCCGCGCGCGAACCGGCGTTCGCCTCCTGCCGGGCAATCGGGCGGATTGGCTGCGGCGCTTCGCGCCTTGGCTGCTGCGCCTCTTTCGCCGGCGCAATGCCGATCTGCTGCAAAAGCACCTCGCGCGAATACCCCGTCTCCACCGAAAGCCGCTTGAGCAGATTTTCAAGCTCCACGGGCTGCTTTACGCCGCGCAGAATTTCCGCGCAGGCCATCGCGTATTTGGCGCGCCCTTCCTCGTCGGAAAGATCGAGTCCGTCGCGCGCGCGCAGCATCCGGTACATGACGCCCGACATGGGCTTGAGCGCTTCGAACGCTTCTTTCCCATGATCGCGGATGAATTCGTCCGGATCCTGTCCGCCGGGAATCACCAGCACACGGCACGGAATCCCCGCCGCGTCAAAAATGCCGATCGCGCGCAGGATCGCGTTCTGCCCGGCCGAGTCGCCGTCGTACGCCGCCCAGATTTCCGGCGCGTAGCGCGAAAGCAGCCTGGCCTGTTCCTCCGTCAGCGACGTGCCCAGCGTCGCGGCAGCGCCCTCCACACCGTGGCTGACGAGCGAAACCACATCCATATACCCTTCCACCAGCAGCACACGCTTGAGGTTTTTCGTCTTGCGCAGCAGGTTGGCCGCGTAAACGTTATGGCGTTTGATAAACGCAGGCGTGTCGGCAGTATTGAGGTATTTGGGCTGTACGTCGCCCAGCGCCCGGCCGCCGAAGCCGAGCACCGAACCGCGCGCGTCGATGATCGGAAACATCGCGCGGTTGCGGAACATATCGAAGGCGCGGTTATTTTCTTTCTTCACCGTCAGCCCGGCCTGTGCGAGCAGATCAATCGACGCGCCCTGCTCCTGCAAATGCTTTGTCAGCGCGTCCCAGCTGTTCGGGGAAGCGCCGATTCCAAACAGGCGAATCGTTCGATCGTCCAGCCCGCGGCCGTGCAGATAGGCAAGCGACTGCGCGCCCTCGGGAGTATACAGCGTCTTATGGTAAAACATCGCCGCCTCGCGGTTGAGGCGGAGGATGTTTTCGCGCAGCGTACGCCGCTCCTCTTCCCTGCCGTCGTCCGGCGCATCGGGAAGCGGCACGTGGAACTTGTCCGCCAGATAGCGCACGGCTTCCGTGAATTCCATGCGCTCCATGCCCATGACGAAATCGAAAACCGTTCCGCCCGCCTTGCATCCGAAGCAATAGTATAACCCATGATCCGGATCCACCTTGAACGAAGCCGTTTTTTCGCCATGAAACGGGCAAAGTCCCCAATAACTGCGCCCCTTGGGTTTCAGCTGCACATATTCCGACACGACGGACAAAATATCCGCGCGCATACGCAGATCCTCAAGCCAATCCGCCGGATATCGCATCTCTCACCCTCCACTGTTATGCAAACATTCGCCGCGCCGTCTGTTTTTCCTGCAAGCGCGGGACAAAAAATGCGGCGTCCGCAGTTTATACGATTTTTACTCCTTCTCAAACGAATCCGGCAGGAACAGTTCGCGGAAGCTCTGCATCGCGTACCGATCCGTCATCCCGGCGACAAAATCCGCCACGGAGCGCTCCACGCCCTCTTTGAAGCCGCGCTCGATATAATCGTTCGGCATCCGCTCCGGATGCTCCATGAGATACCCGAACAGCATCTCAATCATTCGCGAGGCTTTGCGCTCCTCGTTGAGCACCCAGTCGCGCATGTATACATATTCGAACATGAACGAGCGCAGCGCCTGCGACGCGTCGTCCACTGTTTCGCTCATGCGCACGCCCTGCCCGTCGCCGCTCGTGCGGACGATATCGCTCACCATCGTGTTGATGCGTTCCCCCGTCGTCTCGCCCAGAACGCGGATCGCTTCCCGCGGCAGATCTTCGGCCTTCAGCACGCCCGCGCGCAGCGCGTCGTCAATATCGTGATTGATGTAGGCGATCCGGTCGGCGCGGGAAACGCACTGCCCCTCGAGCGTCGCGGGCGCCTGCGCGCCGGAATGATGCAGGATGCCGTCCCGCACCTCCCAGGTGAGGTTCAGCCCTTCGCCTTCGCGCTCGAGCACTTCCACCACGCGCAGGCTCTGCTCGCGGTGCTTGAATCCGTCGTGCATCAGCCGGTCGAGCACGCGCTCGCCCATATGGCCGAACGGCGTATGCCCCAGATCGTGCCCGAGCGCAATCGCTTCGGCCAGATCTTCGTTCAGGCGCAAAGACCGCGCGAGCGTCCTGGCAATCTGCGCCACCTCGAGCGTGTGGGTCAGCCGCGTGCGATAATGATCCCCCTCCGGCGAGAGGAAGCACTGCGTTTTATGTTTCAGCCGCCGGAACGATTTCGCATGCAGAATCCTGTCGCGATCGCGCTGAAAATCCGTGCGCAGATCGTCCGGATCGATCGGCTTTTCACGCCCGCGCGACTGCGCGCTTTGCACCGCGAAGGGCACGAGCCACTGCGCTTCCCGCTGCTCCAACTGCTGGCGTACCGTCATCAAAACCGCCCCTTTGCATGATGCGCTCTTTTCTGGCAATATATACCACGGGCATGCGTTTTTTTCCTGCATGGTATAGCGAATTCACACTTTCCAGGCCCGTTTTTTCACGAAAATTCGCCTTGCCCGGTTGACAAAGCCCGCACAGGAATGGTATCCTATTGGCCGAATGCGAGGCCGCCGGACGGCTGCGCGGCGCGGGGAGACCCGCGTTGTGAGGAAAGTCCGAGCTCCACAGGGCAAGGTGCCGGATAACACCCGGCGGAGGCGACTCCAGGGAAAGTGCAACAGAAAGATACCGCCCCGGTTTTACCGGAGTAAGGATGGAAAGGCGAGGCAAGAGCTCACCCGCGGCTTGGCGACTTGACCGCGATGTAAACCCCACCCGGAGCAAGATTGGAATGGGAACGCATATGGCTGCCCGTCATGTTCCCCGTAATCGCATGAACTGGCTGGTAACAGCCGGTCTAGATAGATGGTCGTCTAAGACAGAACTCGGCTTACAGACGGCGCTCGCATTCGAACTTTGGTTTTATTTAAAAAGGCTGCAAAAATGCAGCCTTTTTGCTTTATTCAACCGCTTTCAAACGCTCCGCCAGCCGGCGTCCGATCATCAGATGTCCCAAATCGTTCGGGTGAACGTGATCGCCCGTCAGCTCCGGCACCGCCGGCAGCAGCGCGCCACCCGGAATAAACAGCGCGTTGTTTTTCTCCGCCAGCCGCCGCAGCACGCCTTCGCTTTCGCCGAACGCGTAGCGCACATCCTCCCGCGCAATATCCCTGCGCCAAAGCGGCGAAACGACCGCCATACGCGCTTTGGGCCATACGGCGCGAAGCGCCTTCAGACAGGCCGCCGCGTCCTCGCTGAACGCCTCCATCGTTTTCCTGACCCAATCGTTCGTCCCATACGCCACGGTGATCACGTCCGGTTCATAATCCGTCTCGCCGTCCACGACGGCCGGATCGAACATCACGCCGCCGACGCCCTGATTGAGCATCTCCATGTCCAGCTCCCTCGCCAGCACATTCGCATACGCCGCCGAAGGGAAACGCGTGATAAATCCCTGCGTAATCGAATCGCCCAGACAGAGCAGCTTTCTGCGGCGCTCAACAGACTCGATACAGCTCGCCTCTTCCAACGTCAACGTTTTTACGCAGGTCTGCGACAGCGTCGGGAAATACAACTTCAGCCGCTTGCGCCCCTCGGGCAGCGGCTGCGTCCACGCAATGCGCGGCTCCCGTTCAATGCTTCCCTCCCGGTGCGCGTAAAGCCTGCCGTCCACAAACAGATCGAACGCCCAGATATCCTGCGACGAGCCGGGCGCGGCCGCTCCCTCCAGCGTCAGAGCACGCGCATCCGTCTCGCATTCCAGGCAAACGCCGGCGCTCGCCATCGCGCGAATGCGCCTCCCTTCCGAATCCGCCGAATAGATTTCGAGCTGCCGCCGCGTATGCCGCACGGGCTGCAGCATCCCCGCCTCTGCCGTTTCAAAGCGCAGCGCACCCTGCGTAAAATCTGTCCAGTCGGCGTTATTCATCACGTTTTCTCTCCTTTTGTCCCATTTCACGACGATATTCTTCCGGGGAAATCCCGTATAACCATAAATTCGGCGGCGCTTCGCGCCCTTCCACGCGCGCCTGTCCAAGAAAAAACAGCGCGACAATCTTCTCGCCCTTGAATTGTCAAGCCAGAACCCTTATCGCCCGTCCGCTGTGCGCCGCGGCGGCGCGGTCAATCTGCTCTCCGTCGAGAATCATTTTTCCGTTCACGAACACCTTCTCGATTCCGAACGACTTTTCCTGATCCGGCACAGCCGCGCGGATCGCCGCTTCGTCAAACACCGTGATATCGGCATAGTAGCCTTCGCGCAGATACCCGCGTTCGCGGATCATAAAGCGATCGGCGCTTGCGCCGGTCATACGATTGATCGTATTGGGCAGCGTATCGCCCAGCCCGAGCAGTGAATCGCGCAGGAATTTCGGATAGCAGTCGTAAATCGCCGGATTCTGCACGCCGTGATCCTCTACCCATGCGTCCGTCATGTACAGACACAGCTCGTTCTTTTCAAACTCATGAATAATCTCGTCCGTCGTATACGGCCCCATATTCACGCGCCCCTGGAAGTTCGATTCACGGCAAAGCTGCAGGTACATCTGCAAATCGCTCTTTCCGCGCGCCTTCGCCAGTTCGTGAACGGTTTTGCCCTCGTAATGCTCATATCCGGGGCCGATGTAGGCGATTTCGATATCCTTAAACCCAAAGCCCAGCAACAGCACGGACGCCTTGACGAGCACGGCCAGCTTCAGCCGGTTGAGCGGCCTGTTCCGCTCCTTCTCGCTCATTCCCTGATACCAGACGGGCAGAATCACCGTAATAACGGATACGCCCTTTTTTTCATTATAAATATCAAACTGCGCACGCACGCCGGAAGCGCGCAGTTTATTGAGAATCCCAACCGCTTCGTCCTTATCCGCAAACGTGTTGCGGCCGACGAAAATAAAATGGGAGCATTGCAGCTTGAGGTTTGTGTTTTCGGCGCACCGCGCCAGTTCATCCAGCGCCCGCAGCAAATGCGAACGCCCCAGCAGCTGCGGATACGCCATGGAAACCTTCGATTCCGCGCGGGGATGCACCGTCAGCGGCTTGTCGTAACGGACGCAGAGCGCGGCGATCTTTTTCAGTTCTTCCTCGCCGGCGAATACGCCGGGGTTATACATCAGCCCCAGCGATACGCCCGCCGCGCCCGCCTTCAGGTTTTCTTCGAGAATGGCGAGCATCCGCGCTTCCTCCGCGGGCGTCAGCTTTCTGTTTTCATAGCCCGCAACGCTCGCCCTCGCCGAACAATGTCCCGCCAGCACGGCGATGTTGCACGGCGCGTTTTCATCCACCGCGGCAAAAAAGCTGCCCGCGTCCGGATATACGCCCGTCGTCTGGCCGCGGTATCCGAACAGCCCGCCGCCGATCTTGTCCATATTCGGGCTGTCCTTTTCAAACGCGATAGCGGAAAGGCCGCAGTTGCCCGTCACAAACGAGGTGATCCCCTGCCGGATAAAAGGCTCGAAATACGGAAGGTTATCCGGCCGAATCGCAAACCAGTCGTTATGCGAATGCACGTCGATAAACCCCGGCGCAACCGATTTGCCCTGCAGTTCCACCACCACGTCGGCGTTCACGGCAATTTCGGGCGCAATGCGGACGATTCTTTCCCCTTCGATCAAAATATCGCCTTCAAAAGGCGGGTTGGTCGTCCCGTCGAAAATTTTTCCATGTCGCAGCAACGTGGTCATCGGCAGTCGCTCCTTCCATCTATCCGCTTTGGTTAGATTCATTTTACAGAAAGTCGGCCGAAAGATCAAGTTTTTTCCAACAAAACACCTGTTTTATCCGATTTTTGCTGAGACGGGCCGTTTTATCCGAAAAACAGAAAGTTTTCCCGCAATGCACAAAATTTAGGCAAACACGCGCTTTTTCCCGTGGCGCGACGCGCCGTTTCCTTTTATCCTATATACAAACCTCGGTGCTGCCGCTCGAGGGAAACGAAAAAACAAAGGAGAATATTTTATGAATAGCACTTCTTCCCGCCTTCGCACTTTCAATCTGATCGTTGCGGTTTTGATCGTCGTCCTGAATGTTCTGACCTTCCTCCCCTTCTGGCATTGCGGCGGGGAATCGGTTTCCATCAGCAGCTACGTCTGGATGCCGACGGAGCACAGTTCGCTGGAAACGGCCATGGCCGAGGAGCTCGGCGAGAAGGTCAATGTAAACGAGATCGTCCGCATGCCCGCCCTGATGGTTCTCCCCGGCTGGATCGGGCTCGCGCTCTGCCTGATCAAATCGGACAGCCCGCTGCAGAGCATCGCTACCCTCCCCTTCGGCGTAATGGGTTTGATCGGCTACCTCGGCTGCGACGCGCTGCGCCTGGGCAGCTTCTTCTGGCTGATGGCGGCGCTGAGCGCCGCGGTGATCGTAGTCGACCTGATCGGGCTTGACTGCATTGAAGGAAAAATAAAATACGCCGGCGGTTTTCCCGCCTTTCCGCCGTTCCCCTCCCCCCGCTCCCGCCTTCATTCGAAGTTGCCGGGAGCGTTTGTTTTATGTTATAATAGCGAAAGTTACAGACAGGTTTCCGCCTGATCAGGCGGCGCTTGCGCCGCAAATAATTACCCATACCGTGAAGGGAGCGAGGAAAACATGCCGCCGCTGAAGGGCAAAACGAGAATTCTTCTGGTGGACGACGATCCGAATATCGTGCAGCTGGTGCGGCTTTATCTGGAAAAAGAAGGCTACGAGGTCGAAACCGCCGATCGCGGCGATACGGCTGTCGATATGTTCCGCAAGAACCCGCCGCATCTGATGCTGCTGGATATCATGCTGCCCGGCATGGACGGCTGGGAGGTCTGCCGCGAAATCCGCCGCACGAGCAATATCCCCATCATCATGCTTTCCGCCAAGGGCGAAACGTTCGACCGCGTGCTCGGCCTCGAGCTCGGCGCGGACGATTACATCGTTAAGCCCTTCGAGCCGAAGGAGCTTGTCGCGCGCATCAAGGCCGTCAACCGGCGCTATCAGTCCGGCGACAACGCGCCTGCGAAGGAAATCTCCTTCCCCGGGCTGACGGTCAATATCAGCCGCTATTCCGTCACCTATGCGGGGCACGAGCTGGAAATGCCGCCCAAGGAGCTGGAAGTGCTCTTCTTCCTCGGCAGCCACCCCAATCAGGTTTTCACCCGCCAGCAGCTGCTCGAGCAGGTGTGGGGGTTCGATTTCTTCGGCGATTCCCGCACGGTAGACGTACACGTCAAGCGCCTGCGCGAAAAGCTGCAGGGCTGCGAACAGTACGGCTGGCAGATCAAGACCGTCTGGAGCGTTGGCTATAAATTCGAGGTGAAGTAGCTTTATGTTCCGTTCGCTTTATTCGCGCCTGCTGGCGCTGTTTCTGGCCATCCTGCTCATCGCCATGGGTACGCTGACCTTCTTCCTCTACGGGCGCATCCGCGAGGACAAGGTGAACGAGCGGCTGGCGGAGCTGACGAACCAGGCGCGCGACGTGGCGCAGCTGGCCGCCCAGCGCAGCCTGTACGACACCCGCAGCGCCGACCAGTACATGATCTGGAAAAGCCAGGAAATCACAAAGGAATACGACGCGTATCTGATCATCGTCGACCGTTACCGCAACGTCATCCCCATCGGCGACGAGACGGTCGTGGACGGCGGCGACATGACGCTCGAGGAGACGTTCACCTACCTCGGCCGCGTGCTCGCAGGCGAAACGATCCACGACCGCGCGCTGACGAGCGCCGGAAAGGTCGTTTTCACCGTCGGCGCGCCGTACATCGAGAAAGGGCGCGTTCTGGGCGCGGTGTTCATCCATACCAGCGAACAGAGCGTCGAGGCGAGCTATCGCGAGATCCTGCAGGAGGTGCTGCGCGCGCTGATGTTTGCCGCGAGCGTCGGCGCGATTCTGATTCTGATCGCTTCGCGATATTTTACGGAACCGATGCGTCAGATGGCCGCCGCGGCCGAAAAATTCTCTCGCGGCGATTTTTCACAGCGCGTCGAGGCGCACAGCCGCGACGAAATCGGCCTGCTGGCCGAATCGTTCAACAGCATGGCCGAAGATCTCGACCGGCTGGAAAAAACGCGGCGCGAGTTCGTCTCGAACGTTTCGCACGAGCTGCGCTCGCCGCTGACGAGCATGCAGGGATTCATCGGCGGAATGATGGACGGCACAATTCCGGAAGGCGAGCGGGACAAATACCTGCAAATCGTCTGGGACGAGACGAAACGGCTGAACAAGCTCATCACCACCCTGCTCGATCTTTCGCACATCGAAAGCGGCAAAACGCCGCTCACGCGCATGCGCTTCGACGTGAACGAGATGATCTGCCGCGTGCTCGTGCGGCAGGAAACGCGGATAAACGAAAAGAACCTGAACGTCGATATCGACTTCCAGAACGAAACCTGTTTCGTCGACGCGGACGCGGACAGGATCGAACAGGTGATCGTCAACCTTGTCGACAACGCAATCAAATACGGCCGCGAGGACGGCGGCACGCTCTCCCTGCGCACGCGCGAGGAGGGCAACCAGGTGCGCGTCATCGTCGCCGACGACGGCCCGCAGATTCCTTCGGAAGACCTGCCGCAGATTTTTGAACGATTCTACAAAGTGGACAAGGCGCACACGACCGGCAAGGGCACCGGCCTGGGACTTGCCATCGTCAAGAGCATCATCGACCAGCACGGCAAGAAAATTCAGGCCTTCTCGGACGAGAAGGAAACGCGGTTCGAGTTCACGCTGGACAAAGCCTGATTTTTCACTTTCATTTTTCAGGGGGGATTCCCATGAAAACCATCGCCGAAATCGATCCGAATTTCAAACTTTCCTCCGATATTCCCGCCGATACCGTATTCTGCGACCCGCGCGAGGAACCGTTCCGGCGCTACGGGCTCGTTCCCAACGCGGCGGGCAGCTACTGCCGTCTGCCGCTCGAAATGCTTCCGCAGTGCAGCGAGGGCGTGCGGCATCTCGCGTTCCATCTGGCAGGGGCCTGCGTCCGTTTTTCAACCGATTCCGAATATCTCGCCGTCCTCTGGGAGCTTGGCGAAAGCGGAAACATGGCGCATTTCACGCCCTGCGGCCAGAGCGGAATGGAGCTTTTTGAAGAAACGGAGCACGGAACGGTTTCCGTCAAAAACCTCCTGCCGCAGATGCAGCCTGAAGGGGGCTGCCCGCTGCATCAGAGCGCGTTGGCGCCGCTCCAGCGCGGTCTGCGCCATTACGCGCTGTACCTGCCGCTGTATAACAGCCTCCGCAGCCTGACGCTCGGCTTCGCGCCCGGCG
This sequence comes from uncultured Clostridia bacterium, assembly GCA_934615235.1. Taxonomy (GTDB): domain Bacteria; phylum Bacillota; class Clostridia; order Christensenellales; family Aristaeellaceae; genus Aphodomonas. Next base: position 40,645 of record CAKTTL010000007.1, read on the forward strand.
CGCGCATCGAAACCGGTCGGGTTCCCGCCATTGAAGAGCCGCTCGTGTTTTACGGTTCTTCCATTACGCAGGGCGGCTGCGCCGCAAAGACCGGCAGCTGCTACACGACGCTGCTCGCCCGCCGTCTGGACGCGGCGCAGATAAACCTCGGCTTCTCCGGCAACGCAAAGGGCGAGGAGGTTATAGCGCGCTACATCGCCGGACTGGAAATGAGCGCGTTCATTTTCGATTACGATCACAACGCCCCGAATGTCGACCATCTGCGCAGGACGCACGAGCCGTTCTTTCGCATTGTACGTCAAGCGCAGCCGCAGCTGCCCATTGTGCTCGTTTCCAAGCCGGATTTCGACGGCTATCCTGATGAAAACCGCGAACGCCGCAACGTCATCCTGCAGACGTATGCGAACGCCGTTGCCGCCGGAGACAGGCATGTTTATTTCGTCGACGGCGAAACGCTCTTCGGCCTCGGTGACCGCGATATGTGCGCTGTAGACGGCTGTCATCCGACCTCGCTCGGCTTCCTGCGGATGGCCGACCGGCTGGAACCGGTGCTGCGCCGCGCGCTGGCCGATCGCGCATAGCGCGAAAAAAACAAAATCGAGCCAAACCTTTTTCTTTCGCTCTGGACGTTTCCGCCCGATACTGGTATAATGCATGCAGGCATTTATGCAGGAAAGGGCAGGTTTACCGCTGTGTCCAGTGCAGAAAAGAAGAAGGTTTTTTTCGACTATCTCATCATGCTCGCCATGGCCGCGCTGATGGCGCTCAACTACCAGATTTTCATCCTGAACAACGCGTTCGCACCCGCAGGGCTTAACGGTATCGCCACGATGGTTCAGTACCTGTTCCATTTCAGCGTCGGCTATATGTCGCTACTGATCAACCTGCCTCTGGCTGTCGCATGCTTTTTCCTGGTGGAAAAGCAATTCTCGCTCAAGACGCTGCTTTTTGCGCTGACGTTCTCGTTCGTGCTGCTTTTCCTGCAAAAGTGCGTCGACCTCTCGCGCTTCATCTATCATACCAGCGACGGCCGCAGCACGCTGCTTGCCCCCGTCGCCTCGGGCGTGATTAACGGCTTTATTTACGGCATCACCATCCGGCACGGCGGCAGCACCGGCGGCACGGACTTCGTCGCCGCATACGTCCACAAGCATCATCCCGAATTTTCGATGATGAAAATCATCTTCACGCTTAACGCGGCCGTTGCGATCCTTTCGTATTTCGTTTACGATTTCAACGTCGAGCCCGTTATCCTCTGCATCGTTTACTGCTACATCACCTCGCATGTCAGCGACGGCATTCTCAAGGGCGGCAAACGCGCCATCCGCGCGGAAATCATCACCTCGCGCGGCGAGGAAGTCACGCAGTGCCTGCTGCACGAATTGATGCACGGCGTAACCATTCTTCCCGCAACAGGCGGCTTTTCGCACAAGGAAAAGAGTCTGCTCATCTGCGTAATCAACCGGCATCAGATCACGCGCTTTACCGAGCTGATGCGCCAGTTCCCCGATACGTTCGTCTGCGTCTCCGACGTAACGGAAACGCTTGGCAATTTCAAACGGATTACGCATTGAGATGCGATTTGTCACTGGAATTTAGAGGAGCAGAAACGTGAACGAAGCTATCCATAGAATGACAGACAGGATTGTTTCTGTAATGGATGGGAAGGTAAACAGTATTTGGATTTATGGTAGTATTGTTCTGAATGATTTTCAATTGGGTTGGAGTGATATTGACTTTATCGCTTTGACAGAAAATGAAATTACCGAAAAACAGGCAAGAGATTTACTTATGTTGCGCCAGTCTATGTTGAGTGACGAGTCTGATAATCAATATTACCGTTCTTTTGAGGGAATCATTGCTAATATCAACGAATACTTTACCGGTAATTACATAAGACTGGTTTACTGGGGAACTTCCGGCCAGCGAATCACAGATTCTTATAGCCGGGATGTTTTTTCTTCGTTCCAACTATCCAGATACGGGCGTATCGTTTACGGGAACGCGGATCGCAGCATATTCAGAGAGCCACCCCGCCAAGAGATAGTGGATGCAATAAAAGGTCACTATGAAACAATACGCAAATATGCGCAGAAAACCGATGAGCGGCTGTACTCCTGCGGATGGCTGCTGGATATAGCCAGATGTATTTATTCATTGAGATATAACGATGTAATATCTAAGACTCAAGCAGGAATATGGGCATTAAATGAGAAACTGTTTGAAGATGAAAAACCATTGCAAAAAGCACTTGAGATCAGGAAAAATCCAATGGCTTCCAAAAACAGCGAAGAAATCAAAACCTGGTTGCGGGAACTCGGTCCCGTGGTTCAGCAGTATGCAGATGTTTTGGATAAAGAACTGTCACCATACAGATAAACTTCAATTTATAGAGCCTGTATCCAGTATAAGCACACACGAAACTCGATAGCAAGCAATCAGTAAGGGCGCACTTACTTCCCCGTCCAAGGTCAGGCGCTAGCGATGCTTATTATGAAAATCCCCACACCAGCTGAAAAGCATGAGGGATTTTCTGCGCAATTTATAACTACTTTCATTCACAACAAACGAGCCGCAGAGAAGAAAATCGATTTCGAAACAGCGCACGGCCGCCATTCGCTCCAATGGCGGCCGTGCTGTTTTCCGGTTTTATCGACTGATTGTTCCATCCAGATCCCACAACGCGCGCCAGTCTTCCGCGCCGGGCCAGAGGAAGACCTGTCCTTTGATCAACCGGTTATCTGGATCGTCTAACGCGCCAATTTCCGCCATCTCCTCTTCCGTCAGCGGATCCTCCGTAACGCATTTAAGATTATCGAAGTAGTGCGTTTCATTGACGGAAAACGGAATTACGATTTCGCCGTGCTGTACAGCCCATTTTATGCAGATAATCGCCGGATGCACGTTGTGTTTTTCCGCAATCCGAATCATTTCAGGCATACGCGTATCGCACTTATCTTCGGGCGTCGTATCGCGTTCAGGGCGCGCAGGACTGCCAATCGGGCAAAAACCAATCGGCTGAATCCCCTGCTCAAGGCAGTAACGGAAAAGCTCCGGCTGCTGGAAGCAGGGATGCAGTTCCATCTCGATCATTACCGGTTTTACACGGCAATGCGGCAGCACGGCCTTCAGCTTCGGAATCGTCATATTGCTCATGCCCAGATTTTTGACAAGCCCCATATCATAGAGCCGTTCCATCTGCCGCCATGTCGCAATATACCGCTCGGCCGAAAAAGGCGTGCTGTCCGGATTGCGGCTGTCGCCGCCGCAGCCGGGCGCATGATAATTCGCAAAAGGCCAATGCACAAAATACGCGTCGATATAATCCAGACGCAGGTCTTTCAACGTCTGTGCCGCCGAAAGAAGCACGTCCCCGCTGCCATGCATGTTGTTCCATACCTTGCTGGTTATGAACAGCTCTTCACGGCGAACAATCCCCTCGTCCAGCGCACGCTGAAAAACCTCGCCGATCTCCGCTTCGTTTCCATAAACGGCCGCGCAGTCGAACAACCGGTATCCGCAGCGAATCGCACCGGCTACCGCCGCGCTGATCTGCTCCGCGTTGAAATGATCGCTGCCGAATGTGCCCATGCCTACGCATGGAATTTCCTGTCCTGTTGCCAGCCGAATCTTCGGCACTGCCTGCGGATCAATTCTGCCAATCATTTTCTCCCTCCGTTCTAAAATGTAACGTTTCATATTTTGCACTATAGCACACTTTCCCAAAACTTGTCAATTAATGCAAATATTTTCCTCGCACTTTTTGCAAAGGTTTGTTATAATTGAGATGATACCGCATAATTCGCGTAAAGAATGGCGAGATGAATTTGCATCGAATGCAAATTGCAGCTTTCGCAGGCATACTGAACGTATGCCGCAGCGGACGGCGCCAAAGCATCCGTCTGTCTTTGCGCAGCATTGGGCAGGCTTGCCTTAACTTGTCTGCTTTATAAAGAGGAGCAAATCCAACATGTCTGCAACAATGAAAGATATCGCCCAGAAAAGCGGGCTCAGCCTGGGCACTGTTTCCAAGTACTTCAACGGCGGCAGCTTACGTCCGCAAAACCGCGCGCAAATCGAAGCCGCCGTTCAGGCGTTGGATTATACCCCCAACCTTACCGCCCGCAATTTGAAAACAAAGCAAACGAAAACCGTGGGCGTCATGCTGCCCGAGCTGGGCAGCGCTTTCATGTCCGATATCGTCGCGCACATCGAAGACACACTGCGCCGCAGCGATTATGGCATAATTGTCTGCGACTACCGCTGCGATGAAACGCTTGAATGCGACATCGTATCCTTTCTGCTGCATAAGCAGGTAGACGGTATTTTCAGCGTTCCAATGCGTGCAGACGGAACTCAGTTTGCTCCTGCGTTAAAGAAAAACGTCCCTATCGTCCTGATTGACAGGCTGCTTAAACCGCTGGACGGGCTCGTCAGCGCCGTTGTTATCAACAACCAGATTATCTCCCGGCACGCAATATGCGCGCTGCTGAATGCGGGACATCGCCGCATCGGGCTGCTTGCCGGTAAGCGCAGTCTGTCCACGACGATTGATCGTCTACAAGGCTACAAGGACGCGCTCTGCGAACGCGGCATTCCGCTTAATCCCGAATTGATCGCTTACGGCGATTACACCATGTCGGGCGGTTTTCTGGCCGCCGAGCAGCTGCTCGCCCTCCCCGACCAGCCGACGGCGCTTTTCTGTACCAACTACGAAATGACGCTCGGCGCGCGCATTGCGCTGAATAAGGCCGGTCTCTCCGTACCGCACGACGTTTCTCTTATCGGCTTCGACGACATGGATATGACCAAGGCAATCTTCCCGGATACCACGCTGGTCGTTCAACCCATGCGCGCCCTCTCCGACCATGCGGCGGAGCAAATGCTCTCGCTGCTCTCCGCCAGGGAAACGCAGCACAAAGTAATTACGCTTCCCGCCACGCTGAAATTTGGAGAAACAATCGCTCCCCCAACGTATAATCCGGCCAGATAATCCGATATCCAAAAAGAAAAAACTCTCGCCGCAGTTTTCTCTGCAGCAAGAGTTTTCTTCTATCCTGCTTACTTGTTCGGCACGATTACCACATGGCGATACGGCTCGTCGCCCTCGCTATGGGTGGTCACGTTCGGATTGGCCTGCAGGCTCGCATGGAGGATGCGGCGCTCATAGGGGTTCATCGGCTCAAGCGCCACCTTGCGGCCAGTCTTCACGGCGCGGTTGGCCATGCGGGAAGCCAGGCGGGTCAGCGCCTCTTCGCGCTTTGCGCGATAATGTTCGGTATCCAGCGTCACGCGGGTGTAACCTTCGCGGCCCTTGTTCACCTGCAGGCTGGTCAGATACTGCAGCGCGTCGAGCGTCTCGCCGCGGCGGCCGATCAGGATGCCCAGCGCGTCGCCGTAGATGTTGGCGAAAACGTGGCCTTCCTCGTCCAGATGCACGTCGACCTGAACGTCGAGCCCCATGCGCTTGGTCAGTTCAAGCAGGAACTGCTGCGTCTGACCTTCCAGCGTATCGGCGGGATGAATCACGATGTTTTCCGGGGCGGGCTCCGCCTTACGGACGATCGGCTCGGCAGGCGCGGCGTTCTCATCGCGTTCACGGCGCGCAGGGCGCGGTTCGCGGCGCGGCGGACGCTGCTGCTGCTTGGCGGGGCGGAAGACGTACGTCTGCTCGCTCTTGAGCAGCTCCGTCTCGGAAGCGCCGCCGGGCAGGGGCGCGTTCTTGAAGCGTTCAAGCACGTCGTTGGTCTTTTCAACAGGCTTTTCAGCGGGCTTTTCTTCCGTCTTTTCGGCCTTTTCCACGGGCTTTACGGCCGGTTTTTCGGCCGCGGGTTCCGCCTTTTTCGGCTGCGGCGCGGGACGCGCAGGGCGCGGCGCCTGCTTCTTTTCAGGAGCCGGACGCGTTTCGCTGGAAGCGTCCATCGCTTCGCGCAGATTGATGGAGAAATCGTCTTCCTTCTCCTCTTCGTCGCTCACCAGCGTGAGACGAACCTTCGCCGGTTTGGAGCCGAACAGGCCAAACAGGCCCTTCGCGCCTTCCTGTAAAATCTGCACCTTGCAATCAGAGATGGAGCAGCCCAACTTTGCCAGCCCGTCGTTAATCGCCTCTTCGACTGTGGCGGCGGAGACATCGATGGTTTTCACGTTGATTATACCTCCTCGGGATCAGCTTGAGCGGCTTTCTTTTTATCCTGCGCCGCAAAGTATCTGTTGAAGATGAACGTCTGCAGCATAGACGCCAGGTTGGCGACGACCCAGTACAGCGAGAACGCCGAGTTGGAAGTCGCGCAGATGTAGATGGAGAACAGCGGGAAGAACCACTTCATGAACGCGCCGGTGCCGTTCTGCTGGCCTTCGCCCGTCTGCTGCGCGCCGGTGGCGGCAGGGTTGACGATGGTCATCAGGTACTGGCTCGCGCCGCTGAGAACAGGCAGAATAAAGTAGCCGTTGGGCTGATGATACAGCTGCAGCTGCACGATCAGGAAATTGACGACGCCGCCGGGGATGGTCGTGGCGTTATAGTGCGTCAGCACGATATTCTTGTAAATATCGCCGTCCATAAACGCCTTGAGCGCTTCGATTTCCTCGCCCGTCGCAACGCCCGCGATCGACTTGATCGCCATGAGCGCGCTGGAAGAGGTGGGCAGGAAGGAAGTAAACGGCGAATCGTGTACCCAGAGATTCTTGATCCACAGGAACGGCTCGATCAGCCGCATCTCGCGCAGCGCTTCGACGGTCGGCAGCGCGGCGGCGATTTCGGTCGCGTCGGTCAGATCGCCGACGGCGGTATAAAGTTCCTGCACCAGGCGGACCAGATGCTCGTTCGCAACGGCGCGCATGGCGTTGAACATGATAATCAGAATCGGGAAGGTGAGAAGCATGGGCAGGCAGCTGCCCAGCGGGTTGATGTGCTCTTTTTTATAAAGCTCAGCCTGCTTTCTCTGCAGCTTCTCTTTATCGTTGGCGTATTTTTTCTGCAGCGCCTGGAGCTTGGGGTTGATCTTCTCCATCTGCCGCATCGATTTGCGGCTCTTATAATCGAACGGAGAGAGAACCAGGCGGACGAGAATGGTAAAGAGAATAATGGCCAGTCCATAGTTTCCGGAGAAAGTATAGAGGCCCTGTAGAATATTGCGGAAGAACTCGCTCAATCTATTTCCTCCTCGGGGAGTCGGGCGCCGCCTGCTACGGCACCGGGTCGTAGGGATCCCGCCGGGTAAACGGGTGGCAGCGGCAAATGCGCCGAATCGCCAGCCAGCCCCCGCGAAGCGCGCCATGTTTTTCAATGGCCTGCCGCGCATATTCGGAGCAGGTTGGGATATAATGGCAGCACGGACCGTGCAGCGGACTGAGGGAACGCTGATACCAGCGTATCAGCGCGAGCAGCACTTTTTTCACTGGCACTGCGCTTCTTCCGCAAGAAGCTTCTGGCGTTTGAGCGCGCCGGTCAGCGCCGCGCAAAGCGCGGCTGAATCCGCCCTCGCGGCGCTTTCACGCGCAACCACAACGTAATAGCCCCTCTTCAGGCGCGGAATCAGCGGGCGAAACTGCTCGCGCAGACGGCGTTTGACGCGGTTGCGCATGACGCTGTTGCCCACCTTGCGGCTGACGGAAAAGCCTACCTGCATTTTGGATGCACGAATATACAGTACCACAACCTCGCGAAAGGCGCAGGACTTGCCTCTGTGATAAACGTATTGAAACTGCTTGTTTTTGCGCAGCCGGTAGTTGCGCTGCATAGTATCCGGTCCCTCCCTGCGCAAAACGGTGATGCACAACGAGCCCGACCGGTTGGATCGGGCTCCGCTGCTCAGATTCTCTTTTCTTTTCGAGAGATCACACCGTCAGGACCTTGCGGCCGCGCAGACGGCGGCGGGCCAGCACGTTGCGACCGGCCTTGGTCTTCATGCGGGCACGGAAGCCGTGCACCTTGCTACGCTGACGCTTCTTGGGCTGATACGTTCTGAACATAATTTTCCAACTCCTTCACAGGCCCCTGCCAGGCCAAATGTACAGCCTTGTCATTGTACATAAAATTCATCAAATTGTCAAGCGTTTCCGTCTTTTTTTCCATTTTTTCTGCTTACTCTCAGGCGAACGAGCAGTTCCGCGCCGGGCTGCTCGGTTTCCATCTCTACGTCGAGCCCCGCGTCCTGCATCTGCCGTGCGATATCTCGTATGGCGTTGAGATACGGCCGCCAGTCGCGCACGACGACGAGCATGCGCCGCCGGGGCGCCGCGCCGTTTGCGCGCAGAGCGCGCAGCATCTCCTCCACCATCGCCTCGCTGCGCGGCGCGTTCAGCCCCTGTTCGGCCATCACGCCGGCGGCCTCCAGCTGCTCCTTGCCGGCCGGCAGCTTCAAAAGCGCGCGCGCCTGCCGCTCGGACAGCTGCAGCCTGCGCACCGCCTCGCGCACGCTCTCGTCCAGCCGCAAAAGGCGCAGCTTGTTCGCAATCGCCCCCTGCGTCTTTCCAATGCGCGAAGCCAGCGTCTCCTGCGAAAACCCGCACAGGCGCATTACGCGCGCATACGCCGCGGCCTCGTCGAGAAAATGCAGATCCTCGCGCTGCAGGTTTTCCACCAGCGCCAGCATCGCGGCTTCGCCGTCGCCCGCGTCGATGAGCATCGCCTCGATCGTCTGCATCCCCAGGCGCAGGCAGGCGCGCAGACGCCGTTCCCCGGCGATGAGCGTATAGCGCCCGTTCGTCTCCGGACGCACGGTGATGGGCTGCAAAAGGCCAAGGCTGGCGATGGAGGAAGCCAGCGCGCGCACGGCTTCGTCGTCAAACTCCGAGCGCGGCTGGTAAGGGTTTACGTCAATCAAATGAATCGGCAGCATCTGTACGCGGCGTTCGTTCTTTCGTGAAAGTCGTGCGATACGCTGCATGGCGGCCTCCCGAATGAAAAAGAAAGGATGCGGGCAGAATTCTCGCCGCATAGCGGCAATTCCTGCCCGTCCGTCCCGGAATCGTTCGACAGAAAACGCCGTAAAATTATTAAATTCTTAATATCCGGTTCATGAAGGCTTGCTATTCTGTAAATGAAGGCGTACACTGTGTGCGCTGAAAAGAATCTGATGAAAGGAGCATTCTTCTTTTGAAAAAGCCCGAGAATGGCAATAAGAATAAAAAAAGGCCGCATCTGCCAACCAACCCGTGGGTGTACATACTCATCGTGCTCGCGCTTGTGATGGTTGTGAACATGCTCAGCATGTCCAGTCTCATGAACAGCAGCAAGACGGAATATGTCGAATACAGCAAGTTTCTCAGCATGGTCGACGCGGGCCAGGTGCAGGCGGTTGAAATTACCGACACGCTCATCCGCTTTACCGTTTCCAGCGGCATGTTCCCCTGGCGCGGCGAAATCACCTACGCCACCTATCCCGTGGACGACCCGAACCTCGTGCAGCGTCTGTACAAGGCCGGTGTGGAGTTCGGCGGCGTAAGCCGGGAAGGCCGCGTTTCCATCCTCAGCATCCTGATCAATCTCGTGCTCCCCCTCGCCTTTTACGGCCTGATGATTTTCTGGATCGTTCGGATGATCCGCGGCAGCAAGGACGGCAAGGGCGGCGGATTTAACCTGCTGGGCGGCTTTGGCAAAAGCGGCGCGAAAATGTACAACGTATCCGAAGTCACCAAGCGCTTCAGCGACGTCGCCGGTCAGGACGAGGCCAAGGACCAGCTGATCGAAATGGTCGATTTCCTCAACCGGCCGGAAAAATACAAGGCCATCGGCGCGAAGCTGCCCAAGGGCGCGCTGCTCGTCGGCCCTCCCGGCACGGGCAAAACGCTGCTGGCGCAGGCCGTTGCGGGCGAAGCGAAGGTTCCGTTCTTCTTCGTGTCCGGTTCGGCGTTCGTTGAAATGTTCGTCGGTACCGGCGCGGCGCGCGTGCGCGACCTGTTCAAGGAAGCCGCCGAGAAAGCGCCCTGCATCGTCTTCATCGACGAAATCGACGCCATCGGCAAAAAGCGCGACGGCACCGGTCTGAACGCCAACGACGAACGTGAGCAGACGCTCAACCAGCTTCTGGCCGAAATGGACGGCTTCGATCCGAGCAAAGGCATCATTATCCTCGGCGCGACGAACCGCCCCGAAATTCTTGATAAGGCGCTTTTGCGCCCCGGCCGGTTCGACCGCCGCATCACCGTCGATCTGCCCGACATGAAAGGCCGCGAGGCGATTCTGCGCGTGCACGCGAAGAATATCGTCACCGCGCCGGACGTCGATCTGGCCGCCGTCGCGCGCGCGACCGTCGGCGCAAGCGGCGCGGATCTGGCCAATATAATTAACGAGGGCGCGCTTTGCGCGGTTCGCGCCGGCCGCACCTCCACCACGCAGAGCGACCTGGAGGCCGCCGTCGAGCTCGTCATCGCGGGCAGCGAGCGCAAGAGCATGGTCATCTCGCCCGAGGAAAAGCGCATCGTCGCTTACCACGAAATCGGCCACGCGCTCGTCGCCGCGCGGCAGAAGCATTCCGCGCCCGTGCATAAGATCACCATTATTCCGCGCACCAACGGCGCTTTGGGCTACACCATGCAGGTCGAAGAAACCGAACGCGTGCTCATGAGCCGCGACGATCTCGAGGCGAAGCTCGTCACCCTCACCGCCGGCCGCGCAGCCGAAGAATTCGTCTTCCACACCTGCACCACCGGCGCAGCCAACGACATCGAGCAGGCGACCAAGATCGCCCGCAACATGGTCACCCGCTTCGGCATGAGCAGCGAGTTCGGTATGGTCGCGCTCGACACGCAAACCAGCATGTACCTCGGCGACGGCACGCAGGCCATCTGCTCGCCTGAAACCAGCACGCTCGTCGACAGGGAAATTCAGCGTCTCATCCAGCAAAGCTACGACAAGGCGCTCGAAATTCTCCGCGACAACGCCCAGAAGCTCAGCGAGCTGTCCACCTACCTCCTCGAGAAAGAAACCATCTCCGGCGAGGAATTCATGGACATCCTCGGCCCCGAAGAAGGCGGCAACGTAACGCAGCTGCCCGTAGGGAACGAAGGGGAACGATAAAGAACGAATAAGGGTTTTGCGAGGGGGCCTTCCTTTCAGGAGAAAGGAAGGCCCCCTCGCGCTCCCCTAAGGAAAGCCGCTTTTTCGCTGTCCGCCCCGCGGAGGGCGGGACGGGCAGCGTTGCGTTTTTTCCTTGCCCCCGCGCCGGCCCGCCGCCC
>CAKTTL010000008.1 GCA_934615235.1 uncultured Clostridia bacterium
ACGCGCTCCACGCCGGGGGCGATCATGACGTTGCCCTTCGTCAGCCAGTTCATATCGTAGATGTTGGCGTAGCTCTGGATGGAGGAATCGCTGTCGGGATCGGCAAGGCCTGCGTTGCCCGCGCCGAACCAGTTGCACACGATGGTGCTGACCGTGCCCTCGCCGTCGTCATAGACGATCGCGGAGTTTTCAACGGCCACCTGATAGCCCTCGGGCAGATCGTCGAGCACCGGAAGGCTCGCAACGACTTCGCCGGTCTTCATATCCAGCGCCAGAAGATTGACCGTTTCCTGGTTATCGGTGAACAGCACCAGGTCAGGCGTGAGGGTCGGGGAGCAGCCGCCGCCCCAGGCAAGGCCGCCGCCGGTGGTCTTGTCGCCTTCGCGGCTGACCTTCGCGCCGGCGCTTTCATAGGGGGTCTTCCAGACCGCTTCGACGCCGTTGTTCGCGCGCAGCAGATAGCAGTTCTTGTTGGTGAGAATCACCGCGCCGTCCCGGGAGGCGGCGATGCCGTTTTCCGCGCCTTCGCCGACGGGCAGGTCATAAACGTATACGGCGCTGGCCAGATCGACTTCTTCTCCGTTCAAAATCGCGTCGATCGCCGTGCGGGCGATGTAACCGAGCACGCCCTGCTGTTCCCGTTCGGGGTAAATGCGGAAGCCGCCGGTGGCAAACCAGAGGTTGCCCTCATAGTCGAAAACGACGGAGAGCAGGTTCTGCTCCAGTTCCTTGCCAAGCGCCGTTTCGGCCGCCGCCTTGATGTCGATATCCAGCACCTTTTCAAATTCCGGCAGGACGTTTCCCTCTTCGTCGGTCGCGCGCAGCATCAGAACATGGTTGTTGCTGGTCGGACAGACGATGCGGTTCTCGTTATCCAGATAGGTGTACGAGCTCTGAATCACGTATCCGCCGCCGTCATGCTGCTTGGGCGAGAAATAGCCCAACGTTTTGGTCTCTTCGGCGTTCAGGTCGCGGATGGCGATACCGCCCAGAAGCGGCACGACCGCATGGCCGTAGCTGTCGAAGTAGATCGCAGGGGACGCGTTGGCGTTGGTGGTTTCATAGGAAACGTTGATTTCCGGATAGATGCTGACGGGCAGAACCTCGTCCGTGCTGTCGGTATTATAGCCGTCGTGATGAATGTTCGCGTCGCTTTTGGCCATATAGGGGTTCTCATCCACCCGTTTGGGCGCAAGCGCCTTCACGGGCAGCGCAGCGGCGCCGGCGGCAGCCGCGCTCAGGCACATCGCCGCAATCAGCGTCATCACGGCCGTCAGGCGAAGAAATCTTTTCTTTTTCACGTTCGTATCCTCCTTATCGTTGCATTCCGTTTGGAATCGTTCGGGCGTTTTTTCCCTCAAACCATACGTTCAGCCCCTGCTGAAAGCTCTCCGTGGTCACAGGTTCCAAAATGAAGTATTCCACTCTCATCCGGAACGCCTGAAGCGAGAAATTCAGATCGCTGCACCAGATGATCGCGCACCCTGGACAAAGAGCGCGAAGATGTTCCGCGGCGTTCAAACCCGCCACGCCGGGCAATGCGATCACCGCGTTCGTCGGCGCAGCCTTCTGCACGCTTTCAAAGAACTGTTCCTGATTGCTGTAGCGTGCAATCTGCGGGTACAGCCCTTTCGCGCTGCAAAAGCTGGCGATTCGATCCGCGTATCTCTGTCCGTCCTCTTCCCTGTCTGCCAGCACGGCAATTCGATACACAGCGCCCCTCCTTTCGCAATTCAGTTTTCCGGGTTTCAGTATATTGAAACCCAAACTTATTTCAAGCGGTTTGGCACGAATGGGGCGATAATGGCACGAAAATCCCGTTTCAAAAGCCTGCCCGGTTTCGCGCCCATGTGGTATAATGGAGCGGAACCGTTTGGAGTCGTATAGAAGAAAGGAGCGCCTTGCGCATGAGAATCGCGATTGTAGACGACGTGGCGGACGAACGGGCGCTTTTGCGCGGCCGGCTTGAAAAGGCGCTGAACCGCCGCAGCGTTCACGCAGATTTTTTTGAATACGGAAACGGAGCGGCTTTTCTCGCCGCCGCGGACGCGGAGCGCTTCTCCGTCGTCTTTCTGGATATCTACATGCCGGGCGCAAACGGGATTGAGGTTGCGAAGGCGCTTCGCGCGCTGGATGCGGACTGCCTGCTGATCTTCACCACGACCTCGACCGACCATGCGCTGGAAGGTTTTCAGGTGCGCGCGATGCACTATCTCGTCAAGCCCTTCGCCCAGGAGGATATCGACCGCCTGACGGACGAGCTTCTCGCCCGCATTCCGCAGCCGGACAAATTCATGACGATTAAGGTAAACGGCAGCGATATCCGTCTGGCGTATCAGAATATCGTCTACGCGGAGCATTTTTCGCACATGATTCACATCCATACCCCGGCCGGGAAAACGCTGGTCACCCGTCTGCCGTTTAAGGATTTCACCGCGCCGCTGCGGGAAGACCCCCGTTTCTTCGTCTGCAGCCGCGGCGTCATCGCCAATCTGGAGCACGCCGCAGACTTTGACGACGCCGCTTTCCTCATGACCGACGGCAGCCGCGTGCTCGTCAGCCGGGAGCTGACAAAGTCCGCCCGGCAGGCGTTTATGGAATATCTGCTGCAAAGGAGGCGCTGAAACCATGCCCGACGCGCTGCGCCCCATTCTGGAGCTTTCCGTTGTGCTTCCCGGGCTGCTGCTGGCGTATATTCCCGTCAAAACCTATTTGAAGCAGACGCCCGCGCGACTGCTTGGCTGGCTGCCGCCGCTGTTCGCGGCGCTTGCCGTCGGCGGCGGCCTCGCCTGCTGGCGGCTGCATGTTTCCACCGCGCCGGCGCAGGCGGTTCTGATTCTGGCCGCCATTGCGGCCTATATAAAAACGCTGCGCATCTCCCTCTGGAAATCCGCAACGGTCGCGCTGTCCGTCTGCGCGTTATTCGCCTGTCTCAACAGCCTGTCCCGCGGGCTGGACGCGGCCGTCGCCGTTCGTTCCCGCTGGACGGAGGACGAATTGTGGTTCTGCCTGCGGGCGGGGATAACCTACAACGCCATGTGCTGGCTCGTCGTGGCGCTTGCGTACGATCCCGCCTCTCATGTGGTGCGCAAAATGGTCGAGGATGAAAACTTTGCGCAGACCTGGTACGTTTTCTGGATCCTGCCGATCATTTTTATCGCGCTGAACCTTTTCATGATCCCGCAGAACCGGCAAAACCTGTATACGGGCCGAATCCTGCAGGGCTATATCGTAATCAGTCTCGTCCTGCTGCTGCTTCTTTCCTGTTTTTACGTCATTTTTCTCTGGATGGCAAACAGCCTGAACCGAAACGCCAAGCTGCAGCTTGAAAACCATTTTCTCTCCCTGCAGCGCGAGCGCTATGAAAACCTCAAAGCCTCCATTGAAGACGCGCGCCATGCCCGGCACGACATGCGCCACCACTTCAACCAGATTTCGTCGCTGCTTGAAGAGGGCGATTTGGAAAAGGCAAAAGCGTATGTAGCCAGAGCCGCCGGCAGAATCCCCGGCATGGATATGAGCTTTTGCGAAAACAGAGCCGCGGACAGCGTAATCGGCTATTACTGCGCCCTGGCAAGGCAGGAAAGCATCCCCTTCCAGGCGCAGGTCGATCTGCCCGAACAGCTGCCCGTGGACGAAATCGACATGTGCCTCGTGCTTTCCAATCTGCTGGAAAACGCGCTGGAAGCAAGCCTTCGAACAGCCGCATCGCGGCGGCAAATCAGCTTGCAGGCCTATATGCACTCCCATCGCCTGCTGCTGATTCAGGTTGAAAACACGTTCGACGGAGAAATTCAGGAAAAGAGCGGCGTTTTGCAATCCTCCAAGCGGAAGGGAAGCGGCCTGGGCATTCAGTCCGTCCGCCGCATTGCCGAAAAAAGCGGCGGCGCGAGCTCGTTCGTTTATCAGGACGGCGTGTTTTGCGCGAAGGCGATGCTGCGCGGCGCGGCAGACGCATAACGATATTCATTTTCAGCGCCTGCGCGCTGAAACAGCCGCGGAAGGCGCTGCTCCTCCCGCGGCTGTTTTGGTTGTCAAAAATATATCCCGTTTTACCGTTTCAGCGCAGTATAATTCTCCTTCACCGTCTTATAGGCCAGTTTCGGGCGGCGATACAGATCCACCACGCCCTTGTTATTCTGCGCTTTCGGCCGGCGCATTGCCCATTCGTCCGCCACGCGCACGTCCGCAAACTGCCAGATGTACGTACCCGAGATACGCACTTTTGCGCACAGATCCTTCAGCTGCCTGTCGAGAATCTCCGCCTGGCGTTCCTCGCTCCATTTTGCCTTATAAAGCGGATCATGATACCCCGCAATGCCGCCCGCGCCAAATTCAGAGAAGAGGATCGGCTTATTCGCCGCGCCGTTTTCGTCCATCCACTGCAGCAGCTTATCGGCATATGCCGCCGGATCTTCGTCCGTATACCAGAGCGGGTAGATATTAAACGACGCGATATCCACCAGATCCAGGCATACATCCTTGAAGAAGCGGCAGGAAGCGAAGGTCACGGGGCGGGTTGCATCGAGGCTGTGGATCAGGTCGATCACATGCCCGTACATGCTCCGGCCGAATTCCGTCTCGCTTTCGCATTCGTTCAGGGTTCCCCAGGTATAAATGCACGGATGGTTAAAGTGCTGCGTCACCATTTCCCGCGCGCTCGTACCGATCTGCTCCTTGAAAAGCGGCTTGCGCATGATTTCGCCGGGAATCGCGCGGGAATGACACTCCTCCCATACGATTACGCCCAGTTCGTCGCAAAGATCCAGGAATCGCGGATCGTTGGGATAATGGCAGGTGCGGACGCTGTTCACGCCCATATCCAGCATCAGCTGCAAATCTTCCATCATCGAATTCACGCCGACGGCGCAGCCCTGACTGCCAAAATCTTCATGGCGGTTAAATCCTTTGACGAACACCTTCCGCCCGTTTATCAGCAGATCCTCTCCCCGCAGCGCTACAACGCGGAACCCGACGCGATCGATCAAATCGTCCACAGGCGCGCCGTCTCTCTCCAGCACGGCTCTCAGCTCATACAGACGCGCATCCCGCACGCCCCAGGGCGCTACGCCATGGCATTGCACATGTAGCTGCGCCTGCGCTTCTTCCCCGGCCTCCAGAGCCGGTATGTCCGCCTCCGCGCTGCCGCCGGCCACGCTGATTTTGATTACGGCAGCTTCGCTGCGCCGGATCGCCTTTACCGTCACGTTCACTGCGGCTTCCCATTCGCCGCTCTCGGTTCGCTTCGACGTAAACGCCATGCGATCGATGTACGCCGCATGGATCAGTTCGACTGCCGCCGGCCGGGTAATTCCGCCATAGGAATAATAATCGTTTGGGATATGCAGCGTCGAAGCTTCCGAAAATCCGTTATCCACCAGCACAGTCAGCGTGTGCTCGCCCGCTTTTACATCCGGCACGGCGATACGGAAACCCGTAAACGCATCGTAATGATGTCCCACATGCTGCCCGTCCAGCAGCACGTCCGCCGTATGGCTCACACCGCCGAAGCGCAAAAGCAGTCCGCCGTCTTCTTCCGTAACGAAGGTCTTCTCATAGCGCGCCTTGCCCCGATACTGCGTCAGCTGCGGAATCATTTCCCAGATCCCCGGCACAATCGCGGAGAATTCACGCTCCGTTCCATCCAGCGGCGTCAGCCGCCATACGCCCTCCAGCGTAATCGCCTTACGAAGTTTATGTTCAGCAAACAGTCTAAGCATGAAATAATCCCTCCTTTTATCTGTAATCTTTTCAGCCCTTCAGCGCGCCGACCATTACGCCCTTTGCAAAGAACCGCTGCAGGAAGGGATACAGCACCAGAATCGGCACACAGGAAATGACGATTAACGCGTACTTGATCGAATCGGCGTACTTCGCCAGTTCGCCTGCGTCCGTCGTCGAGGCGGCAAGCTCGGAGTTCTGATTGAGCAGCAGAATCTGCCGCAGCACCAGCTGCAGCGGATATTTCTTCGTGTTATGGATAAACAGCGAAGCGCGGAACCAGGCGTTCCAATGTCCGACGGCGTAATACAGCACCATTACGGCCAGCGTCGCGCCGCTCAGCGGCAGGAAGACCCGCAGCAAAATCCGCACATGAGACGCGCCGTCCAGCTGCGCGGCTTCCACCAGCGAATCCGGTACGGAGGAAAACGCGGAGCGCATGATTAAGAGGTTATAAGTATTGATTGATACGGGAACGATAAGCGCCCACAGCGTATCCATCAGCCCAAGGCTCTGGATATTGAGATATTCAGGCACGATACCGCCGGAGAAATACATGGTGAAAAGAATCAGCATGGCGATGGGCCGTGAAAGAATCGCCCCTTTCAGCGCAAGGAAATATGCGCCCAGGCAGGTCAGCACCATGTTGAAGCACAGGCCGCCGATCAGGATGAGGAACGTATTGGCAAAACCGCTGAGCACCAGCCGGTTGCGGAAAACCAGCTGATAACTGTACGTGTTGATTCTGCCGACAGGGAAAAGCAGCAGGCCGAAATTCCGCCCCAATATATCCGCCTCGGAGATAGAGGCGATCACCACATAATACATAGGGTAAACCGTAATAATGCAGATCAGAATCAGCAGAAGCGTGTTCACAACGGTAAAAATGGAATACCCTACGCCCTCCTGGCGCAAACGGCTTTTGGCCGGCCGCGCGCGATGGTTCAAAGTCGTCATAATGCGCACCTCCTTACCAAATGCCGTAGCCGCTTGTTTTATTGCTGATGAAATTCGCCAATACAACCAGGGCGAAATTGATGACGGAATTAAACAGGCCGACCGCCGTGGAGAAGGAATACTCCGCGTTAATAAGCCCGCGGCGGTATACGTAGCTGGAAATCACGTCCGCCGTTTCCATGGTATAATCGTTATAAAGCAGGATGATTTTCTCATGGCCGACGCTCATGATCGACCCGACGCGCAGGATGAGCAGCAGCATAATCGTGCGCGTGATGCCGGGGATCGTCACATGAATGGTCTGCTGCCAGCGATTGGCGCCGTCGATGCGGGCGGCTTCATACAGTTCCATATCGATCGCGCCCAGCGCGGCGAGATAAATAATGCAGTTCCAGCCGGTTTCCTGCCAGATATCGGAGAGAATATAAATCGGCACGAAAGCCGACGGGATATTGAGCAGGTTCTGACTGATATTTCCGTTGAAAAGGTTAATGAGCTGAACGATAAAGCCGTCTTTATCCACAAACAGCGTAATCATGGAGCAGACGACGACAAGGGAAATAAAATGCGGCATGTAGGAAATCGTCTGCACGGTACGCTTGAAAATCTTGTTGTTCACCTCGTTGATCATCAGGGCGAAAACGATCGCGCAGGGAAAGGTAAACAGCAGGCCGCAGATTGAGATCGTCAGCGTATTGCGCAGCAGCCGCGCAAAATAGAATGAGTTGAAAAAGGACGCAAAATACTTAAACCCGACCCATTTGCTCCCCCAGATGCCCAGGCGCGGCTTAAAATCCTTAAAAGCGATTACCGCGCCCAGAATGGGCTTATAATGAAACAGGATATAATATACAATAACCGGTATCGCCAACAGATATGCGCCGCCGAAGCTTTTCAGATCTTTCGCAATGATCTTGCCGATAGAATTCCGTCTTCCTTGCATCATACTACGTTCCTCCATCATGATAAGAATCGGCGTGCAGAGCCGAAACCCCGCACGCCGAAGGATGGACTAAATTACTCGGCCAGCGCAGCGTTATGCGCATCCAGAGTAATCTGTTTGATCTCATAGACGCGGTCGATGTTCATGGACTTCAGCGTTTCGAGATAGGTATCGAAATCGTTTTCAATGGACATTTCGCCGGAGATGAACTTGGCGCGGCACTCGTTGATATACAGATCGATGTCGGTCCACAGATCGGTATACTCGTCGAGATATTCGTCCAGCACGGCGGTGTGGACAACCACGTGCGTATCATGATCCGTATTGGACCAGCGCTCGTAGGCGACGATCTGGCTCTGTTCCGGATGGCGCATGGCCAGCTGATCGTTGCTGTGGATGCCCGGCCAGTTGACGAGCGCGTAGGAGCGCGCCATGCCGTCCATGGAATGGCCGTCAGGGTTGTTGGTAATCAGCTCAGTATACTCAGGCTTGCCGTTTTCGCCGATGACATAGGATTCGCCCAGGATGCCGTAGTTGCGGATCATATTGCCTTCTTCGGTGAAGAGGTAGTTGTAAAACTGCATGCACAGCTCGACATTCTTGCAGTCGGCGCTGATATAAGTGATATCGTCGCTGGTGGTCATCGGATCGGCGAAGGAGAACATCGCATGATCCTGATCGGCCGCATGAATAACATAGCCGCCGACCATCGACGCGCCTTCCGTCAGAGAGGCGAGATAGGTGTTGAGGCGGGAGTTGTTGCCGTACATCACGCCGGCCTGGCCGTTGCAGAACATGGCGCGGGAGGTCGCTTCTTCCATGGACAGATAGTCGACGGAGATCAGGCCCTCGTCGTACAGCTTCTTGAGGAAGGACAGCACGTCTTTGTATTCCGGTTCGCACGCGCCGTAATGCCACTTGCCGTCGGCCTGATATTCAGCGGCGTTCACCAGCCCGAAGGCGGAGGTTAGTTCGCCGTTTTTAATGCATTCGCGCAGGTCGGTCTTGGCCTGGAAGACAAAGGGCGTTTCAACGCCGTATTCCTTCATCGCAACCAGCGTGTCGTAGAATTCGTCGATGGTCTGCGGCACTTCGCGGCCGATGGCCTTGAGGATATCCTCGCGATAGAACAGTCCGCGCCAGTAGCGGTAAGGAGAACGCTCTTCAAAGACATGACCGGCCATGTAATACATTTTGCCGTCCAGCTGCTTGATTTCAGTCATGTAAATGGGCTTGTTGATGTATGCCCAGTAATCGGGCGCGTACTGCTCAAGCATGGCGGGCTCGATTTCCTGCACCATGCCGTCCGCGATCAATCCGGCGATACCGCCGTTATAATACGCACCCGCGTTGAAAAGAATCATATCGGGCAGTGTCGTAGCGCCGTTAAGCGCCAGCACGAGCGAAGTGCCGTCGGCAAATTCTTTCAGTTCAACAGAAATACCGGTTTTTTCACACCAGGCCTTGAAGCCAGGCGTATCCATGGAGGTCGTGTAGCCGCCGTCGGCAATGCTGCCATCCAGCACTCTCCAGAGGGTCAGAGTCGTCGAGGTCTCGATGGGATAGGTCACCTCCGCCATTGCGGAGCAGGCGGCGAGCACCAGGCATAATGCCAGAAGGAATGCCAGAACCTTTTTCATACGTGAGTCCTCCTTGAGTTGTTTTGTGGAATTCATATATTATCATTGAATTCCTTTTGAATATATTTTGCCAGTTTCATCCTGTTCAAACAATATAAAATTTCATGTTTGATTTCAAAAATTTCACGCTCTTTTCCGGCAAATTCGTGTAATTTTTCGTCTCTTGCGCTCGAATTATGACGTTATATACTATAAATCTAAAAATATTTTATTTTATATTTGCATTTTCTATTGTAAAATTTCACTATGTGGACTATAATAAATCACGGAACCAAAAACTCCTTCTGACCGGGCGCAGGACGAAAGGAGGGCGGCCCATGCTGTTCAAAGTATATCAATGCGGCGTCGACAGCTATCACGGCAAAGAGTTTTTTCACGAGCTGCCGCACGGGTTTGAGTACTGGAATCTGGTTTACACAAACACGCCGCAGCGCATGAATTGCGGTAACAAGCTGTTCGATGTGCCCGCAGGCACCTGCATCCTCTACCCCGGCGGATACCCGCGCTACCTCTACTGCGCCAACGGCGCGGAATTTTTCGTCAACACATGGGCGCATTTCTCCGTGGACAACGACAACGCTTTTCGTGAAATGCTCATTCGCTACAACATCCCCATCGCAGAGTTTTTCCGCATGCCGGAAGACTGCGCTTTTATGGATACCATGAAAGATATTGTGTATGAATATTCCACCCTGCACGCCCACTCCGATGAAATGATTTCCGCGCTGCTGAATATTGTCTTCATCCAGTTGGGGCGAGATATGATTCCTTTTGATAAACAGGATAAAACAATCGACCCTCAGCGGCGCAAATCTTTTGAAACGCTCCGCAAAGAGCTTTACAGCGCCCCGGAAAAAAGCTGGACGAGCGCGAAAATGGCCGCAAAAGTATACCTCAGCGTAAACCAGCTGATTTTGCTCTACAGGCTCTTTTTCAACGTCACGCCCAAACAGGATCTGCTGGACGCGCGCATCGTCAAGGCCAAAACGCTGCTCGGCTTCTCCTGTATCATCAGCGAAGTTGCCCGAAACTGCGGGTTCGAAAACGAATACTACTTTTCCCGCGTCTTCAAGAAAAAAACGGGCATGACGCCCAGTGAATACGTCCAGCAGCGCCTGCACGAAACGCCCGTCGATTCTCTTTCCCAAGCGTTGTAAACAGCAATTCAGGCAATGTAAAAACTCCCTCCCGTCTAGCCGCGGGAAGGAGTTTTTCCTTTTGCAAAACTTTTTCAGTAGAACGT
Organism: uncultured Clostridia bacterium; assembly: GCA_934615235.1. GTDB lineage: Bacteria > Bacillota > Clostridia > Christensenellales > Aristaeellaceae > Aphodomonas. Next base: position 10,505 of record CAKTTL010000008.1, read on the forward strand.
CGCTACCGGGTCCTCCGGCTCCTCGGCGGGCTCGACCTTCTGCGCGAGCATCACCGGGCCGGTCTTTCCGTAAGCCTTGTTATAGCGAACCTCGACCTGCGCCTCGATGGTCACCCATTCTTTGGTCTTCACCTCGTAGCCGCAGTTGTTTTTGACCACAAGCGCCGCGAACTCGATATCCGCCGCGCAGCAGGTCATCAGCTGACGGCCCGCAACGAAGAAGCCCTCGCTCACCGTCGCGTTGCGCGCGGCCAGCGCCTTGAAGCGCACGGTCTTCCCCGCGTATTTCTTCGGCTCCTCGGTGATGTCCTTATACCACAGCGCATAATCGCGATCCTCGATCTCCACCACCGGCGCGTTCAGATCGAACGGCAGCGGATCTTCGATTTCATCCGGAATTACGCTTCCGTCCGTATATTCGTAAACGATCTGAACCTGCCGGTTAAGCGCGCGCACAATCTTATGGAACTCCATCGTGTCCATATCCTTCGTGCAGCGGTTGAAGGCGACCAGGTCGCACAACTTCAGCTTGTCCACCACAAGGCTGCGCATATTCGCATTATAGTTGAGGAACGTGCCGGAGTCGATGAACAGGAAAATCTGGTAAAGCGGCCAGTCCATCGGCAGCACGTCCAGCAGCGTCTGCAATTGCCACATGCCGTTGTATTCAATCATCACGCGGCGGGCGTTGTGCTTTTTCTTGAGCGCGCGAAGCGCGTCCTCCGTCAGATCGACCTCGTTTTCGATATATTCGACAAACACGTTCGGCGCGCAGAAGGCGGTGGGATCGTATTCCTCCTCGCCTTCCTCGCAGACAAGCAGCAGCGTACGCTCGCCCTTGTTGAAACGCTTGTCCTCCAGCGTTTCCTGGATGAATTTGGTTTTGCCCGCTTCCAGGAAACCCGTAAACAGATATACCGGCGTCTCCATCGCTTACACCCCGAACAGCGCTTTCAATTCCGTCTCGTTGAGCTTGCTGCCGATCACGCACAGGCGGCCGGTAACGCCGGCGGAGCCGTAACGGATGTTCTGCTCGCCCGGCACATAGTCGAAGTGAATCCACTTGCCGTCCGTCGCCGGAACGATGCCCTTCGCGCGCAGCACCGCGCCGAAGCGCGTCTGATCTTCCAGCATGCCAAGGATGGTCTCCATCTCTTCCACGGAGAATTTTTTCGGCGTTTCAACGCCCCAGCTGCCGAACACTTCGTCCGCGTCATGGCCGTGGTGATGGTGATGATGATGTTCATGCCCCTCGTGATCATGATGATGTTCGTGCTCATGCTCGTCCTCATCATCGTCGTCATCGTCATGGTGGCAGCAACATTCGCCGTCATGATGATGGTGCTCATGCTCGTCGTCCTCATCGTCGTCATGATCATGATGGTGATGATGATGCTCGTGTTCGTCCTCGTCGTCATCGTCATCGTCGTGATGATGGTGATGGCCGCAGACCGGACAGACGTCCTCGTCCTCGCTCAGATGCTTCAGTTCCATCTCCAGCGTGTCCTTGTGCTCCATCGCCTCGAGGATCTGCCTGCCGTCGAGCTGTTTCCAGTCCGTGGTAATGATCACGGCGTTCGCGTTCTTTTCGCGCAGCATCGCCACAACCTCGGCCACCTTTTCCTCGCTCATCTCGCCCGTACGGGAAAGGATGATCGTGCCCGCGTGCTCGACCTGGTTATTGAAGAACTCGCCGAAGTTCTTCATATACATCTTGCACTTTTTCGCGTCGACAACCGTTGTAAAGCTGTTGAGGACGATATCATGCTCGTCGATGCCCTGCACCGCGCGAATCACGTCGCTCAGCTTGCCCACGCCGGACGGCTCGATGAGAATGCGGTCCGGAGCGTACTGCTCGAGCACCTTCTTCAGCGCTTCGCCGAAATCGCCGACGAGGCTGCAGCAGATGCATCCCTGGCTCATCTCGGTCACCTGAATGCCGGCGTCCTGCATGAAGCCGCCGTCAATGCCGATCTCGCCAAATTCGTTTTCAATCAGCACCAGCTTTTCGCCCGCAAAAGCCTCGGCGATCAGTTTTTTAATCAACGTCGTTTTGCCGGCTCCAAGGAAACCGGAGAAAATATCAATTTTCGTCATTGCTTTCATCTCTTTCAATATTTCGCGTGATATTCACGATGCTTCCGCACCGTGAGCGGTATTATACCACAGTTTGCGGCTTTTGTTAAGTCATAAACTTTTTTCGATTTCACAGCCGCTTCGCGGCCTCTTCCCCGATGCGGCGCATCCGCTCTTCGTCGCATTTCAGCGCGCGCCGGTCGTACGTCGTCAGACCGTTCACCTCGTCCTCCACGTCGGAAAGCTGCGTATAAACCGCCGCGCAGAGCCCCTGCTCAATTGCGGGCAGAATCTCCTCCCGATACAGCTTCTCCAGCGCATCCATGAATTCCGCCTGCGTTTTGAAACTGCGATAGCCGTATGTTTTTTCCGGGTTAAAGCTGTGCGCGGGAAGCTTCAGCGCGTAGCCGCCAAACTCGGAAAGCACGACAGGCTTTTTGCCCTTTCTGAATTTGAACGGCTTAAAGTACACATGCCGGCTTTCCACGTCGCTCTCCCCACCCGCAAACCATCCGGACGCGCTGTCGATAAACCGCGTCGCGTCCAGCCGCCGCAGCCGGCGATACGCCGCGCCGCTGTCAAACTGCCCCCAGCCTTCGTTGAAAATCGTCCAGCAGCACACGCAGGGATGCCGTTTGAGCCGCCGCACGGCGTCGTCCATCCCCTCAAGAAAAGCCGCGCGCGTTTTTCCGTCCGGGTGCATCCAGCGGTCCGGCAGGCGCTTGAGCCCAAGGGTCGGCAGCGCGGTATCGCGCAAAAAGGAATAACCGCCGTTATTGACCATATCCTGGAAGACGATCATCCCCAGCCGGTCGCACTCGTAATAGAACCGCTGCGGCTCCACCTTGATGTGTTTGCGCAGCATGTTGAACCCGAGCCGTTTGGCCATAAGAATATCATGCGCAAAGCACGCGGGCGAAGCGGGCGTGAAAAGCCCGTCGCTCCAGTAGCCCTGATCGAGCAGGCCGTTAAAAAAATACGGCTTGCCGTTCAGGCAAAGGCGCGGCACGCCGTCCACAACGCGCGTTTCGAGCGTGCGCAGCGCAAAATAGGAGCGCACGCGGTCCTCCGCCGTTTCCACCGTAAAACGATACAGATACGGCGCGTCCGGGCTCCAGAAACGCGGCGCTTCCAGCGCGACGCGCGCCCGCCCGTTTTCCAGCGGCACGCGCAGCGTTCCCTGCGGCGTCTCCACGGAGACCGTACCGAAAAGCGTTTCATCACCCGTATCGATGCTGGCGAAATCGCTCCCCGTTTCCACGTTCAATTCGCGGATGAACTTCTCCCCCACGCTTTCCAGCCAGACCGTCTGCCAGACGCCGGAAACGGGCGTATACCACATTCCGCCGCGCTTTTCGCGCTGCTTGCCGTATGGAAGAATATGGTTTTCCAGCTCGTCCCGCACGCGCACGACGAGCGTGTTTTCCTCCCGCAACGCATCCGTCGCTTCGAAGGAAAACGGCGAATAGCCGCCGGTATGCCCGCCCAGCCGCACGCCGTTTAGAAACACCTCGGCAATTTGGTCGACCGCGCCGAAATGCAGAAACGTCCGCCTGCACACGAATCCCCGCGGCAGCGCAAACGTTTTGCGGTAAAACAGCCACTGGCGCGCAAAATGCCGCTCTACGCCGGAGAGAATCGACTCCGGCGCGAACGGCACCTGAATGCGCATGGGAAAGGCGGCGGGCATTTCAGCCGCGCCCTGCGCGGCAAATTCCCACTCGCCGTTCAAATTATAGAACGAATCCCGCTCCAGAAGCGGGCGCGGATATTCCGGCCACGGCTGGCCGCGCAGCGCCTCACCTTCGGGCGTGTAAAGCTTTTGCATGGTTTCCCCCGCCTGTCGTTTTTTTCGTATTATACTACGGCCGCGCGGGGAAAACAATTCTTCTTACAGCGCGTAGGCGCCCGCGCCCTTGTCGCCGTGATCGAACACCCAGCCGCCGGAGGTGAAATCCGGCACCGGCACGGGCGCGCCGCCCATCGCGATGGACTGCTCGCTCAGCGGCGTCACGCACATGAGCGCGGCCGTATCGTATACGTCGATCGGCACGGGCGTGTGGTTCTGAATCGCTTCGATAAACGCGCGCAGGACGAGGTAATCCATGCCGTCGTGACCGCCGCGCTGGCCGAATTCGTCGTACGCCTTCCACAGCGGATGACGGTATTCCTTCAGCAGCCGCTCGTCGCTCTCGCCCACATGCGTCCAGTGACGCTCAGGCTGGGGCGTTTCGCCTTCGATATACATCATGTGGCCGTCCTCATACCAGCAGCCCTTCGTACCGCGCACGACGTTGCGGCGCGAATACGGCCGCGGCAGCGTGCAGTCGTGCGAGAGAATGATCGTCTGCCCGTTGGCGCAGGAAATGAGCGTGGTCACGATATCTCCCTCGTTCACCTGCGCGTCGGCAAGCGCAGTGCCGGGACGGTTCTTCTGCAGCCATTCGTGCAGGCCGACGGCCTTGCTGGCCATGGAGCAGAGCGTCACCATGCGGTTGCCGCGCCCCAGGCGCAGATACTGTGCGATCGGGCCCAGTTCATGCGTCGGATACAATTCCGCGTTGCGGTGCAGGAAGTTCTGCTGGCGGTAATGGCGGTTGATGTCGCCGTTGCCGATTTCATCGCGCAGATCGTGCGCGTACGCGCCTTCGCAGTGCACGATCTCGCCGAACTTGCCCTGACGAATCATGTTGATGACCGCCATCTCGTCCACGCCGTAGCTGCAGTTTTCCAGCAGCATGCACTGGCGTCCGGTTTCCTCGGCAGTGCGCACGAGCTTCCAGCAATCCTCAACCGTCGCCGCGCCGCCGACTTCCATGGCCACTTCCTTGCCCGCTTTCATCGCCTCAATGGCGATCGGGATATGGGAAAGCCAGTCGGTGAAAATGAACACCGCTTCAATCTGCGGCATTTTCAGCACTTCGCGGTAATCCTGCATGCCGACCGCATCCTTTGCAATTTCAAGGCCCGCCTGCACGCGGTCTTCGTATACGTCGCAGACGGCGCAGACCTTCACGTCCGCCATCGAATGAATCACCCTCAGTTGCGGGATTCCGCGCGAACCCAGCCCGAGCACGCCAACATTCAGCGTGCGGCCTTCTTCCGCAATTCTCAACATCGTTCTCCGCCTCCCCGTCTTGTTTGGACTGGCTCCATTTTATCACACGCACGCGAAAATTTATTTAGAGATTTGACGTATAATATTTGACATTCGACATTTTACGCGGTATCATTTTCCCGGAGGTGAACGCGTCGTGCCGTCAACCCCGAAGCTGCCGGAAACGCCCGCGATTGAAATCGCATCGCTGCGGACATTTTATCATTTTCATTTTGCCACGGGCTATGTTTTTCGCGGCGAGCGCCATCCGTTCTGGGAAATGGTATACGTCATCAACGGACAGGTGGACATCGGCGCGGACGACCGGGTGCACGCGCTCAGCGCGGGCGATCTGATCTTCCATCAGCCGGACGAATATCACAGCATCTGGGCCAATTACGCGCACGCGCCGGATATGATCGTCGTCACCTTCGACTGCGACAGCGACGCGATGCGTTATTTTCAAAAACGCTGCCTGCACCTGGGCGAGCCGCAGCGCGCCCGAATCCACGCGCTGCTGGACGAAGCGTACCGGGTTTACGGCCCCTCGCTTTCCTCCGGGAAATGGCTCGAGCGCCCTGGCGGCATGGGCGGCGCGTACACGCTGCGCCTGCTTTTGACGGCGTTTCTGATGAGCCTGCTCGGGAGCGAACCGGCGGCGCAGGGAAAAGAAACGCCGGCCGTTTCCGTCTCCGAAAAGGCCGACGAGGAGCAAATGGAGAAAGCGATTTCTTTTATGAAGGCGCATTTGCACCGGGAACTGCGCTTCGCCGCCCTCTGCCGTCATATGGGCATGAGCGGCACGGCCGTGAAGGAGCTTTTCCGCCGCAACTGTGCTTCCTCACCCATCGCCTATTTCGAACGCCTGCGCATGATCGAGGCGCAGAAGCTGATGCGGCAGGGCTGCGTAAGCGTCTCCGCGCTGGCCGACGCGCTCGGGTTTTCCAGCCCGTCGTATTTTTCCACGCGCTATAAGCATACCACCGGACAGACGCCGAGGGAATATCTGAAAGAAATCGGAGCGCGGTAATGGGGGCGCAGAGCGCCCCTGAAAAAAACGCTTACAAATCGAAATACTTCCTGCGCATATCCGACGTCGCGTCGCGCATGGCTTCGATGCGCTTTTCCGCCTTCGGGTCGCCCACGGCGTATTCGCGCAGCAGTTCGCCCTCAATCGCGCAAAGCCGGTCGTGCAGCGGGAAATAGTGATTCAGCAGGAAGCACGCATATTTGACCAGCCGCAGATCGCCGACGATGCGGAACTCGGGACTGATCGTATCCACGGCGACGGAATAAAAATCCTTCACCGAAGAGACAAGCGAATCGCGCGTCGCGTCCGGCGCAAAGACGATTGTCGAGCAGATGCGCGCGTTTCGGTTATGTTCGGTAGAGCCGTGCGAATCCGTGCTGCCCACGATCGGATACCGGCAGCCGCGCGCCTGATCCTGATAATAGCGCACGGTCTGGAAGCCGTTATGCTCAAAGTAGTTTTCCCCGCCCAGCACTTCAAACGCATCGAACGGATGCTCGCGCATCATCACCTCGAGGAATTCTTCAGGAACCTGAAACACATACTGCCGCCAGTACGGATGCGCGAAAACGCCCAGCCCGTGCCCTTCACGAATCTTTTCAAACGCCCACAGGCACGCCGCGTAGCTCAGCCGCGCCGCTTCGCTGTCAAACGGCGCGTCCTTCGCCCGCTCGCGAATCTGACGCTCGTATTCCTCGCGCGTGAGCACAGGCGGACATTCGCCCGTCGCCGAACGCCACGCCGGATCGTCCCCGCGCTCCGTGTTCTGCGGCAGCCCCTCAACCAGGCCGTTGACGCTGAAATCGCCGCCAAAGTTGACGATATGAATATCGGTCAGCGGCAGATGCACCTCTTCGCCGGGAATCAGGCTGTAATCCAGCCGCAGCGGCGCAAATTTCCGAATCACCTCCAGCGAGGGATAATAGCGATGATGATCCGTCACGGTGAAGAAATCGTAGCCCGCCGCGCGGTAATTCGCGCAGACGATATCCGGCGCTTCGCGCCCGTCCGAACGGCAGGTGTGCATGTGCAGGTCTCCGCGGAAGGGATAGCGCCCGGCCATGTCTCCGGCCAACGCGTAGACGCTCAGGCGCACGAGCCGCTGACCCGGCTCGGAAAAGATTTCGATGAGGTATTCCTGCTCTGTCGGGAAATCGCACGTCACGCGCAGACAGCCGTCCTCGCCTGGGACCAGGGAGAATCTGCGGAAGCTCGCCCAGTCCGGATAAAGATTCGGCCGTCCTTCCTCCATCGCGCAGATCTGAACTTCATACGTCCTTCCCGGCGTAAACGCCGCGTGCAGCCCCAACGGCTGAATGGTAACGGTCCGCTCGCCGCCCGCGAGAAAAACCTTCGGATAAATATCATAATCGTACAGCTCGATTTTCACGCCCGCTCCGCCTCCTCTTTTATCTCGCCCGCGCCGGGCGCTTTGCGGCAAAGCACGCAGACCGCGCCCGCGACGATCATCATCGCAAACCACGAAATCACCGTCACGTTCCAGCCGTACGCGCTCGAAAGCACGCCGATCAGCCCGCTCGCCAGCGCCGAACCGGCGTATGCAATCGCGTTCAGCGCGCCCGAAACCGTCGCGGAGCGACCGGCTTTTTCAAACTGCAGCGGCAGGAGATTAATCAGAAGGATATTGACCGCCATCATCATGCTGGTAATCACCGCGAAGCTCAGCACGGTCACAATCAGGCTTTCCGTGCCGGCCGTCAGCATCAGCGCCAGCATCGCGGCCGCAATGGCAAAGAAAACCGCCGCGCCCGCCAGCGTGTTCTCCCTCGCCTTTTTATAAGCGAACTGCGCCAGGTACGCGCCCGTCAGGTTGAAAAGCGGCAGCAGCACGCTCACCAGCGCCGAGAAAGACGTGCTCTTTTCAAACCGTTCGCTGATATACGTCGGCACCCAGGCGGTCACGCCGTCCTTGATCACCCCGTGCAGCACGACCGGGATCACTGCCACCAGCAGCACCGGCACCGCAATCAGCTGTTTGAGAGGCATGGCGTTCTGCTGCGGCTTCGCCGCGCTTTCATTCGCCTCAACCACAACCGTCGCGCGCCGCGTAATGCCCGGATAGGCCAGCAGCCACAGCGCGCCCGACGCGCACAACGCCAAACCCGGCGCCCAGAACGCCGCGCCCCAGTTGACATACTTGATAAGGAGCGCGCTCATCGCATATGAAAGCAGCGTGCCCGCCGCCATCGAGGACGCGATATTGACCGTGCCGCTGATCTTATCCTCATGCTGCATCCATTTGACCATCGCAAAAAGCAGCGACGGCCAGAGCATCGACATGCAGAAACCCGTCGCCAGCCGCAGCGCGAACATCGCCCCGAACGAGCGCGCAAACGAAAACGCGATGTTCAGCACGCCGCCGCCAATCGCCCCAGCCGCAGCGAACCAGCGCGGCGAAACCTTTTCAGCCAGCATGCCGTTGATGAGCTGCCCCGTCGCGTAGGCCACGAGAAAAGCCGTGTTCACCCAGCCCGCCTGCGCCTTGGTCATCACCGTGCCGATCAATTCGTTCATCACCGACGAATAGTTCAGCCTTCCCAGATAGGAACAGAAATAAATCAGCCAGCAGATGCAGAAAAGCTGCATCGCGCCTTTTTTGTCCAACCGCTCGTTCATGCCTTTTTCTCCCCCAATACGATAACTTCAACCCCGTCGCCCTGCAGCCGCGTCAGCGTTTCCCGCGGGATTTCGTGCGTGTCGTCGGTAATCAGCATATCGACCTCGCTGTAGTCGATATACTGATACAACGACGTGCGCGTAAACTTCGCGCTCTCGCACAGAAGCACCACGCTGGACGCGCGCTCCGCCATCCGCCTGCTCACCCGTCCTTCTTCAAGGTTCCAAACCATCGCGCCGTTTTCCGCCAGCGCCGACGCGCCGATGAACGCGCGCTTGAAACGGTAGCGCGCCGCTTCTTCCTCCGTAATCGCGCCGCATGCGGCCAGATTCTCGCAATTCATCTCTCCGCCGAGCAGCACGACGCGCCCCGAAATCCGCCCCTGCTGAATTCGCTCGCTCAGCGCGGCGGCCGCGGGAAGAAAGTTCGTGACGGCAATCAGATTCTGCTGACCGGAAAGCGCGAGCGCAAGCTGCTCCGCGCAGCAACTGTCGTCCATGGCGATAATATCGCCATCGCCGACAAGCCCCGCCGCATATTCGCCAATGCGCCGTTTCTCCTCCGCATCCAGCAGGCGGCGCACGACATACGCATTCTCGCTGCTGGGCAGGCGCAGCTCCGTCGCGCCGCCATGCACGCGTTTGAGCTTCCCTTCCCGCGCAAGCGCGCGAATATCGCGCCGGATCGTCTCCTCCGACACGCCGTATTCCGCCGCAAGCTGCACCGTATAAACCCGCCCGTCGCGGCGTACCCGCTCCAGAATCCGCTCCGCCCGTTCGACCGTTTGCATGGTTTGCCTCCTTAAATCGGTCATTATTCCAACACATAATAGCACGAAACGGTAAGAATATCAACATAAAAACAACAAAAAAAGGAGCCCCGCTCGTATGAGCCAGGCTCCGTTCCTTCTTCGTTTACGCGTTATGCACCGTCTGCACGATTCCGCGTTCCGCCCACACGCCGCCGTACATATCGGACAGCCGCGCGTAATTCGTTTCCACGGTATACCCGTCGATGCGCTTCGCGCCGTATTGAAGCGCAGCTTCATCCGCATCCGGCACAAACTTGTATGTCAGATCGATCTTGTAGCGCTCTTCCAGCTTCATCAGCGGGAAATGTTCGCCGTTTTTCAGCCGTTCAACGGCACGGCGCATATGTTCGCAAACCGTTTTCTGGCCGTTCGCCGCAGACATGCACAGCGCCTGCTGGCGGCCAAGCCCCTGCTTGACGCAGGCGAACTCCACCGCTTCCCCAAGGAAAATGCGCGCCTCTGTGCGCAGCTTATCGTCGCCGCTGACCATGATCACAGGAACGCCCGCTTCGGCGGCCAGCGTCGCGTCGATCGCCAGCTCGCCCCAGGGCGTACCGTTCACGGTAAACTTATGCCAGCTGGCGCTGGACATCGTGTGCTCGAGCGTCGCCTCCAGCGTACCGTTCATCGCGTGATAGCCCAGAAGAACCATGCCGTCTACCGTCTTATCCAGGAACGCAAAGCGCGGCGACCGCGGCGCGCCCTCGAGCAGCATCGCCCGCGGATCCACCTCCGGGATAATCAGATTGTTCGACCCGCCGTGCATATCGGCGACGATCACCTCGTCCGCGCCGCCCTCGAACGCGCCGCGCACCGCCGCGTTCACATCGTCCGTCAAAAGCCGCCGGCCTTCCGCATACAGCCGGCCGTCCCGCTTCACATGCTCCGGACTGTTGATCCCGCTGATGCCTTCCATGTCTACGCTGATATAGATTTTCATTTGGATGTTCCTCGCATTTTCTGCATTTTGCAATGGTTCGGGGAATATTCGACGTTAGGAGAAGATGTTCCTTCCATTGCCTCTCCGCTTTTTCTATTCTTCCGCGGGCTCGTTTGTAATTTTTTCGCGCAGCTGCTGCGGCGTTATCCCGGACTCCTGTTTAATGAAATGATTAAAATAGGATCGCGAACTGAACCCCAGCATCCGAGAAATATCCTGCAGCGACAGCGACATATCCAGCAGCAGTTCCTTCGCCTTTCGCATCCGCCGTACAGCCACATACCGACTGATTGTCGTTCCCGTTCGCTGTTTGAAAATGCCCGATAAATACTGTGCGTTATATCCGCTCAGCGCAGACAAGCGCATCAGCGAAACATCCGAGCAGATATTCTCATCAATATAATGGCGCAGCCAGCCAATCGTCATGCCGACGATATCTTCCGTATCCGTCACCGTCTCGTCACTCATTACCCGATAAAGCACGCCGTCTTTCCCGTCCGCTATGCGTGCGCGCTGCGTTCCCGCCTTCTGATACGCTTCAAAAACGGAGCAGCTTTCCGCCTCAAACGGCTGCATAATCATAGAAAGCGTCGCCCCGAACGTCGCCTGGCAGGACACCTGCGCCATCTCAATCTGGCCGAAAAGACGCGTTTCCTGCTGCGTGCCATCCGCGAACTTTACAAGCCAGACAATGCAATTTTCCGCCGGTCTGGCATAGCAAAGCGATTCAACAACATCCTGCAGATAATAACGCATCAGCTCGTGCAGCGCTTCCACGCGCACGCGCTTTTTCCCATCGTCCGGCACGCATAAAAGCAGGCAGTATTTTCCGCCCGGCAGACGCGTCGTCTCCTCAGCGTTCGCCTTCAACGCCTGCGAAAGCTGCGGAGAAAATCCCTCCGCGCTCTGCGCGGAAAAAACCTGCTCCTTCAGGCGCAGGCTTTCGTTGATTTCTCGCAGCACCATCAGAATCTTCTCAAGCAGCACATCGTCCTCTTCTGTTTTCAGCAGGTAATTGGCCAGGTGATACTGGATTGCCTGATAGGCATACTGAAAGCTTGGATACGCCGTCAGGAAGATGGTACGGCATTGCGGCCATCGCCGGTTGATCTCCTTCAAAAGCTCTATCCCGTTCATGCCCGGCATTTCAATATCACTGATTACCAAATCAATTCTGCCCTCGCTGAGAACCTGCAGCGCCGCCTTCGCGCTGGACGCACAGTATATATCCAGCGCAAATTCGTCGGACTGCTCCAGCAGGCTGGTCATCGCGTCGATCACATGCGGTTCATCGTCTACCAGCAATACGCGCAGGTTATTCATTTTCGCCGCTTCCTCCCTTTTTCGGAATCACAATCGCCGCGCAGAAGCCGCCAAGTTCGCTGCGCGAAACCTCGAGCCGCCCCTGCGGACCGTAATGCAGCACCAGCCGCTGATGGATATTCGTCAGCCCGCTCGTCTCAGAAAAAGCCGCCTGTTCTCCGAGCATGGCGCTGACGCGCGCGATGTCCTCATCACGCAGGCCGCTGCCGTTATCCTCTACCCGCAGGCGCAAATCGCACGCGTCGTTCTCGATGCGCAGGCGGATTCGGCGCTTCTCGCCGTCCTCCCATCGGCTATGCGCCAGAACGTTTTCCAAAAGCGGCTGCAGCGTCAGTCGAAGCATCGGAAATGCACGCAGTTCCTCCGGCAGCGGATCGATTTCCAGCTTCAGCACGTCTTCGAACCGCATCTTCTGGATGCCCAAATAATCACATGCATGGTTGTATTCCTCCTCCAGCGTGGCGGTATCGCTGTCATTATCGGTAATATATTGAAAATACCGGCCCAGACACCCCAGAAATTTTTCGCACGCCAGGCGGTTGTCCGCGCGCACCATATGGCGCAGCAGGAAAAAGCTGTTATAAAGGAAATGCGGATTGATCTGCGCCTGCAGCTGTTTGAACTGCGCGCGCTGCAGGCGAATCGTATGCTCGTAGTTATCCGTGATGAGCGACTGAATCTGCTGGTTCATGCTGTTGAATCGCGCAAACAGGGCGCGGTATTCGGCGGCAAGCTTGCCGCCGTTCAGGCGCGTGTCAAACCGTCCCTTGCCCGTATCGTCCAGCGCGCGCAGCAGGTCATGCGCCGGGACGGCGATCTGCCGATGCACGCACATGCACAAAACGACGATTACGCTCAGGCACAGCACGACGAAGCCGATGATGAACCGCTGGAAAACCGAAGGGATATATTCCAGATCGCGCGTGGAAAGCAGCTGGCAAAATGTCGCATGCAAAAGCGTGGAATGGCTGGCAACCAGCGTATACGCACCTTCCTGCAGGCGGACGCTGCAGGTGAATACACGTTCATTTTCGGCGTGCACCAGCGCGTCCTTCAGCCGCGCCGCATCCTCGCTGTCCGGCGTGCGTCCGTCGCTGAAAAGCATCGTCCCGGATGCATGATCATATTGTAAAGACCTCTTGTTTTTCGTCGTGCCGAAGGAGGAAAGCCGCGTGACCAGCTCGTCCTCATTCAGGATGATTTCCATATAATAAGCGGGCAGCTTTTCCGCCGTCACCTCCCCGTACGGCTTTGCCGTACCGACAAAATATTCCCCGTCAATACAGCAAAAACCCGCTCCCTGCGACATGAACGCCTGGATGCGCGAAGCGCTCTGTTCCGGCGAAACGAAAAGAATCGAGCGCGCTTTGTCCACGGAAAGCATTACGCCCGCCCGCGGATAATACAGCCGGATGGCTTCAATCAGCGCGTTCGTGTCTTTCGCGACGGAAAGCAGATCGAAAATCCTGTCGGCATTTTCATAATATTCGTTCGACGAATATGTTTTCGAATAAACGAAAAACTTCGTCACGTCGTTTGTATTGAGCAGATACTGAATCTGCGAGGAAATGAGCGAAATGCTGCTGTTAAAATCATCCCGCAGATACGTGACGTTCGCCGCGGCCGTCTCCGTCAGTTCCTTACGCACTACGCGCGTGCTCCACGAATACATGCCCGTCTGACTGACAAGCAGCGGGATAATGCACAGCGTAAACATTGCCATAATCCGAAAAAAGATACTGTTGATAAAACGGGAAGCCCTCTCTCGCACCGAATCCTCTCCCTTCGCAGATTATTATAGTGAGAACCGCGCAATTTTTCCAGACCGCATTGTTGAATTTCGAAGAGAATCTGAAAATATCGCAACAAATCTGAAGATTTTGCAATTTTCAGCGGCAGAGTTTTGCGCTATATTTTAAGAAAGGCTTCTGCAGAGCCGCCTTTCAAAAATTGACAAGGAGGGAACCCCATGTCCAAACGCGTTCTTTGTTTAATCCTTGCCCTGTGCATGGTCGGCATTCTCTGCTCTTTCGCGCATGCAGAAGGCGTTGCCAGTCTGCTTCATCCGTATGAGGAGACCGTTCAGGTAACCATCATGGGGATCGATGAAAAAGACAACGCCGTCGTTTACGATTCCAGCAAGCACGACCGCGCTTCCGCGAACGAAAACGCCTGGATCGACGCATACAGGGATTTGCTGAATATTGAAGTCACCCGCATCACGCCTGAAGACAGCGAAGCGCTGAGCGCGAACCTGAACACGATGATGGCGGGCGGCGAACTGCCGGATATCATGATCGTGAGCAAGGATATGTTCTACGTGCTGGCCGAAAACGGCGTGCTGCGCGACGTAAAAGCCGATTTTGACGCGTACGACGGCGAACTGTGGAACGAAGTCAAGAACAGCTACACCCCGGACGTATGGGCGACCGGCATGTATGAAGGCGAAATGCTTGGCATTCCTTACGCCCAAAACTTCTATAATGATACCGGCGTTCTCTGGGTTCGTCAGGACTGGCTGGACGCGCTCGGCCTTTCCGTTCCCACGACGCTTGATGAGATGGAAGCCGTCGCGCAGGCGTTCGTCGATAACAAGATGGGCGGCGAAGAAACCATCGGCATCGGTCTTATCAGCATGGACGCATGGGATCTGAGCTCCAGCGCTTTTGCCTCCATTCTGGCCGCATACGGCGTGCCGATCAACACCTGGGTTCAGACTGAAGACGGCCAGTACGTTTTCTCCAACACGCTGCCCGCGGTTAAGGACGGCCTGCTGCGCATGCAGGAAATGTATAAGAAGGGCCTCATCAAAAAGGACTTCGCCGTTACCACCGTCAACGAAGAGGACGTTTCCAACGGCAAATGCGGCATGTACGTCGCCCCCGGCTGGCATTCCGTTACCGCTATCCATGCCAACATCATGAGCGATGAAAACGCGGTCTGGACGCCCGCCCGCATCCCGACGCTGGATGGAAACTACGTAACCCAGACGACAAATGCAGTCGTCAAGAGTTTCGTCGTCGTCAACGCCAACTACGAGCATCCGGACGTGATCTTCCGTCTGAAGGAGCTGGAAGCGTATGTCCGCTATCACGCCACGACGAGCGATCCGATGTATCAGCTGATGGTCACCGACGACAACTTCACCATGTGGAATCTGATGGTCTTCCGCGGCCTGCAGCGCGGCGACCTCGACCTGTATCAGTCCAAGCTCTGCACCGAAGCGCGCAAGAACAATACGCCCGTCGAGGAAGTCGATCCCTTTGCGCAGGCGATGTATGAAAAGTGCAAGCTCGCTCTGGACGGCGACCGCAGCTGGCTGCAGTATCTGCTCGTGTTCACCGAGTCCTATCCGATCGTTTCCGACATCGTGGAAAAGGGTTACGTACAGCCCGAGTACAACGGCCCGCTGACCGAAAACATGAACCTGTATCAGAAGACGATCAATTCCTCTCTGCTGAGCGCAATGGCGAAGGTCGTTATGGGCGACGACGCATCCGTCTTTGATAAGGCTGTCGAGGACTGGTACGCCAACGGCGGTCAGGCCATCACCGATGATGTGAACGCCTATTACGCCCAGTAAAATCATTCTCATGCTTCTGCGCGGGAAGACCCGCTTCCCGCGCAGAATTTAAGGAAAGCCGGTGATTTCATGAACGACGCCGCCCTTCGGCGCGCACGGTCACGCAGACGGTTTCACACGGAAATTCCGCTGTATCTGATGCTGCTCATCCCCGTCGCGCTTACGTTTATTTACAGCTACATCCCCATGGCGGGCGTGTTGATCTCCTTCAAAAAATATCTGCCCGCCAAAGGCTTCTTCGCCTCCAAATGGGTGGGCTGGAAGAATTTCGAAACGCTGTTTACCATGCCCACGTTCACTCGCGCGATGCTGAACACCCTCGTCATCGCAACCTGGAAAATCGCGCTCAACGTGCTGGTTCCCGTCGTTTTCACGCTCATGCTTAACGAACTGGCCAGCCTGCATTATAAAAAGGTCGTCCAAACCGTCGTCTATCTCCCCCACTTTATTTCCTGGGTCATGCTCGCGGGAATCTTTTCCAAGCTTCTCAGCGGCAGCGGTATTGTCAATAAGGCGCTTGGCGCCGTTGGAATTGAGCCCATCATCTTTCTGGGCGATAACAAATGGTTCAAGTTTACGCTCATTTTCACCGACGTCTGGAAGGAATTCGGCTACGGAACAATCGTCTACCTTGCCGCCGTGGCGGGCGTAAACGTCGATCTTTACGAGGCTGCCGAGGTAGACGGCGCGGGCCACTGGAAAAAAATGCTGCACGTCACCCTACCCGCCATTGCGCCGACAATCGTCATGATGCTTACGCTGAGCCTCGGCAACATTCTCAACGCGGGCTTCGATCAGGTTTTCAACCTGTATAACTCCATGGTCTACGAATCCGGCGATATTATCGATACGCTCGTCTACCGGATGGGCTTCAACAACGGCAACTTCGGCCTTTCTACCGCCGCCGGGCTTTTCAAATCCGCCATCTCCTCGCTGCTTGTGGTAGCGTCCTACTGGGCCGCTTATGTAACCACGGGCTATCGGGCGTTTTAAGGGAGGCCGTTATGAAGACACAAGCTGTTCGCCGCAAAGAGGGCGCTTCGCGCCGCATCTTTATCGCCGTCAACTATATCCTGTGCACCCTCGTCGCGCTTTTGTGCCTGTTGCCTGTGGTGCATGTGCTGGCAATTTCGTTCTCGTCGAAGCTCGCCGTTTTTTCCGGCAACGTTTATTTTCTGCCCAGGCAGGCCACGCTGGATAACTATCGTTTCGTCATGCGCGATTCGCAGTTTTTCAATTCCTACGGCATTACCCTCATCCGCGCCCTTATGGCGCTGGTTATTTCCATGCCGCTGATGATGCTGGCGGCGTATCCGCTTTCGCTGCCCAAATCGCGCTTTTCAAAGAAACGGCTGTTTACATGGTATTTCATCGTGCCCATGCTCTTTAACGGCGGCATGATTCCTACGTATCTCATCGTCAAGGGCACAGGGTTGATCGATACGCTTTGGGCGCTCATACTGCCCTGCGCAGTACCGCCGTTTTATCTGATCCTGCTGATGAACTATATCAAAGGGCTTCCCGAATCGCTGATGGAGGCAGCCTATATCGACGGCGCAAATCACACGACCACGCTGATCAGGATCATCCTGCCGCTGAGCCTGCCGGCGCTCGCCAGCATTTCTCTCTTCCTCGTGCTCGGCCACTGGAACGATTACTTCATGGCGATGATCTACATCCGCAAAGCGGAGCTGAAGCCCCTGCAGGCCTATCTGCGCTCTGTCATTATCGTCGATCCTTCCGCGCAGGACGCGGCAAACGTCGAATCCCTCGCGCAAAACCTGACCCCGGACGCAACAAACGGCGCGAAGATTTTCCTCGGCCTGCTGCCGATTATGGCGGTTTATCCCTTCGTGCAGAAGTATTTTGTCAAAGGTATCGTACGCGGCAGCGTAAAAGAATAAAGGAGGTTTTTCAATGATCCAGCGAATCGCCGATCTGGCGGAATATTCCAAAAGCCACGATATCCGCCCCATCCCGGTAAAAACCGAATATGACAAGCTCGATATTCTCTATCCCGAACCGGTCACCATCGCGCGCCGGCTGCGGGAATACATGCTCAACCAGAATGTTCTCATCGCAAACGGCCAGCGCTTCACCGGCCAGATCACTTTCGACGGCAGCGTGCCGTCGCTGCTGTTCCCGCGCCTGGGCTATAAGGCGTTTGCGGAGGTTTGCAGCGCTTTTTATTGCAAACCGTACGATAATCTTGTCACGTTCGAATGGCAGCACACAGTAGCCGAGTTCGGCCGCGTTATCGCGGAAGGCGTCGACGGCTTCATCTCGCGCATCGCCACTTCCCGCAAGGCGCACGCGGACGATCAGAACGCGCTGGATTACCTCGACGCGCTGGAAATCATCTGCGACGCAATCGTCAAGTGGGGCGAAAAATGCGCCGCGCACTGCGAGGAGCTCGCCGCCGCCGAGCCCGACGAAGCGCGCCGCAACGACCTGCGCGTCATGGCGAACATCTGCCGGAACGTCCCGGCGCACCCTGCAAAGAGCTTCCGCGAAGGCATCCAGGCGCTGTATATCTGTTTCAACTTTCAGCCCGATTCTTTCGGCACCATCGACCGCTATCTCTATCCCCTCTACCGGCATGATCTTTCTTGCGGCGTGCTGACCCGCGAGGAGGCCAAGGAATTTCTGCAGGAATTCTTTCTGATGGTAAACGGCTGGACGCCGTATAACGCAGGCGGGAACCGCTCCAATTACGGCGGAGAAAGCCATTTCGCCATCGGCGGCCTGACGGAAGACGGCGAGGACGGCTATAACGAACTGACCGCGCTGGTGCTCGAAGCGCTCATGGAACTTCCGACCTACCGGCCGCAGATCTCGTTCCGCTGGACGCACAGGACGCCTTTCTCCGTTCTGAAGCATGTGCTCGATTGCGAACGGCATGACGTGAACAAGCGCATCGCGCTCATCAACGACGAACCACGCGTAAAATCCCTGATGCAAAACGCCCACGTCCCCTTTTCCGACGCGGTGAACTATTCTACCTGCGGCTGCAACGAACCCTGCCTGCAGGGCGGCATCTGGTTCGGCGGCCTGGAAGGCAATATCGTCCGCTGCCTGACGAACACGCTTTATAACCGGGAAAACGAAGCCTGCGCCTGCAAAACGTTCGACGAGTTTTACGCGCTTTTCAGCGAAGAACTTGCAAAGGATCTTGACGAAATGCTGCGCCTGAGCGATGCGTTTAACGTCGCCCGTGCAAAGGATACCGACGTGCTCAGTTCGCTGTTCATGCACGGCTGCATCGAGGAGGCGAAGCCCGCCACGCAGGGCGGCTGCACGCTGGCAATTACCGGCCCCGAACCGCAGGGCATCGTCTGCCTGACCGACTCGCTGACGGTTATCCAGCAGTTCGTTTACGACGAAAAGATGATTACGATGAAGCGGCTGATCGACGTACTGCGCAGCGACTGGCACGACGAAGAACCGCTGCGCCAGCGCATTTTGAAAACTGCGAAATTCTTCGGCAACGATGAGGAGATTTCCAATGCGATGGCGCGCCGCATCACGCAGACCCTCTTTGACAGAACGCACGAGCGCCGCGGCATTTTTGATACACCGATTCTCTTCGGCACGCAGGCTGGCTATAATCCGCATTACGTATGGTTCGGCAGCCTTACCGAAGCCACGCCGGACGGCCGTCATCGCGGCGATCCGTTCATGGTCGGTATGGGCCAGACCGCAGGAAAAGACCGAGAAGGACTTACAGCGCTGCTCAATTCCGTTGCGCAGGCCGATCCAAACGGTATTCTGGCCGGGCCATATGTCTGCAATGTAAACGTCGATCCTGCTCTCATTCGCAATGAAGATCAGTTTGACAAAACCGCACGGATGATCGAAGCGTATTTCCGCCTTGGCGGCATGCATATCCAGCTTAACTACGTCAGTCCCGAGGATTTGAAACGCGCCAAGATCACGCCGGACAAATACAAAAGCCTGCGTGTACGAGTCAGCGGCTATTCAGCCAATTTCGTTCTTCTGACAGAAGAAATCCAGGACGATATTATTCGCCGCACGCTTGTGCAATAAATAAAGGGGTGAAAAAATGAAACTTCGCGTTTCAAACGTTCTGATCACCGGAGGCTCTTCCGGCATTGGTCTGGCAATCGCAAAGCGGCTGGCGGAGGGCGGCGCAAAAGTCGTCCTAACCGGCCGCCGCGAAGGCCGCCTTCTGGAGGCGCAGGCAGCGATCGGCGCCAACTGCACGGGCTATCTGGTCTGGGATGTCGCAGAAGTCGAAAAAAGCGTCGAGATGTTCCGTGCGGCGCAGCGCATGATGGGCGGCTTAGACGGGCTTGTCAACAACGCCGCTCTCTCTACCGAAGCGATGGGCCGCGGCTACGAGCCCTGGGACATCACGCCGGACGAATGGTCGCTGCTCGCCGACGCCGATCTGAAAGCGCCGTTTTTCCTCATGCGCGACATGGTTGATTTTTTGCGCGCGCAGCGCGTAAAAGGCAACATCCTCAACATTGCCTCCAATGCTGCCTGCATGGATATTCTCGGGCCGTACAGCACCTCGAAGCTTTCAATTCTCAAGCTTACGCGCGCTTATGGCAAACGCTTTGGGAAAGACGGTATCATCATCAACGGCATCGCGCCCGGCGCAACGTTTACGCCAATGATCTCCAGTTATGCGAAACACCCCGATGATCCATACGACCGGCTGGCTATCGGTCGATTCATCCGTCCGGAAGAGATCGCTGAACTTGCCGCCTACCTGATGAGCGATATGGGCGAAATCATCTGCGGACACACCGTCATCGCCGACGGCGGCGACAGCGCCGCGACATTATAAAATGAAAGCAAAGATTTTCGATATTCAGCGCGCCTCCTTTGTCGATGGCCCCGGCATCCGCACAACCGTGTTTTTTCAGGGATGCAACCTGCGCTGTCAATGGTGCCACAATCCGGAATCCTGGAAAATGCAGCCGCAGCTGATGTTTTTTGAGAACCGCTGCATACGCTGCGGCTGCTGCTCACATCTTTGTCCTCAAGCCGCTATTGAATCGGACGGACAAATCGACCGGACACGCTGCACAGTCTGCGGCGCGTGCGCGCTTGCCTGTCCTCATGACGCACGGCAAATATGCGGCCGTGAAGAGGAAACCGACTCGCTCCTGAAAATTGTTCTGCGCGATCGCGCTTACTATGAAAAAAGCGGAGGCGGACTGACCGTCTCCGGCGGCGAATGCATGCTGCAGCCCGACGCGCTGTACGAACTGTTGCGCGGCGCACACGGTGCAGGCGTTTCCACTGCGGTAGATACGGCAGGCAACGTTTCCTGGGCAAACTTTGAAAAGGTGCTTCCGGTTACAGACTTGTTTCTATACGATATCAAATGCTTCACGCCGGCACTGCATGAAAGGCTCACCGGCACAGAAAATGCACGCATCCTGCAGAACTATCTCCGCTTGCTCGGAGCCGGGAAACGCGTCATCGTACGCATCCCCATCGTTCCTGGTTATAACGACATCGGCGATGAAATGGAACAGACCGCAGCGTTTTTACGGGCGCACGCGCCCGAAAAGATCGAACCTCTGCCCTATCACCGCCTGGGCGAAAGCAAAAACGCGGCGCTGGGGCTGCCCTGTTTCAAAGCAGAGATTCCGTCAAGGCAGCGAATGGAGGAAATCGCCCGGTTGTTTACGTAATGTAACGCGGTACTCAAATATAAAACGTTTCCGATCTCTTCGGAAACGTTTTGCATTTTCTGTGCGCCGTTCTCTATGCACGTTGGAAACTTTACCAATATTTTATCTTGCATACACTCTGTTGGAATCGATTCGATAATTGAATGCAAATTCTCTCTTGCACTTTTTTAATTCCTACGATATAATAAAACTGAAAATGTCATTTCGATTTTTCAAAAAAAGCAAGTGAAAGGATGCGATCCTTTGGAAAATAAACCAGCTGAAACCGTCAAGGTTCTTGAAAAGGCCATTACGATTCTCGACACCGTAAAGGATTCGTCTGAGCCCTTGGGCGTGAACGAGATTTCCCGCCAGTGCGGAGTTAATTTGACGACAACCTTCCGCATCCTAAAGACGTTGAAGTCTCGTGGATGGCTTTATCAAAACGTTGACGACAAATATATTATCGGTCAAAAAGTTTCTTATGTGACTGAAAAAAACAACTTTTACATTGCACTGAAAGAAATTGCATACTACACCATGACGCGGCTGAGCAGTATGGTATCGCAGGCAATGAATCTGATTGTGCGTGAAAACGATAAATGCTTTATTCTGCAACAATCTCGGACGGAAAAAATTGTCGACTACGTTCCCCCTATCGGAACGATTCTACCGGTATATGCAAGCGCAGGCGGAAAAGTCCTTCTTTCTGAGCTGCCAAAGGTTATTCTGGATGCAATCCTGGATCGCCTTGATTTTAAACCGTTTACACGGTATACGATCATCCGCCGCTCTGAATTTCTTGACGAACTCGAAAAGTGCCGGCAGCTCGGTTATGCATTGGATGCGCGTGAATCTCAGGAGGAAGGTTTCTGTATCGCCGCGCCCGTCCGCAGCAAGGATGGCGAAGTCATTGCCGCGCTGTCTTTTTCCGGAATTATTGGCGGCATTCGCGATAGTGAAATCACTTACTATGAACAGCTTTTAAAAAAAGCTGCCATAGAAATTTCTGACAATCTTTTTAAATTGGAAAGCGAAAAAACGGAATAACTCATTTAAGGAACGGCTCTGCGATTAGCCGTTCTTTTTTAATGCCTTTTTACGATGCATCCATTTCAAAAAAAAAAAAAAAAACGTTAATTTTCGAAATGATAGTTGCAAAGTCTGTGATATTGTGCTATGATTCTAATTGTTGAAATGATCATTTCTAATTCTTTGCAAAAATCCTCGGCTAAATATTAGGAATTAGCATTCCTTATTTTGAAATGGAGGCGTCGTTCATGAGCAAGAAGCCCGAAGGAATTTTTATCCCGATGGTCACCCCTTTTAATGCGTCCGATGAGTCTATCGATTTTTCCGGTTTGAAAGAAGTTACCAATTTTCTTATTGAAAACGGCGTGGATGGCATCATTCCCTCTGGAAGCACTGGCGAGTTTGTTGCAATGACCCACGAAGAGCAGAAAGCTGTTAACGCTGCCGTCTGCGAATACGCCGCCGGCCGTGTTAAGGTATTCTGTTCCACGGGCGCATACCGCACCCGCGACGCAATTGATATGTCCCTGAGCGCAGAAGCCGCTGGCGCTGATGGCGTCATGATCGTCACGCCCTGGTATATGGCTGCCAACGAAAATGAACTTTATGAGCACTACAAGGCAATCCGCAAAGCCGTCAAGATCCCGATCATGGTTTATCATAACCCCTACTACTCCACCTGCCTCATGACCGATGAATTCATGGCCAAACTTTACAACGATGGTCTGATCGATGCTGTCAAGGAGCGCCAGGCCGATGTCTATCGTCAGCAGGATCTCCGTGCGCTGACCGATGACAACTTTGGCATCTTCTATGGTTATGATATCTGCCCCGTCGAATGCGTTTCCATGTGGGCCGACGGTTGGGTCTGCGGCACCGGCAACCTGTTCCCGAAGGAAAATAAAACCGTATACGATCTGGCTAAGGCGCGCAAAATCGAAGAGGCGCAGAAATACCACTTCGAAAAGATTCGCCCCTATCTGCCGATCTTCACGAAGCCGACCGCTGCCGGTCTGCCCTGCCCGTGGCTTTCCGTCATCAAGGAAGGCATGAAAATGCGCGGCATTAACGCCGGCGTTGCCCGTCGTCCCGTCATGCCGTTGCCGGACGACTACCGCGAGAAGGTCAAGAACGTGCTGAAAGAATACGGCTACATCTAATCTGTCAACACAAGCGCCGCAGGAGTGCAACTGGCGATCGCAAAAGTCGTCCGCCGCTTTGCGGCGCTTGTCACATATGAATCTAAGCGTTGGCTCAACGCTTAGCAAAATATTTTAAGGAGGAACCTGTCGTGAAAAAACTCTTTGCACTGGTTCTGGTTCTCTGCCTCGCTCTCTCCGCCGTCTCTTTTGCCGGCGCAGAGGAACTGACTCTGAAGTATCTGGATTCCAGCCTTTATCCTGTCGCCGAAGGCGCCGCGCTTGACATCTGGTGCGGTCAGGATGGCAACGTTGTCGACTACGCCGTGAATCCCGAAAACGCCGCGCTCGAAAAACTGACCGGTGTAAAAATCAACTGGATCACTGCACCCGGCACGCAGGCGGACATGAACGTCGCCTTCAACCTCAACCTTGCTTCCGGCAACTACCCGGACATGTATCTAAACTCTTTCAGCACCGGCGATGTGATTACTTACGCAAACGACGTTTTCATCCCGCTGAATGATTACATCGAAAACACCCGCTGGCTCAAGGAATACCTGGAAGCTGCTCCGGAAATCCGCGAAGCGATCACTGCGCCCGATGGAAACATCTACAGCCTGTGGCACAGCACGCCTTCTCTTCCCGAAGAGAATGGCTGGAATACGCCTTTCAAGCTCTGGATTTACAAACCCTGGCTTGAGGCTTCCGGAATGGAAATGCCTGAAACCATCGATGAATTCCGCGAGCTGCTCCGTTACTATCGCGATCACGATATGAACGGCAACGGCGACGCCACCGACGAACTTCCGATGTTCGGCTCCTATGCGTTCGATCATGACGGCTCCGATCCGACTTACGCTATCATGAACGCGTTCCAGCTGATGACCCCGAATTTCCTCTGGGCGGACGAAGATCACAATGTGACCTGTGTCGCAGTGACGGAAGATTATCACGAAGGCCTCAAATACCTCAACAGCATGTATGCTGAAGGTCTCATTCCTGAAGATATCTATGCGCTGACGCTGAATGAGTATCGCGATGTTGTAAACGTAACTAAAGCGGAGGACACCGTGGTTGGCGTCACTGCCGCTCCGGCCTGGATGCGTTTTGCGAATGTTTCGATCTATGGCGAGCGCCTGTACGACGACTTTACCTTCATCCCTGTTCTGAAAAAAGACGCCGACACGCCCGCACAAACTTACCAGAGCAAATCCGCTCCGAGCCTGTTCGGCGCTGTGACGACCGCCTGCAAGGATCCTGAACTTGCCATCAAGTGGATTGACGCCTGCATCGATCCCGAACTCGAACTGATCCGCCAGTATGGTATCGAAGGCACTCATTGGCAGCGCAAGAGCGCTGAAGGTATTTTCCCGGCTATTGTAGAGTCTCTCAAAGACATTAAAGACGGCGGCAGCCAGAATGCGCACACCATGGGCAACTGGCCGTTCCCGATGCTGCCCGCCAGCTACGTAGAAGGCTACTACGAAGAAGGTACCGCCAACTATAAGATGCACGAAATTCAGGTTGAAGCCAACAAAGCTTATATGTCCGCTGCGAAGATGGACAGCTTCCCGGCGCTTGCCTGGTGCTCCGATGCCGACCTGATCACCGAACAGGCTGAACTGAAGGCTGACATCGAAGGTGCTATCTCCACCGGCTACGCCGAATTCATTCTTGGCCGCAAGGATATCAATGATGATGCCGTTTGGCAGGAATATCTTGATAATCTTGAAACGCTCGGCCTGAGCCGTTATCTCGAGGTCACCAAACTCATCAATTTCGGCGAATAATCCTTGAAACGGAGGCCGTTCTCCTGTGTTTTTGAGGAACGGCCTCCTCTTTAATTCATTTGAAAAGGGGCGATTAGATGCCAAAGCTTTCGGTTGCAAAAGATAGTAGCTCAACCATGAGCCGAATTCGGCGCGATCTGACAAAGAATTACCAGCTGTACTTACTCATCTTGTTGCCGCTGGCTATTCTCATTCTTTTCAAGTATATTCCGATGTACGGCATTCAGATCGCCTTCCGTGATTTCAAAATCACAAAGGGAATTACCGACGGTAGGTGGGTCGGCTTAAAGTATTTCAAAAAATTTTTTAACAGTCCAAAGGCATGGACGTATATCTATAATACGCTTGCCATCAGCTTCTATGAATTGGCACTGTTTCCCCTTTCTCTGGTATTGGCATTGCTTTTGAACTATATTCCCTCTGTTCGTTATCGCAAAACCATTCAGATGGTTTCTTATGCTCCGCATTTCATTTCCACCGTTGTTATGTGCGGAATTATTCTGCAGTTTCTTCAGGCTCGCGGAGGCCTGATCAACATAATTCTCGGCTTATTTGGTGTGCAATCCCGAAACTGGATCACCTATGCATCCGCATTCCGACATATTTATGTATGGAGTGGCGTATGGCAAAACCTTGGATATGATTCCATCATTTATATCGCCGCGCTTGCCAGTGTTTCCGGTGAACTGCATGAAGCCGCCATTGTAGATGGCGCAAGCCTCGTCAAACGGATCTGGCACATTGATATTCCCAGCATTTTGCCCACCTTTTGTATTCTACTTATCATGCGATGCGGCAGTATTATGAATGTCGGTTTCCAGAAAGTTCTTCTTCTGCAAAATAATCTTAACCTGAGCGCATCTGAAATTATCAGCACCTATACTTATAACATCGGTTTGAACTCAACCGGTGCCGCGCCGCAATATTCATTTGGTGCCGCAATCGGCCTTTTCACATCGAGTGTTAATCTTGTGCTGCTTGTTTTTGTCAACACAATCACAAAAAAGCTCAGTGGCAGCGGTCTTTGGTAAGCAAGGAGTGTGCAAAAGAATGAATAATATATCGTTTATGAAGAAAAAGAACGTCGTCCGCAACACTCGCGGCGATAAAATCTTTTTAGGAATCGATTGGATTATCCTGACTCTGTTTCTGATTATTCTTGTTTATCCCCTTTTGTATATTATCATGGCCTCTTTTAGCGCGGGTACAGTCTATATGAACCTCTCCCTCATTCCATCAAAGTATTCGTTGGAAGGTTATCGCGCAGTATTTGAACATTCTGACGTTTGGGTTGGCTATCGCAATTCGTTGTTCTATACTGTCGCGTTCACTGCCATCGCCTTGCTGGTCACCATCTGCTGCGCCTATCCTCTCTCCCGCAAGGATTTCGCCGGCGGCAAATATATGATGGGGCTTTGTGTGTTTACCATGTATTTCGGCGGCGGTCTCATTCCAACCTACATCTGGATTCGTCAAATGAAGTTGCTGGACACGATCTGGTCCCTGCTTTTGCCCGGCTCGCTTTCCGTCTATAATATGATTGTTATGCGGACATATTTTAATTCAACCATTCCGGATGAATTGCGTGAAGCTTCCATGCTAGACGGCTGCTCCGACATTCGCTTCCTGATACAAATTGTCCTTCCCCTCTCCGGTGCAATAATCGCTGTTATTGCGCTATACTATGCTGTCGGCATGTGGAACGACTACTTCAATCCAATGGTATACATCACCACGCGTGCCAAACTCCCGCTTCCGAACTTTCTGCGTGAAATCCTCATGGTGAACGTACAACACTCGCTTACAAATCAAAACGCAGCTGACATCGAACGGCTGGAACGCCTTGAACAACGCGCTGAACTGATGAAATATTCACTGATTGTCGTTTCCAGTCTTCCCGTTATGGTTATTTATCCATTCGTACAGAAATATTTCGTTAAGGGCGTCATGATTGGTGCAGTAAAAGGATAATCTTGAAAAGCAGCTTTTCCCCGGCTTTGCCGGGGTTTTTGACTATATATCCATCTCTCTGCTACCTGTACGTTTCTATATAAATCAAAAGCGCGGAGGATTTCCGCGCTCTTGAATATTAAATATTCAAATTACTTCTCCACATAATTGAGCATCCTAAACTTGGTCAGCCGGATATGCTTACGGTCGACCGTATAGGAAAGATATACTTCATCGCCGTACACATCCATAAACGGATAAAACATGCTTTCATGCATTCGTGCCACCAACACTGTTTCACTGCGCGATATATCATCCGTATCAACCCGCACCACTCCGATTCCATCACGGTCAAGCGGAGCATGAATCAAATAAAGCTGATTCTGATAATAAATAAAATCAGATCTTGACTGTGCATCTCGAATCAAAAAAGGTTTTTCCCATTTCTTCAACTTCAAATCATAGCAAGTCAAAAAGCCCTGATTGCAATCATATTGACGAACAAAGTAAAAGACTTTATCCCCCAGTACATATGTGGCATTTTCCCACATAGACAGATTCACAAAATCAGGCGCAGATACGTATTCCCACGTAACAAAATCCTTGCTCTTGATCACAAATGTTAAATATCCGGAATACGAACCCGTATAATAATAGGTCTCTCCATTTTCTTCCCTGGAAGTTATCTTTTGCATAATTCCAATATCTGAAAACATTTCTTTATAGGGGATCTGATTTGCTGCAAATGCAGTTGCGATACCGGTAGCACTATAATCGTTCACAACTTCTCCAACCCGAAAACGGTTTGGACGAATCGCGCTCAGTTCCTTGTTTGCAATGTTATAAATGCAATATAGCCGATAATAAAGGCCATCCGCAGACGCCGTCCACATTATGAACAGCTCATCTCCACCTTTATATAATAGAATAGTATCATAAACCCTGTCAATTATCTTTCCGTCCAGTTGATCCCCTACCTTTTGAATCGTTACAATCGTCATTTCTTCCGTCTTATTGATTGGACAAAATGCAAGCCTCGCCTCCTGATGATATGGATCTTCCTCCGCCGTAGCTGTATTGGCATAATAAGTCATGTAGACAATATTGTCAATAATTTTAAATGTCGAAACATGAACCATACTATCCGGATGCTCCCCCTTAAGATGCATACAGTACGCTTCATTTTTTTCAAAATCGGCAATTATGTTTTCTTTTATCTCGTCAACAAAGCGGTCTCCCCTCTCCAGCGCTTTTTCATCCTTCCCCGGTTCCAGATAGCCGCAATACCCATTTATCGGCGCATTATGTTCAAGCATTGGTTTTTTTTCGGTTTCTATGTCGTTCGAAAAGATATTGTATGCTTTTCCCCTGCGAATCAAATGATTATACATAGTTTTGCACCTCCATTTTTTAATTGTATTTTAGGTCAATTCATGCTACAATGCAAGTAAATACTTGCATTTTTTCGGACAAAAATATCTTAAAATGCAATGGAGTTGATCTGATGTTTTTCTTTCATCAACAGAATTTCGAACCGCAAATTCTTCATAATCAAAAAGTTTTCTATGAACCCCATTTACACGATGATGTAGAAATTATTATTGTTTATCAAGGCAACTTTCAGTTGCTTGTTGATCAGACTCGCTACGCCATTTGCTCCGGAGATGCTATAATCATTTTTCCAAACACAATCCATGGATACTCTTCCGGCGAAAATATTGATGTTGGGAAATTTATTTTTGATACAGAAAACATTCAGGATTTGAATTCAATCTTCCATTCAATGCAGCCTAAGACACCGGTAATCGATCATTCCCTCGTCCTCCAAGCCAACCTTCTGAACCTTTCAACAGAAATTCTCCATTGCTATCATTCCAGTTCTCCTGTTGTCCGACGTGCATACCTGCTCTTATTAGCAGGGAAAATACTAGAATTGTGCAAACTGGAAGAACGTCCCCAAACAGACGATCACGATTTACTTGTCAACCTCTTTAGATTTTGCAAACAACATTATCGTACCGATATTCACCTTAAGGACGTTGCGGACGCTTTATATATTAGTCCAAGCTATCTATCGCACATCTTTTGTGAAAAGCTTAAAATCAACTTTTGTCAGTATATCAATACGCTTCGCATCCACGAAGCATGTCGCCTACTGCGGCAGACCGAACTGAAAATTTCTGAAATTGCTGAACAGAGCGGCTTCAGCTCTCTTCGCAGTTTTGATCGTGCTTTTTTTAAACAATTTGGTCTTACTCCAAAAAACTATCGCAATATTTCCTGCACCTCTCCCGAACGCCCTTAATCTCTCTCCATATTCCTCTCCCCAATATAAAACGCAGCCCATCCTCCACTCGATGAGCTGTGTTTTTCCTTTTCTTATTTTCTCTCCATTGCTTCCGCCGCAAGAATCAGCGCGCCGGTTACGCCGCTGTTAATACCGAGCCCGGGCGCGACGATATAATCTTCCATCCCGCCAAGAATCTCCGGATGCTGCACATAGCCGTTGAGCATTTCGCGCACCTGCCTGCGAATCATCGGGAAGAGGT
Organism: uncultured Clostridia bacterium; assembly: GCA_934615235.1. Taxonomy (GTDB): domain Bacteria; phylum Bacillota; class Clostridia; order Christensenellales; family Aristaeellaceae; genus Aphodomonas. The sequence goes on from CAKTTL010000008.1 coordinate 40,117, forward strand.
GCTCCTGCTGCATCACGCCGCCGCCCAGCACGATCTTCTCCGGCGAAAGCACGAGAATCGCCGTCATGCACATCTGCGCCAGATAATAGCTCTCCAACACCCAGGCGGGATGATCCGGCGCAAGCTCCTGCGCGGGCTTGCCCCAGCGTTTGAGAATCGCCGGACCGCTGGCCATGCCTTCCAGACAGCCGTCATGGAACGGGCAGGAGCCGTGCGGCATCGGATCGTCCGGATGCGGCCGCAGCCAGAAATGTCCAAATTCCGGATGAACCAGCCCATGGACAATTTTGTTTTCCACTACGATACCCGCGCCGACGCCCGTGCCAACCGTCACGTAAATGCAGCTGGACAGCCCCTTCGCCGCGCCCATACGATGTTCGGCGATTGCCGCCGCGTTCACATCGTTGTCGTAGCCGCAGGGTACGCCGATCGCCTCGCGCAGTTCGGGCAGGAATGGATAGTTCGTCCAGCCCTTCTTGGGCGTACTGGTAATGTAACCGTATGTCGGCGAATCCTGATGCAGGTCGATCGGGCCAAAGCTGGCCACGCCCAGCGCGTCGATCGATTCGCTCTTGAAAAACTCAATCAGCCTGGGCATCGTTTCCGCCGGGGAAAGCGTCGGATAGCTGACGCGGGAAAATACACGCCCCGTCTCATCGCCGATGGAGCAGACCATTTTCGTTCCGCCGGCTTCCAGTGCGCCAAGTCGCATTTGTATGTCCTCCTGTTTATTTAAGAATCGTAACGCGATTCGGGTGAACGACGTGCGCATCCTTCCCCGTCGCCGGATAGCCGACGGCCAGCGCAATCATGAAATCAAACCCTTCCGGGAAATGAAGCGCCTTGCGCAGCTCTTCCGCTTCTTCTCCGACAAAAGCCTCGTGCGGCATGCCGAGAATCACACTGCCAAGCTCCAGCCCGACAGCTGCAAGCGCCATGTTTTCCACGGCGATGCCGGCGTCCGTCTGCGCGTAGCGCATTTTATCCAGCGGTATACAGGAAATGAAAATCACCGTCGGCGCATGATAGAAAACGCTCCATTCCGGGTTCTCGAACCGTTTGCGTTCCTCATCGTCCTTCGCGTTTTTGATAAATCCCTTCCGCGTCGCCTCGTTAACCCGGTTGAGCAGCGCTTCATCCTGCACGGCGGTAAAATGCCATGCCTGCGAGTTCATCGCGCTTGGCGCGGCAAGCCCCGCTTCCAGAATTTCCTTCAGCTGCCCGTCGGTAATCTGTTCCGGCCGGTACGCGCGAATGCTGCGGCGCTCGTGAATTGCATCCATAACAGAAAACAACATCGCTATCATCCTCCCACAGTTAGTATAGCACAAATAAAGCCAGGGGAAAACCCTCCTTTAAAAAGGTTTTCCCCTCTGATGGACACCGTTTATTCTCCGATCGTCTTCAGTTCCTTGAACACGTCCTTCAGGCTCGGATAGAGGTGCGTGTATACGGTATAAACTTTATGATACGCGGCGGTTCGGGCGGCGTCGGGGTTCAGCGGCTCGCCGTAGCGAAGGATCGCATCGCAGGCCTCCTGCACGGACGGATACAGGCCCGTACCCACCGCGGCGAGAATCGCCACGCCCAGCGCGGCGCTGTTCTCCATTGCCGCAGTACAGACGGGGCAATCGAACACGTCGGCCAGCATCTGCCGCCAGAGCGGGCTCTTTGCGCCGCCGCCGCAGGCCAGCATCCGCGCGGGCTTCACCCCCATGCCGTCCAGCACGGAAAGGCAATCGTTCAGCGCGTAGGTTACGCCCTCCATGACCGCGCGCGCCATTTCCTTGCGCGTATGAATGGCGGAAAGGCCGATGAAGCCGCCGCGGCAGTCCGCGTCCAGATGCGGCGTGCGCTCGCCCATCAGATAAGGCATATAAAGCAGACGGTCCGCGCCGATGGGCGTTTCGGCCACGTCGGCGTTGATCTGCGCGTAGTTGCGGTCGTCCGGATAGAAGTTATTGCGGAACCACTGCAACGAAAGGCCCGCGGCCTGCGTCACGCCCATCACGTGCCACGCGCCGGGAACGGCGCAGCAGAACGTATGCACGCGGCCCTTCGGGTCGATGGACAGCTTATCAGTATGTGCGAAAACGACGCCGCTCGTACCGATCGTCGTGAACGCGCGCCCATCGCGCACCACGCCCGTGCCCACAGCCGCCGCCGCGTTATCGCCCGCGCCGCCGACAACGGCCGTCTTCGTGGAAAGTCCGGTCAGTTTCGCCGCTTCTTCCGTAATGTAACCCGTAATCTCGGGCGATTCATACACCTTCGCCAGCAGCGCTTCGTCGATATCCAGCTTCTCCAGCACTTCCTTCGACCAGCAGCGGTTCGGCACATCCAGCAGCTGCATGCCGCTCGCGTCGGAAACTTCGGTGGCGAAAACGCCGGTCAGCTTATAGCGCAGGTAATCCTTCGGCAGCAGGATATGGCGGCAGCGAGCGTAAATCTCCGGCTCGTGCTTGCGCACCCAGAGAATCTTGCAGGCGGTGAAACCGGTCAGCGCGGGGTTGCAGGTGATATCAATCAGGCGCTTCGCGCCGATTTTTTCCGTCATCTCCTCGCATTCTCTGGCCGTGCGCTGATCGCACCAGATAATCGAGCGGCGCAGCACCTCACCGTTTTCGTCCAGCATCACCAGACCGTGCATCTGGCCGGAAATGCCCAGGCCGACCACGTCGTCCGCCACCACGCCGGACTTTTCCATCACCTCATGGATGGTTTCCACGCCGGCGCGATACCAGTCCTCGGGCTCCTGCTCGCTCCAGCCGTTCTGCGGCTGATAGAGCGGATACTCCCGCGTAGCCTCGCAAACCTGACGGCCATTGCTTTCAAAAAGCACCGTCTTCGTGCTGCTCGTTCCCAAATCGACGCCCAGGACATACTTCATTTCTGTTTTCTCCTTTATCTGTGTTTTCCCGTGTTTTCATCCCAGAGAGGCGATATACTCCTCCAGACACCAGTTGTTTTCCTTCATGATCTGCGCGTGCGGCTGGCCGACATAGCGGAAATGCCACGCCTCCGCAGCGATGCCGGTCAGGCTTTCCTTCTCCTGCGTGTAGCGCAGAATGAAGCCGTATTCCCAGCAGTGCTCCTGCAGCCAGGTGCATTGCGGCGTGCCTTCAAAGCTTTTGCCGCTCACGGCGATATCGAACGCAAGCCCCGTATGATGCTCGCTGCAGCCGGGCTGCGCCACATAGCGCGCCGCCGCCTTCGCCGCCGCGTCGCCGGAAAGTCCCTGCTGGCGGTATTCGTAGATCTTGTTGTTCATCACCTTCTGCTGATAGGCGATGGAGCGGTATCCGGCGTTCACCTGCCAGTTTTTGTAGCCAAGGTCGTACGCGTCGGTAATCATCCGCATCAGCGCGTCCACAGCCTCGCGGCAGCCCTCGATTTCGCTGCCCTTGATATAGATCACCCGATCGTCGCAGTACTCGCGCATCATCACCAGATCGTCGGGCACATAATCGTCCGGCAGCGGGTTCTGCGCGTTGACAAGGAGCGGCACCGGATCCTGCACGGGCGCGGGAGTCGCATAATTTTCGGCGCTCTGCGCCGGAAAAGTCTCCTGCGGCGCACCGTCGGAAAAGGTGACGCCTTCCGTTTCCGTCGCGCCGGGCATGGAAATCACGCCGCCGTCTGAAAACGTAAAGCTTTCTTCCGCCGAGGACGCGCCCGCCGCCAGCGAAACGGAGCGCAGCAACTGCTCGCCCGCCGCGCTCATGCGCGCAAGCACATCGTCGGCCAGTCCCGCGTTTGTCTTTACCTCTCCCGCCACGCAGACGATCAGCACGGCCGCGACAATCGTCGAAAAAAACGGGAATTTTCTTCTTCTGCGGAACATGGCTCCCTCCGTTTTCCTTCACTGGATTCTTGCGTCCAGTATAACATTTTCTTGAAAGCGCGTCAATGCGAAGGGCGTTCGCACGCGGGTGCAGCCTGCAAAATAAAAACCGGCCGCGCGGCGTTTCTCAATCCCGCCGCGCGGCCGTTCCGCTTTTTTACTTCAGCTTTTTCAGTACAACCGTCTCAAAGAACGCATCCACGTTGTCCGGCGAAACGGAATGGAATTCGCCGTCCACCGTCACGCACACGCCCAGCTGGCATTTGCCGATGCAGAAAGTGCCCAGAAGCTCCACCTGATCCTTCAAATTATTCTTCGTAATCAGCTCCTGCAGCCTTTCAACCACCTGATGCGAACCCTTCAAATGACAGGACGAACCGACGCAAACCGTAATTTTCATTCTTTACTCCCCCAACTCAATTCAAGCGTTCGCGGCCTTCGCATCCGCAATTTCATCCAGCTTCTTGTTCCGGAAATACAGCCCCACGTCGATACTGATCTCGATGAAGTTCAGCACGTAGAAGAAGAAGCTGAGGAAGAAGATGAAGCCCGAACCGCCGCCGACGGTCTGGATAATCTTGCGCGCGATGCCGCACGCATAGCCGATCAGCAGGAAAACTTCAAAGAAAAGGCTCTTCCCCTTCGCCGTACGAGACACGTACGACTTGCGAATCGAAAGCGGCCAGGAAAGGCCGAAACAGAAAATTGTCAGGGCTTCAAGAACATCGGTAATCATTACAGCTTCTCTCCTTTATTTCGTCCGGCGGTAATCGGGCAGCAGCTTGGGCGAAACGGCGTCGGTCACGATGCCGGCCTCGGCGCATTCCTTCTCAAAGACGTTGATATGTTCGAGCGTCAGCGCGCCGACGGTCACGTCCTTGGCCTTCGCGGCGGCGTTCTGGCCCGCATTGCGGCCGAAGACGATCACATCCAGCAGCGAGTTGCCCATCAGGCGGTTCCGCCCGTGAATGCCGCCAACGGCTTCGCCCGCGACGAACAGGTTTTCAACGTTGGTGGTCATGCCGTCGACAGTGATATCGAGGCCGCCGTTCTGATAGTGCAGCGTCGGGTAAACGAGGATCGGCTCCTTGCGGATATCGATACCATAGCTGGCGAACATGCGCATCATCGCCGGGATGCGCGCTTCAATCGTGCCTTCGCCGCCGATGGCTTCGATCATCGGGGTGTCCAGCCAGACAGCCTTGCCGCTGCCGGTATCCACGCCCTCATCGTGATCGGAGCATTCGCGGATGATTCCGGCCGCCGCCACGTCGCGCGTCTCGAGCGGGTGCATGAACACCTTGCCGTCGCGGTTGACGAGCTTTGCGCCCAGCGAGCGCACTTTTTCGGTCACGAGCGCGCCGAAGATCTGCTGCGGGAACGCCGCGCCGGTCGGGTGATACTGCAGGGTATCGGCATAAAGGAGCTTCGCTCCCACACGGTAGCCCAGCACCAGTCCGTCAGCCGTCGCGCCGTAGTGGTTCGAGGTCGGGAAGCCCTGATAGTGCATGCGTCCCGCGCCGCCGGTCGCGATGATCACGGTCTTGGCGCGCGCCACCATCAGTTCCCTGGTTTCCATGTTCATCAGCACCGCGCCGGCCGCTTTGCCGTTTTCATCGAGGATCAGCTCGATGGCGGAGGTGAAATCCACAACCGGGATGCCGCGGTTGAGCACTTCGTCGCGCAGCGTGCGCATGATTTCCGCGCCGGAGTAGTCCTTCGCCGCGTGCATGCGTTTACGGGAGGTGCCGCCGCCGTGCGTGGTGATCATCGTGCCGTCCGGCGCCTTGTCGAACTCGACGCCCAGATCGTTCAGCCACTCAATGGCGTCCGGCGCGTCGCACACGAGCTTGGCGAGCAGGTCGCGCTTGGCCGCGAAATGGCCGCCGCCGAACGCGTCGAGGAAGTGAATCGCCGGGGAATCGTTGGGCTTGTCGGCCGCCTGGATGCCGCCCTCGGCCATCATCGTGTTCGCGTCGCCGATGCGCAGCTTGGTGACGATCATCGTCTTCGCGCCGGCCTTATCAGCCTCGATCGCCGCGGAAGCGCCCGCGCCGCCGCCGCCGATGATCAGCACGTCCACGTCGTAGCGCACGTCGCTCAGATCGACGTCCTCGGGCCTGATGCGGCTGTGCGCCTGCAGCATTTCGCAGAGCTCGTGCGGCACCTTTTCGCCCTTGTTCGGGCCGACCTGAAGTTCGGCGAATTCGCTCTTTTTGTAATCCGGATGATAGGCCTGCAGCAGATCGTCCTTCTCCTGCGCGGTCATTCTGGCGGGCTCGTACGCGATATTGGCGGCTCTGGCCGCTTCCACCGCCTTAAGGGAATCCTGAAATTCAGCAGAATACATACGGCTCCTCCTTATTTTTCAATATCGCGATGGTTGTACATTTCCTTCATCTCGTCCACAGGCTTGCGCATCAGCTCGTCGATCATCTCCTTGAAATCGCCGTTGTGGATTTCCGCGACGCGCCTGGCGAGATGCTCGGACTTGGGCTCGATGTACTTGCCGTTGAGACGGCGGGCCAGCATGGCCACCTGCGGGTGCGAAATGCCCGCCGGGCAGCGGGAGGAGCATACGCCGCACATCACGCAGTCGAAGGATTCTTCCGCGCACTTGGCAAACTCGCCGCGCTGCGCATAGGCGATATACTGCATCACGTTCAGGCTCTGCGTGCAGCTCTTGGTGCACGCGTTGCAGCCGACGCAGGCGTAAATTTCGGGGTAAAGCTGCATCATGATCTGCTGCTCGGGCTTGATTTTTTCCATGTCGTACACCTGCTTGACCAGCGGGAAGAACGGCAGGGTCGCGACGTACATGTTGTCTTCCACCTTCGTCTGGCAGGCCAGGCAGGTCTTCAGCTCGCGGTCGCCCTTGATGCGGTAGATCGTGGCGCAGGCGCCGCAGAAGCCGTTGCGGCAGCCGCAGCCGCGCACCAGCTGATAGCCGGCGTATTCCATCGCGCGCATGATCGTCAGGTTATCCGGCACCTGATACTGCTTGCCAAACAGGAAAATATTCACCATGTTTTCCATGTTCTCAATCTCCTTATCAATACTCGTTGGGCAGCTCGTCCAGCTGATCGCAGCGGAAAACGGGGCCGTCCTTGCAGACGTATTTCGCGCCCACGTTACAGCGGCCGCACTTGCCGATGCCGCACTTCATACGCAGCTCGAGCGTGGTGTAGACCTGCGTCTTGTCAAAGCCCAGCTCCGTCAGCCCGGCCAGCGTGAACTTGATCATGATCGGCGGGCCGCATAGGATGGCGACCTTGTTGGTATCGAAACCCAGCTCCTTGACGTAATTCGGTACGAAGCCGACATGGCCGTCCCACTCGGGCTGCTCACGGTCGATCGTCAGATGCACCTCAACGCCCTCGTCCTTTTCCCATTCGTTGATAATTTCCTGATAGTCCACAAGATCCTGCATGCTGCGGGAACCGTAGACGATATCAATCTTGCCGTAGCGGCCGCGATAGTGGCGGCAATAATTGATAACGGAGCGCAGCGGAGCCAGGCCGATGCCGCCGGCGATAAAGAGCATATCCTTCCCCGCGAATTCGGTATCCACCGGGAAGCCGTTGCCGTACGGCCCGCGGATCGTGATCTGCTGGCCGGCCTCCATGCCGTGCAGCCATTCGGTCACGCAGCCGCACTTTTTGATGGAGAACTCCATGTATTCTTCGTTCGTCGGCGAAGAGGTGATCGAAAACATCGCCTCGCCCACGCCGGGGATGGACAGCATCGCGCACTGCCCGGGGATATGCTCGAACGCCTTTTTACCGTCCGGCGTTACAACGCGGAAGGTTTTCACATCCGGCGTATCGATGCGGATATCCGTCACCACGCCGATTACGGGCATGAGGGGTTCACGGCTGTCAATCATGCTTTCTTCCCTCCCAGCTTCTTCATCACCTTGACGATGTTCATCTGGATCGGACAGCGGTTCATGCAGCGTCCGCAGCCCACGCAGGAGAACAGGCCGTCGTTGTTGGTGGGATAGTAAACCAGCTTGTGCATGAAGCGCTGGCGGAAGCGTTCCATCTGCGTCAGCCGCGGCTGACCGGCCGACATCTTGGTGAAGTCGGAATACATGCAGCTGTCCCAGCAGCGGAAGCGTTTCACACCGTGACCGGTGTTGAAATCGCGAATATCGTAACACTGGCAGGTCGGGCAGATGAACGTGCAGGTGCCGCAGCCCAGACACGCTTCGGAAAGCGTCTTCCACTCGGGCGCGTTGAAAAACTCGCTCGTCTTATCCTTGCCGAAGGCGTCGGGCCGCAGCCCGGCCAGCGGCAGCTTCTTCATGCGCTCGCGAATGAGCGTCTTCTGCTCCTCGACGGCCGCGCCGTCCGCTTCCTCGGTAACGGCTTCCAGGCGCTTTAAGAGGGCTTCGCCCTTCTCGGTTTTCGCGCTCATGTACACCGCGTCAGCGGTCTTATAGCAGACGACGTCGCCGTCCGGCTCGGCCGCGTCGATATCGAACGTCTGGCAAAAACAGGTTTCGACAGGACGGGTGCAGGCCATGGACAGGATCACGCCATGCTCGCGGCGGTTCTTGTAATACGTATCCACCGGCGGCGCGAGGAACACGTTATCGAGCACACGCAGGCTGCGCGCGTCGCAGGCGCGCATGCCGAAGACCACGAAGTCCTCGGTTTCCGTGCGGGTGTCGATAATTTCGATCGTCTTATCCTGCATCTTGAAATCCATCAGGTTTTCCGTCTGCGGGAAGAAGAAATCCTTCGCGGAGCGCACGGTGTTCAGCGCGTCGGACAGCTTGACGCCCGGCTCCCATTTGCGGAATTCCGCGCCCGCGGCGTTATCCACCGGCAGGTACAGGCATTCCTTTTCGGCGATTGCGGAGAAAAAATCATCCAGCTTCGAGAGCATTACCTTACGCATGATGATTCCCCCTTTCCACGGCTTCGGCGGGTTCGAGGTCATCCTTGGTGTAATTCACCAGCGGCGCGCGGCTGCCAACCTCCGCGCCGGCCTGATAATCGCCGTAGAACGCGTCGATATCCTTGATGAACTTGCGGTTGAGCAGGTGCAGCGGAATATGCTGCGGACACACGCGCGAGCACTCGCCGCAGTCGGTGCAGCGGCCGGCCACGTGGAAGGCGCGGATGATATGGAACATCTTCTCTTCGAAGCTGTTGGCCGCGGCCTTGTTGGAAACGCCCGAATTCGGGTTATCGAACACGCACTTCTCGCACGTGCAGGCGGGACAGACGTCGCGGCAGGCGTTGCAGCGGATGCAGCGGGAAAGCTCGCCCTGCCAGAAGGCAAAGCGCTCGTCCGGGGTCATCGCTTCGATCTTCGCAACTTCGTCGAAGCGGCCGTTATCAACCACTTCGCCGTCCTCGCCCAGCAGCTCGTCGTAGGCGACATGCTTTTTCGACTTGCAGTGGACGCAGCGGTCCGGCAGCAGCGCGGAGCGCTGAATGCGAACGTCACCGTCAAACAGCGTGTGCGCGACCACTTCTTCGCCCTCAAAGCTGACGGAGGAAACGCCGTCAACCTCTTCCTTGAGCTTCTTGCCGTCGATCATGCCGTCGCAGGGGACGCCGACGGCATAGACCTTCTCGCGGTCGAAGCGATGCTCGGTGAGCAGCTGGTTAAAGCTGTAAGTATCGCAGGGCTTGAGGAATACGAGCACCCTGCTCTGCGTTTTGCCGGTTTCGGCGACGAGATACTTGGAGAAGTTCGCGCCGCAGAAATCGTTCCAGACGAATTCCGCTTCCATTTCCTCTTTGGAGGCGAACACGCCCGGCGTTACGTCGTAGACGAACTCGCCGTTTTTCCAGCCCAGCACGCGGTCGACCGTGCCGTTTTCGAGCAGCTCGGAGGCTTTTTCAATGAGCGCTTCGCGCTTTATTTCTTGCATCTCAAATCCTCCAATCTCTTGTTTTCGCCAAGCGCGGCAACGGTCTTGACGAAATCGTTCATCGTCGCGGCGAACTTCGCGCCCTCGGCGGCGCTGACCCATTCCACGCGCGTGCGCTCGCGCTCGATGCCCAGATAGTCCAGCATCGAGAACAGCAGCGCCATACGGCGGCGGGTGTAATAGTTGCCGGAGGTGTAGTGGCAGTCTCCCGGATGGCAGCCGCAGAGGATCACGCCGTCCGCGCCGCGCTGGAACGCGCGCAGCACGAACATCGGGTTCACGCGGCAGGAGCAGGGCACGCGGATGATTTTCACATCCGCCGGGTAGCTCAGGCGGTTGTTGCCGGCCAGATCGGCGCCTGCGTAGGAGCACCAGTTACAGCAGAACGCCACAATAAGCGGTTTATATTCGTTCACTTGCATATTGCGTCAACCTCCGCCATAATTTGCTTGTTCATGAAGCCGCGCAGATCCATCGCGCCGGACGGACAGGCGACGGTGCACGCGCCGCAGCCCTGGCAGACCGCCTCGTTGACGGAAGCCACGCGGCGAACCTTCGTGGTGCGGTCGGGCATTCTGAATTCCTTGTCGATGTACGTGATCGCGCCGTACGGGCAGACGCGTTCGCACGTGGAGCAGCCGTTGCACATCATCTCGTCCGAATGCGCGATGCACGGGTTGCCGACCAGCTTATCCTTCGCCAGCAGGCCGATCACCTTCGAAGCGGCCGCGCCCGCCTGGGCGACAGTTTCCGGAATATCCTTCGGGCCCTGGCACGCGCCGGAGAGGAAGATACCCGCGGTCGGGCTTTCAACCGGGCGCAGCTTCGGATGCGCTTCGGTGAAGAAATCGTTGGTATCCATGCTGGCGGTCAGCATCGTGGCGAGCGGGCGGGCGGACTTATCCGGCTCGATCGCGGCGGCGAGCACCACCATGTCGGCGGCGATATGCAGCTGCTTGTTGGCCAGCAGATCGGACGCCTGCACCATCAGCTTCCTGCCCTCGGGGACAACCTTGCCGACCATGCCCTTGATATAATGCACGCCGTATTCCTCCACCGCGCGGCGGTAGAACTCGTCGAAGTTCTTGCCGGGGGTGCGCACGTCGATATAGAAGACGTACACGTCGGTGTCCGGATACTTATCGCGCGTGAGCATGGCGTGCTTGGCGGTGTACATGCAGCAGATCTTCGAGCAGTATTCCTTGCCCTTTTCCGCGCAGGAAGCGCAGCGGGAGCCGACGCACTGCACGAAAACGATCGTATGAGGATGCTCGCCGTCGGAGGGGCGCAGCAGCGTGCCGCCGGTCGGGCCGGCCGCGTTCATCAGCCGCTCAAACTCGAGCGAGGTGACGACGTCCTTCGACTGCGAATAGGCGTATTCGTCGAACTTTTCCATCGAAATGGGGTTAAAGCCCGTTGCGACGACGATCGCGCCGTATTTTTCTTCGATGAATTCATC
>CAKTTL010000009.1 GCA_934615235.1 uncultured Clostridia bacterium
GCGTAACCTTCTTTCTGGAGAAAGATGGTTCCGCCCCCAGACCTCCACCTCCAAGAAAGCCGCTTTTTTGCGTTTCAGAGCAAAAGAAGACGACGTTCCTGGCAAGCGTCGCCGCATCCGTCCCGCCGCCCCCTCCGGGCGGCGGAACGGCCGAATATAAGCCGCCTTTCTTCGGATGGGGGCGCGGGGGAAACTCTTCTTTCGCAGAAAGAAGGGGGTCCCCCGCAAAGCCTTCGTTCCCCTCCCCTCACAAAAAAACGACGCTCCAAACAAGTACCGCTGCATCCGTCCCGCCGCCCCCTCCGGGCGGCGGAACGGCCGAATATAAGCCGCCTTTCTTCGGATAGGGGCGCGGGGGAAACTCTTCTTTCGCAGAAAGAAGGGGTTCCCCCGCAAAAACCCCGTTCCCCCTCCCCTCGCCCCCCCGTTCCTCGCCAGCTGCCTGTATGCGCCGGGAGTGATGCCCTCGTACTTCTTAAACATTCGCGTAAAGTTGGAGGCGGAGGAGTAGCCAAGCCGCAGCGCGATGGTGTCGAGGGAGGAGTTTGTTTCGTTCAGAAGCGCTTTGGAGCGCTGAATTTTCATCTGGTTGACATAGCTGATGAAGGTTACGCCGAAGGTGCGCTTAAACATATGGCTGAAAGCCGAATCGGACATGCCGAACTTTTCGGAAATGGTGCTGATGCCAAAGCCGGGGCATTCAAGCATCTGCTCAATTGCGTCGGCGATTTCCTGCCGCGCCTGGTCGGCGTCGGGTTCAGGCTGTTCCTGGGGCGGCTGCGCCGCGTCGGCCGCGTCGGCCAGCTCGGAGACGCTGCGCCGCAGCGCGTCGCAGAACACCTGCGCGGGGGCGGAAATTTTCTCCGACAGCTGCGGAATCAGGCCGGCCAGGTCGCAGGCGACGAGCGCGCCGGTTTCCGGACTCATATGCGGGTCGAGGAGCATGGCGCACAGCGCGTCGCAGTGCGTGCGCATCGCGGCGCCGTCCTCTGCGCGCAGGGCGCGCTTGAAAAGATGCACCGTGTCGGCCGGGTAGGCGTTGATGCGAGCGCCCGAGCGATCGGCGATTTCGATGCCGCCGCGCCCCTGGTAGAGCATTTCCCGGAGATGAACGTTCGCCTGCAGCAGCGAGTCGCTCAGCTGTAAAGGATCGTCCGTCGCGGGGCTGAGCGCCGCTGCGTCCGCGCCCCGGAACACGGGATCGGCAAGCAGCGCTTCGGCGTGGCGCAGGCCGGCCTCGCCCGTTTCGTCGCAGGCGAGAACGCATACGAGCGTCTCGCGCTGCGCGTCCTGCCAGAAATGGACGAGCGCGTGCGCGTAGACGCGGGCGTTGAGCGAGACGACGTGCTCCGGACGATGGTTCATGTGTACGGCCATGACCATGCAGTGCGCATAGTCCTTTTTCAGGAGCGTTTCGCAGCGGGCGAGCTCGTCTTCGTGCAGCGGCTGCCCGGCCAGCAGGCGGCGGACAAGCAGCTCGTTTACATATTTTTCATTCTGCTCGACGGTTTTATCAAGGGCATAAATATATTGACGAATATAGGAAGATTCGTCCACAAAGCGGCCGCTGTTGCCAATGTTGTTCATCAGCTGTTGGATGGGCTGATTGACCCATTGCGCAAAGAACAGGCACGCCAGCGCGACGAGCAGCGCCATGAGCGTGATGGTCAGAATCAGGCCGGTGGAGGCGTAATTCGTGCGGGAAAGCGCGCTTTCCTTTATATATGCTTCGTACGTGAGACCGAACCGCGCGGACGCGCGGCGAAAAACGCGTACGGACGAATCTTCCGCAAAGCCGCCTGCAAGACTTTCCTCGCCGACGGAAACGAGCGTCGCACCGCTTGCGTCGAGGATGCGCGCCGCGCCTTCGCCCGCGACGATAGAGAGCTGTTCGCGGATGTCGTTGGTCTGGAAGAGAATGCCGAGCGTCGCGTAGGGGTTGCTGCTCCAGCGCGAGAGCGGCAGCAGGAAAAGCAGCGCGTCGGAGACGGCCGTGTCGTTATCGCTCGTGTTCACCTTGCCGACCGGGAGAAAAAAGGGATAGGCCTGCTTGGCCTGCGCGTTTCCTTCGTTGCGGAAGAGCGCGTAAACATCCGCGCGGCTGATGAGGCCGAAGGAGTAATAGCTGCTGATAAAGTTGGCGGGCTGGTAGGAGGCGACGGAAGTGACGAAAAAATCCTCCGCGCGGAAATACAGGCAAATATCGATGATGCGGCTGTTGGCGCCCTTGAGCGCCGAGAGCAGTTCGCGCGCGCGAATCTGCGCGACGGGATCGTTCCTGGACAGGTTGATGGGGCGCAAATCCTTGTGCGCGGTAATCTGCGTGGCAAGGCTGAGATAGTTGTAGAATTCGTGATCGAGCACCTGACTGAGGGAATCGATGCTCGCTTCCTCCTGCGCGATATTGGCGCGATACTGGTTTTTTGTTACGGCCTGCGAGCCGAGCGTGATCACCAGGGTCAGCGAAGCCGTCATTACGCACAGCAGCGCGATAACCGTGCGAACCATTACGGACGAAAGACGCTTCATTCTGACGGACCTCTTTTTCTGAAATTGACAGTATTTGCCGGAACGATTATAACATGCGTTTTCTGTTCTTTCAACGAAAGATTATGTTTCAGAAAATGATTCGGCCGGTTTAAGAGGCACGGACGGTATTCAAAAATTGAAAATGGGGCAAACGCGTTCAAAAAATGAATAATAAGACCAAAATGCACTAGAAAATGGCAGGTTTTTCAATTATTGATGCTTTACGAATAATGATTGCTTTTATATATTGGTGAAAGCAAGCAAACGATTGCAAACAGAACCGTCTCGTTAGGAGGATGCATATGGTGACTCAATCCAGGCCGGCGGCGAAGCGCAAAAGCTTCTGGACGCGGCTGAAATTTGATTTTGCAAGGAACTGGCGGCTGTACGTGCTGATTCTTCCCGCGCTGACCGCGCTGATTCTGTTCCGCTATGCGCCGATGTACGGCCTGCAGATCGCATTTAAGAACTTCAAGCCGGCCAAGGGAATTTCCGGCAGCGCGTGGGTGGGGCTGAAGCATTTCAAAAGCTTCATTAACAGCTATCAGTTTGAAAACGTGCTCTGGAACACGATCAAGATCAGCGTGACGAGCCTGGTCGCGGGTTTTCCGATGCCGATCATCTTCGCGCTGCTGCTCAACCAGATCCGCTCCGCAAAGGCGAAAAAGGTGCTGCAGACCGTGACGTACATGCCGCACTTCATTTCTACGGTTGTTCTCGTCGGCATGCTGATGGTTTTTCTTTCCCCGACGACGGGCCTGTACGGCCACGCGATGCGCGCGCTTGGCGTTTCGCAGCCGGATAACCTGATGGCGAAAAAGGAATGGTTTATTCCGCTCTACGTGCTTTCCGGCATCTGGCAGAACACCGGCTGGGATTCGATTATCTACCTCGCCGCGCTCTCTTCCATCAGCGTGGACCTGTACGAGGCGGCGACGGTGGACGGCGCTTCGAAGTTCAAGCGGATGATTTACATCGATATTCCCTGCATCCTGCCGACGGCGACGATTCTGCTGATTATGAACATGGGCAGCATCTTCAGTCTCGGGTTTGAAAAGATTTATCTGATGCAGAATTCGCTGAACCTGCCCGTTTCCGAAACGATCAACACCTACGTCTACAAGCAGGGCATCGTCGGCGGCAAATACAGCTATTCGGCCGCAATCGGCCTGTTTAACACCGTCATCAACTTCGTCATCCTGCTTACGGTCAACAAGATCGCCGGCAAGATGGGCGATACGAGCCTTTTCTAAAAAGAAGGAGGGGAGAACATGAGCGAATTTGCCGTGAACAGCCGCAAGATCAAGCGCACGCCGGCGGATCGGGTGTTCGATATTTTCCTGGGCGTGCTGGGCGTGCTGATTTTCATCATCGTCGTCTATCCTATGTATTTCGTTGTCCTCGCTTCTTTCTCCGATCCGCTGAAGGTTGCGGGCGGCGAGGTCTGGCTGTGGACCGACTCGTTTACGCTGTACGGGTATCAGCAGGTCTGGCAGAACGCGCGCATCTGGATCGGCTACCGCAACACGATTTTCTACACCGTCGCCGGAACCTTCCTGCATCTTTGCGTGACGCTGCCGGCCGCGTATACCCTTTCCCGCAAGAACGTCATGCTGCGCAACCCGCTGATGATGCTTTTCACCATCGCGATGTTCTTCAGCGGCGGCATGATCCCGACCTATTTCGTCTACCGCGACCTGGGGCTGCTCGACACCGTATGGTGCCTGCTCCTGCCCGGATCGCTGGGGATTTACAACCTCATCATCGCCCGCACGTTCTTCAGCAACAACATCCCCAACGAGCTGCTCGACGCCACGCAGATCGACGGCTGCACCGATTTCCGATTCTATTTCCAGTTCGTGATTCCGCTGTCGAAGGCCATCATCGCGGTAATCGCGCTGTATAACATGGTCGGCGTCTGGAACAGCTATATGGACGCGCTGCTTTATATCCGCAACGCGAAACTGGTTCCCCTGCAGCTGGTGCTGCGCGAAATCCTCGTTTCCGTCTCCAACGACGCAATGACGGCCGGCACCGGCGAGGACGTGTTCCTGACCATGCGCGAGCAGGTCAAGTACGGCGTGATCGTCGTTTCGACGCTGCCGCTGATGCTGGTCTATCCCTTCCTGCAGAAGTACTTCAACAAGGGCGTCATGATCGGCGCAGTGAAGGGATGACAATGTGAGGCTGTACCGTCTTTTAATTGAGATTAAGAGACGTGCGCAATAAATCAAGGAGGTAACCCCATGAGAAAGACTCTCGTATCGTATCTGCTCGTGCTGGCGATGGTTCTCGCGTTCGCGATTCCCGCGCTGGCGGAGGGCGAGCCTGTGCAGCTGAGCGCGGTTGTCGCGCTGCACTCGAGCACCCTGGATCTCGAAACGCTGCCCATCTACCAGGAACTGGAAGAGAAGTGCAACGTGAAAATCAACTGGGAATACTACCGCGCGGATTGGGACACCAAAAAGCAGCTGATCTTCGCCTCCGGCGATCTGCCTGATATTTTCTTCGGCAGCGCGACGCTGAACGGCTCGGATATCGAGCTGAACCTCGACAGCTTCATCCCGCTGGATGACCTGATCGCCGAATATGCGCCGAATATCCAGCGCATGCTGGAAGCCTATCCGGAAGCGAAGAACCTCTGCAGCTTCTCCGATGGCAAGATGTATTCTCTGCCGCACGTCGCCCCGGAGCGTCCGGTGCACTTCGGCTCCATGTTCATCGATCAGGCGTGGCTGGACAAGCTCGGCCTTGAAATGCCCACCACCATCGACGAACTGAACGAAGTTGCGCGCGCCTTCGTCACCCAGGATCCCAACGGCAACGGCGAGGCCGATGAAATCGGCTACGCGTTTGACAGCGTCAACGGCGCCAACTTTGGCGCCCGCGTGTGGATCGGCGCGTTCGGCGTCCACGATTCCCTCGACAGCTGGCTCGCGCTGGACGACGACAAGAACGTCATCTACAACCCCGCGCAGGACGGCTACAAGGATTTCGTGACCTGGCTGCGCTACCTCTATGAGGAAGGCCTCGTCGATCGCGAGTTCCTTACGCAGGATTTCGCGCAGTATAAGGCGAAGACCCGCCGCAGCGAGATGGAAATCTCCGGCATCCAGTCCGGTTGGGACATCAGCCAGATGAACAACCCGAACTACACCGTGCTCATGCCTGTCGTCGGCCCGAACGGCGATCAGAACGTTTCCGGCAACACGCTGTTTAACAAGCTTGGGCCTGGCGGCTACTACGCCATGTCCATCAGCACCGCGTGCGAAGATCCGGTTGCGGCCATCAAGTGGGCGGATCAGTTCTACTCCGACGAATACGGTCTGCAGGCCTATTATGGCGCCTACGGCGTTTCCCTGATCGAAAACGAAGACGGCACCATCTCCTTCACCTATCCGGAAGGCCAGACGATGGACAACTGGAAGTGGACCAACGGCATGTCCGACCGTTTCGTCGGCTGGGTCAGCGATGAAATGGAAAGCAAGCTCGTCTTCGACAGCGAAGCCTACCAGAACGGTGTGGGCAAGCTGCAGACGGACGAACGCTACAAGCCCTATATCCACGAAGAGTACGTTTACCCGCCGGTCGTGCTGGGCTCCGATGAAGCCGAAGAGGCTGCCAGCCTGTATGCGGATATCGAGTCCA
The DNA here is from genome assembly GCA_934615235.1 of uncultured Clostridia bacterium. Classification (GTDB taxonomy): domain Bacteria; phylum Bacillota; class Clostridia; order Christensenellales; family Aristaeellaceae; genus Aphodomonas. The sequence continues at coordinate 6,178 of CAKTTL010000009.1, forward strand.
TCACCGACACCTTCACTGCGCAGTGGATCGCCGACGGCGGCATCGAAGAGGGCTGGGAAGAGTACAAGGCCGAACTCGAGCGCGCCGGTCTGAGCCGCTGGCTCGAACTGTACCAGGAAGCGTACGACGCCAAGTATAAGAATTAAGAACGATCTACCGGGGCTGCCGCGCAGGCGGCCCCTTTTCCCTGTTTCACCGTATAGATGTATATAAGGATGGAAATGATATGTTTCAGGCAACCGCAAACCGTCTGATCAGACGCTTCGACTCGGAAATCCTCTGGATTGAGCCTTGGGGAGAAAACAGCCTTCGCGTTCGCGCAACCTGTGAAGCCGCTATGCCGGAAACAGATTGGGCGCTCCTTCCCGCGCCGCAGGCGCAGACGGAAATCAAGATCGAAAATAACAGCGCGGTCATCACAAACGGGAAGATTACCGCGACCGTTTCCCGCAGCGGGAAAATCTGCTTTTTCAACCAGAATGGCAAGCTTCTGCTGGAAGAATTCGTGCGCGACATGAGCCAGCCGGAGTTTTCCAGCCATATGCGCATCGCCGCGCGGGAAATTCGCGGCAATATCGGCGGCGCGTTTCAGGCGTATGCCCGGTTTGAATCCGATCCGGAGGAAAAGCTTTTCGGCATGGGCCAGTATCAGCAGGGCATTTTCAACCTCAAAGGCGCGACGCTGGAACTGATGCAGCGAAATTCCCAGTGCACCGTTCCCTTTGTGGTTTCCGATAAAGGCTACGGCATGCTGTGGCATAACCCCGCCGTAGGCGAGGTGACCTTTGGCACGAACATGACGATCTGGCACGCGCAGTCCACGCACCTGATCGATTACTGGATTACTGCGGACGATACCCCCGCCGCGATTGTCGAACGTTATGTGCAGGCGACGGGTCTGCCGCCGATGATGCCGGAAAACGCAATGGGCTTCTGGCAGTCCAAGCTGCGCTATCGCACGCAGGAGGAGCTGCTCAGCGTGGCGCGCGAATATAAGCGCCGGGGCCTTCCGCTGGATGTGATCGTGATCGATTTCTATCACTGGACGAAGTTCGGCGATTGGAAATTCGACCGGGAGTGCTGGCCCGACCCGGAAGGCATGATGAAGGAATTGAAGGAAATGGGCGTGGAAGCGGCCGTTTCCGTCTGGCCGAGCGTGCAGATGAGCAGCGAAAACTTCGGCGAAATGCTCGCCAACGGCTATCTCACGCAGGTCGATACAGGCGTCCGCATGTCCATGCGGTCGGCTTCCTGGACGATTTTCTTCGACGCGACCAACCCCGAAGCGCGCCGCTATGTCTGGGAAAAGTGCAAAAAGAGCTACTACGACGCGGGCATCAGGTATTTCTGGCTGGACGCGGCGGAGCCGCAGTATCCTTCCTATCTCAATTACGGTTCGGAGCCGTACCGCTATCAGATGGGGCCGCATCAGGTGGTCGGCAACCTCTATCCGCAGGTGTTCGTCAAGGGCATGTACGACGGCATGCGCGAGGCGGGCGAGGAGGAAATTCTCGCGCTGGTACGCTGCGCGTGGGCGGGCAGCCAGCGCTATGGCGCGCTCGTCTGGAGCGGGGATATCCATTGCAGCTTTAAGAGCATGCGCTGGCAGATCGTGGCCGGCATGCAGATGGGACTGGCCGGCATCGGCTGGTGGACGACCGATATCGGCGGCTTCGACTGGGGCGATATTACCGATCCCGCATTCCGCGAGCTGATGATCCGCTGGTTCGAGTGGAGCGTGTTCAGTCCCGTTCTGCGCATGCACGGCGACCGTCAGCCGCGCTCGCTGGCCGCCGAATCCGGCCTGACCGACTATTGCGGCGCGCCCAACGAGGTCTGGAGCTACGGCGAGGAGAATTATCCGATCTTCGTCAAATATCTCAACCTGCGCAAGGCGATGCTGCCCTATATCCGCAGCCTCATGCGGCAGTTCCATGAAAAAGGCACGCCGATTATGCGCCCGCTTTTCTATCATTACGCCGGCGATCCGACAGCCTGGACGATCTCGGACAGCTACCTCTTCGGCGGCGACGTGCTTGTCGCGCCGATTCTGGAAGCGGGCGGCGTGCGCCGCAGGGTTTATCTGCCGCGCGGCAGCCGCTGGCTCGAATACACGACCGGCACGACATACGAAGGCGGACAGTGGATCGAAACGCAGGCGCAGCTGGACGAAATCCCGCTGTTTATCCGCGACGGCGTGAAGGTTCCGGGGCTGTACGGAGCGTAAAAAGGAAAAAATCGTTTCCTATTCTTCGCGTTTTCTTGACGTTTTCCGGCAAAGCGCGTATAATTTATGCAATCATTCAAGCAGGGCGCGCCGCCGGAAAGGGAAAAAATGAACGCACAGGCCGGTATGATGACGAGAATCGGGCATGCGATGCAGATCGTATGCTGGCCGCGCGCGCTTAAACGCTAATCGATGCCTTGCAGGGAGCCTTTTCCGGATGGGAAAGGGCTTCCTGTTCTATTTCAAAGGAGTTTGACGGATGCTGCGACTGATCAAGCGCCCGGAGGAAGCGGGCGGGGAGAAACTGACGGCGGCCGGCTATTCGCCGCAGCTTGCGCGGCTGCTGGCCATGCGCGGCGTGCATACGCCCGAGGAAGCCCGCCGGTTTTTGAACCCCTCGCTGGACGACCTGTCCGAGCCGGGGACGATCTACGGCATGGAGGCGGCGCTTGAGACGATTCGCGGGGCGATGGAGCGGGGCGCGAAAATCGTCGTTTACGGCGATTACGACGTGGACGGCGTATGCGCGACGACGATTCTCACGCAGGCGCTGCGCGAACATGGGGCGAACGCCGCCTATCGCATCCCCTCACGGCACAGCGAAGGCTACGGCCTGAACGCCGAGGCGGTGCGCGAAATCGCGGCGGAATATGAGCTGCTTATCACCGTCGACTGCGGCATTACCTCCGTCGCCGAGGCGGCGCTGGCGCGGGAGCTGGGGCTGAAGCTGATCGTGACCGATCACCATGAGCCGCCGGAGCGCCTGCCGCAGGCGGACGCGCTCGTCGATCCACTGCTGGGCGCGGGCTGCGGCCGGGGGCTTTGCGGCGCGGGCGTTGCGCTGAAGATTGTGCAGGGGCTGTGGGGGCTGGAGGCGGCGGAGCCGCTTGTGGAGCTGGCGGCGCTTGCGACCGTAGCCGATATGGTGCCGCTGACGGGTGAAAACCGGGCGATCGTCTCGCTCGGCCTTCGCCGGCTGCAGAAAACGACCCGCCCCGGGCTGCGCGAGATGATGTCGCTTTCCGGGCTGGACGGCAAGGCGATCAACGCCGGACATATCGGCTTTCAGATCGCGCCGAGGCTGAACGCGGGCGGCCGGCTGGGGGATTCGAACCGCTGCGTGGAGCTGCTGCTTACGGACGACGCGGCGCTGGGCGCGCGCATTGCCCGAGAGCTGGACGAGACGAACGCCGAACGCCAGCGGCTGGAGGCGGCGATCGTGCGCGAAGCAGACAGGCAGGTGGCCGCAAACGCTGATTTCCTGCGCGATAAGGTGCTCATCGCGGTGGGCGAGGGATGGAACCGCGGCGTGGTAGGCCTTGCCGCCGGGCGGCTGACGGAGAAATACGCCTGGCCGTCGATTGTGTTTTCCAGGGAGGACGGCATGTGTACCGGCTCGGCGCGTTCGGTGCCGGGGGTGAATATTCACGCCGTGCTCTCGCGCTGTCAGGATTTGTACGAGCGCTTCGGCGGGCATGCGATGGCCGCAGGGCTGACGCTGAAGGCCGAATATATGGACGAATTCCGCCGCCGCGTGAACGAAGCGGCTGCGGAGCTTGCCGAGCCGGACGCGTATATCCCTAGCGTCGTGTACGATTTCGATCTTCCGCTGCGGGAGGTTACCTGCGAACTGGCGGAGGATCTGGGGCGCCTTGCGCCCAACGGAATCGGCAACCCCGCGCCGATTCTGGCGGCGCGCGGCGTACATCTGCTGGAAGCGCGGGCTGTCGGCGCGGAAGGGCGGCATCTGAAGCTGCGGCTGGAGCAGGATGGCGCGAGCGTGGGGGGCATCGCCTTCGGGCTGGGCGGCGAGCGGGCGAACCTGCCCGATACGGTGGACGCGATCTTCTCGCCGACGATTAACGAATGGATGGGCCGCCGCAGCGCCGAGATGGACGTGAAACGGCTGGTGCCGCATGCGGGGCTGGACGCGTTCCGAAAGGGCTGCGCCGCGCGGGAAGAGGCGTTCGCGCTGTATCTTCTGCAGGCGGAGGCGGCGGAAGACGCGCCGGTCGGGGAGGAGATCCTCCGCGCGCAGGCGCGGCAGCTGCTGGAAGAGAGCTGTCAGGGAACGCTGCTGACGGTTCGCACGCTTGAAGGCGCGCTTCGCTGGGCAGACTGGCTTGCGGAGGCCGGGCTTTCGGACCGGCTGGACTGCGCGTTTGGAAAACCTGCCGATTTGCGGCGGTACAACTGCCTGTGCGCGATGCCCGCGCCCGGCGCGGAGGAGGGCTACAGCCGCGTGATCGCGCTGGACGACGCGGACGTTGAAGCCGCGCTGCGCGCGCTGATGCCGTCCGACGACGCGCTGAGGAACCTCTATCGCGTCCTGCGCGCGTGGCCGGGCGCGATGAAGTCAGAAAAGGCGCTTTCGCAGGCGGCGGGGCTGAGCGCGGCGGCTACGCGGCTGGGGCTGACCGCGTTTGACGAGCTGGGACTGGTGCTGTTGAGCCGCGAACCGTTTGAGGCGGTGCTGATGCCGGCGCGGCGCTGTTCGCTTTCGGACAGCCCCACACTGAAACGGCTGCGGCTGGTATGCCATTGGGAGGAGAAGGCATGACGGAAGACAACCGAAGCATGACGCTGGAAGAGCTGAAGGCGTGCGTGACGAAATATCACACGGCCGAAAACGCCGAGCTGGTGGAGCGGGCGTGGCATTTCGCCGAAAAAGCGCACGAGGGGCAGACGCGCAAGTCCGGCGAGCCGTACTTTATTCACCCCGTCAAGGTGGCGACGACGCTGGCCAACCTGATGATGGACGGCGCGACGATCGCGGCGGGGCTGATGCACGACTGTGTGGAGGACTGCGCGTGCGTCACGCTGGAAATGATCCAGACGGAGTTCGGCGCGGAGGTGGCGCAGCTGGTCGACGGCGTGACGAAGCTGTCGCGGCTGGATTTCGTCTCCCGCGAGGAGCAGCAGGCCGAAAGCCTGCGCAAGATGATCCTCGCCATGTCCAAGGATATCCGCGTCGTCCTGATCAAACTGGCCGACCGGCTGCACAACATGCAGACGCTCAAATTCCAGCCGCGCGACAGGCAGATCGCCATCGCGCGCGAAACGCTGGATATTTACGCGCCGCTCGCGCACCGGCTGGGCGTTTACGCGATCAAGACCAAGCTGGAGGATCTGTGCTTCCTGTACCTGTACCCGGAGGAATATAAGGATACCGCGCAGAAGGTCGGCATGCGCCGCGCGGAGCGCGAAAAAATCATCGAATCCGTCAAGGAAGAGCTTTCCCGCAATATCGACGAGCAGCTGCATCTTTCCTTCGAAATCGAGGGCAGGCCCAAGCACCTGTACAGCATCTGGCGCAAGATGACGCTGCATCACGTGGCGTTCGAGCAGATTTACGATCTGATCGCGCTGCGCGTGATCGTCGACACCGTGCCGGACTGCTACGCCGTGCTGGGGCTTGTGCATACGCTCTGGCGGCAGGTGCCCAACCGCTTCAAGGATTATATCTCCACGCCCAAAGCGAATATGTATCAATCGCTGCATACGACCGTCGTCGGGCAGAACGGACAGCCCTTCGAGGTGCAGATTCGCACGAAGGAAATGCACCGCCTGGCCGAATTCGGTATCGCCGCGCACTGGCGCTATAAAGAGGGCCGCGCCGTAGGAGACGGACTGGACGAGAAGCTTTACTGGCTGCGCCAGATTCTCGACTGGCAGTCCGATACGAAGGATGCGCGCGAGTTTATCGACCTGCTCAAGGTCGATCTGTTCGCCGACGAGGTGTTCGTCTTCACGCCCAAGGGCGATATCATCAGCCTGCCGCGCGGGTCGACGCCGCTGGACTTTGCGTACCGCATCCACAGCGCCATCGGCAACAAGTGCGTCGGCGCGAAGATCAACGGCCGCATCGTCACGCTCGACCGAGAATTGGAAACGGGCGATTTCGTTGAAATTCTGACCAGCTCCGCCTCCAAGGGACCGAGCCGCGACTGGATGAACATCGTCAAAACCTCGCAGGCGAAGACGAAAATCCGCCAGTGGTTCAAGAAGGAGCTGAAGGAGGAGAATATCGAAATCGGCCGCGCGATGCTCGAGCGCGAGGCCGCGCGCGGGACGATTCCGCTTTCGACGCTGACGAAGCCGGAGTACGTCGACGCGCTGCTTTCCAGGCTCAGCCTTTTCGACTGGGACGACGTCTGCGCGACCGTCGGTTTCGGCGCGATGAGCGCCGTAGGCGTGATCGGCCGCCTCAAGGAGGAATACCGCCGCGCCGAGCGCATCGCCGCGCCGCCGTCTCCGCAGCCGACCAGCGTCGAGGAGAACGAAAAGCGGCAGCATCTGGCCGAAAGCGCGGGCGTGTATCTGGCGGGCGAGCCGGGCATGCTGGTGCGCTTCGCGCATTGCTGCAACCCCGTGCCGGGCGACGAGATCGTCGGGTATATCACGCGCGGGCGCGGCGTGGCCGTGCATAAGGCGGACTGCATCAACGCCCTCAGCTTCGAGCCGGAGCGCATGGTGGAGGTCAGCTGGGCGAACACGGAGAGCGAATTCCGCGCGGGGCTGCAGATCGTCGCCTACGACCGCGACGGATTGCTGGCCGATCTGGCCGTGCTGATGGGAACGATGAAAGTGCCGATCGAGTCGGTTTCGGCGAAGATTCATTCAAACGGCACCGCGACGATTACCCTGCAGCTCAAAACGAAAAGCCGCGAGCAGCTGGATCGGATGATCAAGCAGCTGCAAAAGCGCACGGATATTATCGAGGTTTTCAGAATACAGCAGTGAGGAGGCGCGAATATGCGTTGCGTCGTTCAGCGCGTTTCCCGCGCGAGCGTTACGGTTGAAGGAAAAACCACCGGTGAGGTGGAAAAGGGATATATGGTGCTTGTCGGTGTGGAACAGGGCGACGGCGAGGCCGATATGCGCTACTGCGCCGAGAAGGTGGCCGGGCTGCGCGTGTTCGAGGACGGCGAGGGGAAGATGAATCTGTCGGTGAAGGACGTGGGCGGCGCGGTGCTGGCGGTGAGCCAGTTCACGCTTCTGGGCGACGCGCGCCACGGCCGCAGGCCGAGCTTTTCAAACGCCGCGCGGCCGGAGGAGGCGAACGCGCTTTACGAGGATTTCTGCCAGGCGCTCCGCGCCGCAGGGATTCGTGTGGAAACGGGCGTCTTCCAGACGCACATGGAGGTTTCCCTCGTCAACGACGGTCCTGTGACCATTCTGCTCGACAGCCGGAAAGGATTCTGAAATTGATTCGGATTGAGACGGTCCCCGTCGGGGAATTGCAGGCGAACTGCTATGTGCTCTCGCGCGAGGGGCGGGAGGACGCGATCGTGATCGATCCCGGCGCGGAGGAGCCGGCGATTCGGCTTGCGCTGGGGCAGCGGAAAATCGCCGCGATTCTGCTCACGCACGGGCATTACGACCATATCGGGGCTGTGGCCGCGCTGCGCGCGGACGGCGCGCCCGTGTATATCGGCGCGCAGGACGCGCAGAATCTGATCAACCCGCTCTACAGTCTGGCGGCGATGTTCGGCGGCGCGCCCTCGCAGGGGGCGGCGGATTTTCTGCTGGAGGATAACGAAACGCTGACGCTGGCCGGAATCCGCCTGCGCGTGCTGCACACGCCTGGTCACACGGAAGGCGGATGCTGCTTTTTAACGGATGAAGGGCAGCTTTTTTCGGGGGATACGCTCTTTCGCCGCGGCTGGGGCCGCACTGATTTCCCGGGCGGCAGCGAAATGGAAATGGCCGCGTCGCTCAAGCGCCTGCGCGCGCTGAGCCCGGAAACGCGCGTCTGCCCCGGCCATGGGCTGCCTACCACAATCGGCGAGGAAAGGTAAACGAATGAGGATTACGGTTTATACGAACGCGCCCGAGTGTTTCGAGGATATGAGCGAAGTGCTGCGCGTGTTCTATCCCGGTTCGGAGATTGCGCAGGCGGAAACGCCGGATGCGTTCCTGCGCCATGAGCGCAGCGAGCTCGAGGGCTGGGTGATTGAAAAATACGATTTGCAGGGCGAGAAGTTCCAGTGGACGGCTCCGCTCGCCGGCGACGGCTGGGAGGTCAAGCGCCGCCGCCGCCGTTCGGTCAAGCAGGGCTGCTACTGGCTTCTGCGCCGCGTGACCGGCAAACAGCCGCCCTGGGGAAGCCTTACCGGCATCCGCCCGACGCGCCTCTTCTATGAACGGCTGGAGAAAGGCGATACGCCCGCTGAGGCGGAGGCGTCGCTGCTGCGGCAGTTTGATCTGCGGCCCGGCCGCGCGCGGCTTCTGCGCGAAACGTGTGAAACGCAGCGCCCGTTCATGAATCCGCCTGCCGACGCGGTGGATGTATACGTGGGCATTCCGTTCTGCGTGACGCGGTGCAGCTATTGCTCGTTTTTCGCCGAAGCGCTCGGCAAGGGCAGGAAGGTGCCGCCGTATCTGGACGCGCTGGCGCGCGAGATGGAAGCCGGCGCCGATCTTCTGCGCCGCAAGGGGCTGAAGGTGCGCGCGCTGTACGTGGGCGGCGGGACGCCGACGGCGCTCAACGCCGAGCAGCTGGCGCGCGTGCTGGAGCAGATGGGCAGGCTTTTCCCGGGCTGGCGCGAATGGACGGTCGAAGCGGGTCGCCCGGACACGATCGATGCGGACAAGCTGCGCGCCATGCGCGAGGCGGGCGTGACCCGCGTGAGCGTCAACCCGCAGACGATGAACGATCAGACGCTCAAGCTCATCGGCCGCGCGCATACGGCGGACGATGTGGATCGAGCGTTTGCGATGGCGCGGGAAACGGGCTTTGAAAACATCAACATGGATCTGATCGCGGCGCTGCCGGGCGAAACGGTGGAAGATTTCGCGCATACGCTCGACCGGCTGGCCGCTCTGCGGCCCGACAGTATTACCATCCATACCCTCGCCCGGAAGCACGGCTCGGTGATGAACGAGTTCGGTTTCCATCCCGCGCCGCCGGAAGTGGCGGAGGCGCAGGTGGAACTGGGCGCGCAGCGCGCGCGGGAGATGGGCATGCGGCCCTATTACCTCTACCGGCAGAAGATGGTGGCCGGCAACCTGGAAAACGTCGCATACGCGCTGCCGGGCTGCGAGAGCATCTACAACATCGACATCATGGAGGAGACGACGCACATCCTCGCCCTGGGGGCGGGCGCGATTTCCAAGCGGATTATCCCGGAAGAGACGCGCATCGAGCGCGCGCCGAACGTGGGCGACGTAGGGCATTACATCGCCCGCGTGGACGAGATGATCGCGCGCAAGGAAGCGCTCTGGCAGGAACGCGCTCCCCGCTGCGCCCGCCGCGAGGAGGAAAACAGCGAAGGCAACCCGAAGGACCCGAATTACAGAAAACCAAATCAGGAGGAAGAATAAAATGGCTAAGAAAAATCCGGAATTCACCATTACCATGGAAAACGGCGACGTGATGAAGGGCGAGCTTTTCCCCGAAATCGCGCCCATCAGCTGCGCAAACTTCATCGCGCTGGCCAACAGCGGCTTTTACGACGGCGTGATTTTCCATCGCGTCATCCCCGGCTTCATGATTCAGGGCGGCGACCCGACCGGCACCGGTATGGGCGGCCCCGGCTGGCGCATCAAGGGCGAATTCAAGCAGAACGGCGTGAATAACTCCATTAAGCATACCCGCGGCGTGCTTTCCATGGCCCGCTCGATGATGCCCGATTCCGCCGGCAGCCAGTTCTTTATCATGGTTGAGGACGCTCCGCATCTGGACGGCGCGTACGCCGCGTTCGGCCGCGTCGACGAGGGCATGGAGGCCGCCGACAGGATCGTTTCCACCCCGCGCGATATGCGCGATAAGCCCCGCCAGGAGCAGAAGATCAAATCCATCCGCGTGGAAACCTTCGGCGAGGAGTATCCGCATCAGAAGCTGTAACCCCGGCCGGGCGGGAAGGGAGAAAATCGCATGAATACCCAAAACACGCAGAAAAATAAAACGACCGTCACCATCTGCGGCAAGGAATATACGATGGTCGGCGTCGAGTCGGAGGAGCATATCAAGCGCGTGGCCGTCTATATCGACCGCAAGATGGAAGAGATGATGCTCACCTACCGCCTCAGCCAGCCGATGGCCGCCGTGCTCACGGCGATGAACCTGGCCGACGAGCTTTTGCAGGCGCAGGATGAAAACACGCGCCTGCGCCGCGAACTGATGGAGATGAGCGAAAAGCTGAAGAAAGACCCGGAGGAGTAACCCATGGAAGAACGTGCGCTGCGCGTGCTGGAATTTACAAAAATCAGGGAGCAGCTGCGGGGCTATGCCGTTTCCGCGCTGGGCGCGGAAAAATGCGCCGCCCTCGTGCCGACGAGCGATCTCGCCGAGGCGACGCTGCGGCAGCAGGAAACGGAAGAAGCGCTGGTGATTCTCACCTATCTTCCGCAGCACCCGCTGATTCCCTTCGAGGATGTGCGCCCGTGGCTGCGCCGCGCGGCGATCGGCGCGACGCTTTCGCCCAAGGCGCTGCTGGAAGTGGCGGGCAGCATGCGCGCCGCCCGCGCCGCCCGCGAGGCGCTGGTGACGGAGCGGGAAAACACGCCGCGCGTGACGGCGCTGGCGAGCGAGCTTTCGACCTTCCGCCGGCTTGAGGAGGATATCGCAAACGCCATTCTCTCCGAAGACGAAATCGCGGACAGGGCGAGCGCGGAGCTTTCCGAGATTCGCCGCAAAATGCGCGCCTGCAACGAGCGCGTGCGCGAGAAGCTCAACGCGATGGTGCATAGCCCGAACATGCAGAAATACCTGTCCGACGCCGTCGTTACCGTGCGGCACGACCGGTACGTCATTCCCGTCAAGGCCGAAGCCCGCGCCGCCGTGCCGGGTCTGATCCACGATCAGTCCTCTTCCGGCGCGACGCTGTTTATCGAGCCGATGGCCGTCGTTGAAATCGGCAACGACCTAAAGCAGCTCGAGGCGAAGGAGAAGGCCGAAATCGAACGCATTCTGCAGGCGCTCTCCGGCCGCATCACGCCCGAGGTGGAGATGCTCACGCATAACCTCGACGTGCTTGCCGAGCTGGATTTCCTCTTCGCCAAGGCGCGCCTTTCCCGCGAGATGCGCGGCGTGCAGCCGAAGATGAACGACCGCGGATATATCCGCATCGCGCGCGGCAGGCATCCGCTGATCGCCCCGGAAAAGGTGGTGCCCAGCGATCTGTGGCTCGGGCAGGATTTTACCACGCTTGTCATTACCGGCCCGAACACGGGCGGCAAAACCGTTACGCTCAAAACCGTCGGTCTGTTCACGCTCATGGCGATGGCAGGCTTGCAGGTGCCGGCCGATCTGGGGACGGAGCTTTCGGTATTCGATCAGGTTTTCGCCGATATCGGCGACGAGCAGTCGATCGAGCAGTCGCTTTCGACGTTCTCCTCGCACATGGTGAATATCGTTTCCATCATGGGCCGGGTGACGGAAAAATCGCTCACGCTCTTTGACGAGCTGGGCGCGGGCACCGACCCGACCGAGGGCGCGGCGCTGGCGCAGGCGATTCTGTCCAGGCTGCTGGCCCGCAAAATTCGCACGCTGGCCACGACGCATTATGCCGAACTGAAGGCCTTCGCGCTGACCACGCCCGGCGTGGAAAACGCGTCCGTCGAGTTCGACGTGGAAACGCTGCGGCCGACGTACCGGCTGTCCATCGGCATTCCCGGCAAGTCGAACGCGTTTGAAATTTCGCGCCGTCTCGGCCTGCCGGAGGAGATTATCGCCGACGCCAAGGAGATGCTCTCGCGCGATCAGGTGCGTTTTGAGGACGTTATCGCCAACGCGGAATATCATCGCCAGGTCGCCGAACGCGAGCGCAAGCTGGCGGAAGAAGCGCGGCAGGAAATGAACGCCGCACGCGCCGAAGCCGAGCGCGAGAAGGAGAAATTCGCGCAGGAGCGCGAAAAAGCGCTCGCCAAAGCCCGCGAGGAAGCCCGGCGCATTGTGGAAAAGGCGCGGAACGAATCGGAAAGCGTCATCGCCGATCTGCGCAGGATGAAGAAGGACGGCGGCCCGCTGCGCGAGCACGAGGTGCAGGCTGTGCGCCGCCGCATCGACGAGAGCGCGGACGAGCTTGCCGCCGCGCTGAAAACGCCGGTGGATACCCCGCTCGCCCCGCCGAAGGACTTGAAGGTGGGCGAAAGCGTAATGATTCCGCATCTGGGAACGAAGGGCACTGTGCTCTCTACCCCGGATAAAAACGGCGAACTGCAGGTACAGGCGGGCATTCTCAAGCTCAAGGTACATGTCAGCCAGCTCAAGCGCGATCGCGCCGAGCAGAAACCGCTCGCGCGCGTCAAGTCCGACGTGGACATGACGACGCGGCAGGTGAACCTTGAGTGCGATCTGCGCGGCATGTCGCTCGAGGAGGCTCTCGCTACGGCGGATAAATACCTCGACGACGCGCTTTTGAGCGGCCTGCACGAGGTGTATATTATTCACGGCAAGGGCACCGGCACGCTGCGCGCGGGCATTCAGGGGTATCTGCGCAAGCACCCGCGCGTCAAGAGCTTCCGTGCCGGACGCTACGGCGAAGGCGAGGACGGCGTGACGGTGGTAACGCTGAAGTGACGGGGAGATAAACGCTTTCTTCCGGGGGAGGAACCTTCTTTCTGGAGAAAGAAGGTTCCTCCCCCAGACCCCTCTTCGAAGAAAGCCGCATTTAGTCTAGGGTGTATCTGAAAAATTCCCTGAGACTCCATCACGGCGCCTTTTCCGCCATTTCAGCGTCGGAAAATCTCGATTTAGCCCCGCTAAACCTTCGATTTTCCTCCTTGAACTGACGAAAAATCCGCTCGTGCTGTCGCCTCTTCCTTTTTCAGATACACCCTAGGGCTACGTCCAGGATCATCATTACGCTGAAACCGAAGGCGAAAAAGAGGGTGCCGAGGTTGGAATGCCGGCCCTGCGACATTTCCGGGATCAGCTCTTCTACCACCACATACAGCATTGCGCCCGCGGCGAAGCTGAGCAGATAAGGCAGCGCGGGCACGACGAAGCGCGCGGCCAGAATTGTGAGCGCCGCGCCGACCGGCTCAACCACGCCGGACAGCACGCCGCTGAGGAACGCGCGGCGTTTTTTCATGCCTTCCGCGCGCAGGGGGAGCGAGATGATCGCGCCTTCGGGAAAATTCTGAATCGCGATGCCGAGCGAGAGCGCGAGCGCGCCGGCGGCGCTGATCTGCGCGCTGCCGGAAAGAAAGCCGGCGTAAACGACGCCGACGGCCATCCCTTCGGGGATATTATGCAGCGTGACGGCCAGAACCATCATCGTCGTGCGCCGCAGATGGCTGCGCGGCCCTTCCGCGCATTCGCTGTTGCTGTGCAGGTGCGGAACGATATGATCAAGCAGCAGGAGAAACAGCACGCCGATCCAGAACCCCGCGGCGGCGGGGAAGAACGCATACTTTCCGAGCGGCGCGGATTGTTCGATTGCAGGGATCAGCAGGCTCCAGACCGACGCGGCGACCATCACGCCCGCCGCAAAGCCCGTCAGCGCGCGCTGCACCGCCTCGCCCAGCGTTTTTTTCATAAAGAACACGCACGCCGCGCCCAGCGCCGTGCCCAGAAATGGAATCAGAATACCGTAAAACGCCTGAATAAGAACACCTCCCATCTTGAGCTCACTCTATATTATACCGGCCGGCTTTGCTGGTTGCGGCTCCGTTTGGGCGGATTGCGCCCCGAAACGGCCGCTTTTTTTCTCGGGCCGCTCTGCGGCCATAAAAAACGGCCGGCTCAATTGGTTACATTTCGACCTTTTTTACGCGAAAGACGGCGGACGCGTCCGGGGGATTTGGCCGCGGCATATTGACAGGGCACGGGAGCCTCTTTATAATATCTTAGCGGATGAGAAGCCAGATAAAAGACGAACTTTTTCCTCTGGAACCGTTATGTCCCCTGAATGAAACGGGGCAGCCGGAAGGGCGCGGCGGTGCGGAGGAATTACATTTTGTCAGACGAAAGCATGCGGCGCGTAACCCGAAAAACGGCGCTGCCTGCTCAGACGGGAGAAAACGAATGAAACGCTGTGCTTTGCTGCTGATTTGCCTGCTGCTGTGCTTCGCCGCGTCCTGCGGCGCGGAGGAAGAGATGCCCGAACTGCGCATCGGGGTTACGGTGTATGCGCCGTTTTTTTATCGCAATGCGGACGGGCAGTTTACGGGAGTCGATCTGGAACTGGCGGAGGAGGCCTGCGCGCGGCTGAACCTTCGGCCGGCGTTCGTCGTGCTGGAGCTTGGAAAGCGGCGCGCCGCGCTGGAGAATGGCGACGTGGATTGTCTCTGGGACGCGCTTTCGATGAACGGCCATGAGGACGAATTCCAGTGGGCGGGGCCGTTTCTGCATTCATGGCGGGTCGTGATCGTGCGCGCGGAAAGCGACATCCAGACGCTGGGCGATCTGCGAGGGAAGCGCGTGGGCGTGCAGGCGCGCTCGACGACGGAAGGTCTGTTCATGCGGCCCGAAAGCGCCGGTTTGCCGCAGGTGGAGCAGATTTCCGCTTTCGATACGGTGGGCGAGGCGTTTACGGCGCTGCGCAAGGGCTACGTCGACGCGATTGCGGGCTATGAAAACGCGCTGCAGATTTATACCGGCGATGCGCCGGACGAATACCGCGAGCTGGATATGGGCGTGCAGAGCGAACCGCTGGGCGTCGCCTTTTTGCCGGATGCGGACGGCGAACTGGTTCAGCGGCTTGACGATGTGCTGGACGAAATGATGCGGGACGGAACGACGGCGCGGCTATGCGAACGATTCGGCATGAGTATAAACGTTGAACGGCATGGAGGCGATGCGTTTTGAACGGTGCGGCAACGGGGAAAAAACGCAGACTGAAAAAACGGCATGGCTGGTGGATCTGGATTGTGCTGGGCGCGCTGCTTGTAGTTGCTGCGATGGCGGGCGGAGTGATTCTTGAAACGAATCGAATCAATTTCACCGCGTCCAATGCGATTGAAATGATTCGGGATATCTGCCTTCGCTACGACAGCTACCGGCTCGGCGAGCGCGTGGACGATCTGCAGGCGCTGATCAACAAGGCGAATATCCTCAGCATCTATACGGAGAACGTCGACTTGAGCCGCGAGGAAGTGCTGGCGCGCTATGCGCGGAATCAGTATCTGTCCGGCATTATCGTGTTGGACGATTCGCTGAACGTCGTCGGCAGTCTGGATCTCGCGGGCGAGCGGCGGGACAGCTTCCTTTCGTTCATCCGCAATGACGAGGATACGCGGAATATTCTCGATTACCCGCAGAAGGTGTATGCGAGCCGCTATTCCGCCGGCGGGTGCGAGCTGGATTACGCGATGGTTTCCCGCCGGAGCGTTGGCGGCGTGATCGTCTGCTATTCGGACGCGCAGCACGTTGCGGACGAGCAGTACGAGCTTTCGCTCAACACCATGCTGACCCCGAACATGGTCGACGACGATGCGGTGTATGTGATCACCGACGGCGAACGGGTGCTCAGCACGAATTCGGTGCGGCTTACGGGCAGGATGGTTGAGGAATGCCCGATTACCGACGTCGCGTTTGCGGATCTGCTCAAGAGCAACGGCGAACTGCTTGTGCTGCGCAGCGGGGCGAACCTGTGGATCGGCCGCAACGGCGTTTACCGCGATTATTACATTTACTGCTTCTATCCCGGCGCGCTTCTGCGCGATGTCGGCCTGCTGTGGGCGGGAATCACGCTGTGCGTGTGCCTGTTTATTTTCTTTATCGCGTCGATCGCCCATCAGCAGAAGCAGCGGGCGAGGATGCGGCAGATCGAAAAGGAATACAACCTGCGCAGCGCGGTGGCCAGCATTTATTCCGCCAATCTGCTCATTTATCCGCAGCGGGATCGGTGGGAGCCGGTCACGCAGACGCCGCAGCTGATGAAGATGATCAACGGCGCGCAGGGCGCGCATGAAATGCTTGCGCAGCTGTGTCAAAACGGCATCAGCCCGGCCTGCCGCGAGGAATTCAGGCAGTTTGTCGAGCTGGACACGCTGACGGAGCGACTGCGCGGCAAAACCTTTATCGGCTATACGATTGAAGACGTGCTGGATCGATGGTTCCAGGCGCTGCTCGTGCCGCAGGGCTGGGATGAAGACGGAAACATCAGCGCGGTGATGCTGCTGTTCCATAACGTGACCGAGCAGTGGGAGCGCGAGATGGACTATCAGGAGCGTCTGCGCAAAACAGCCGAGGAGGCCGCCATGGCCAACGCCGCCAAGACGGACTTCCTGCGCCGGATGAGTCACGATATCCGCACGCCGATCAACGGCATCTGCGGCATGGCGGAAATCGGCAAGGCATGCGCGGGCAACGCGGAAAAGACGAACCAGTGCTTTGACAAAATCCTTACCGCGTCCGGGTTCCTGCTCGAACTGGTCAATAACGTGCTGGAAATGAGCAAGCTCGAGGGCAGCGAGGTCAAGGAGGGCAACACGCCCTTTGCAATCGGCGAACTGCTGACGAGCGCGCTGACGATGGTCGAATCGCAGGCCGCGGCGATGGGCGTAACGGTCGAGGTGGAGCCGCCGCGCGGCGAGCACCTGCATCTGATCGGCAGCCCGCTCAACGTACAGCAGATCGTGCAGAACATCATGGCCAACGCCGTGAAGTATAACAGGCCCGGCGGCTCGGTGCATGTAAAATGCGAGGAAAAATCTTCCGACGGGGAGAAGGCCGTCTTCGTCTTTACCTGCGCGGATACGGGCGTCGGTATGAGCGAAGAATTTCAAAAGCACGCCTTCGAGCCTTTTGTGCAGGAGAACGCGCAGGCGCGCTCGAATTACCCAGGCTCCGGCCTGGGGCTGGCGATTGCGAAAAAGACCGTCGATTATCTGGGCGGAGAGATTTCCTTCGTCAGCGAGCAGGGGAAGGGGACGACCTTTACCGTAACGCTGCCGCTGCGAATCGACCGGGACTATAAGGCGGAGGAGCCGAAAAAGCAGGAGACGGACGATTCCATCGAGGGCGTGAGCATCCTGCTGGCGGAGGATAACAAGCTCAATCAGGAAATCGCCGAGTTTGTGCTGCAGGGGAAGGGCGCGAAGGTTGCCCTGGCGCAGAACGGCCAGCAGGCCGTCGAGCGCTTCGCCGCCTCGAAGCCGGGAGAGTTCGACCTGATCCTGATGGACATCATGATGCCCGTGCTGAACGGGCTGGAGGCGACGCGGCGCATCCGCGCGATGGATCGCAGCGACGCCGCCGAAATCCCCATCTTCGCGATGACCGCAAACGCGTTTGCCGAGGATATCGCGCTCAGCCGTGAAGCCGGGGTAAACGAGCATGTCCCCAAGCCGCTGGATTTTGAACAGCTGGCCGTGCTGATACACCGCTACTGCGCGAAGAAAGAATAGAAGGAATTGCGAATGAAGAAAAAGCAGAAAATCCTGATTGTCGATGATTCAAAGCTGAATCAGCAGATTCTCGCCGAGGTGCTCGGCGAGCAATACGCCTATCTCTATGCCGACGACGGCCTGCAGGCGCTTGAGGTGCTGTCGGCCAATCTGGATTTGAGCCTGATCCTGCTGGATATCCATATGCCGAAGATGGACGGGCTGGGCGTTCTGAACGTGATGAAGGAACGCCAGTGGGTGAGCGAGGTGCCCGTGATCGTCATCTCCGCCGAGGAGGATATGACCTTCATCCAGAAGGCGTACGACCTGGGCGCGACCGATTATATCAACCGGCCGATTAACATGACGATCGTGCAGCGCCGCGTGAGCAATACCATCCTTCTCTACGAGCAGCAGCACCGGCTTGTGCATCTGGTGCGGGATCAGGTTTACGAGCGCGAGAAGATCAACAGCATGATGATCAGCATCCTCAGCAACGCCATTGAAACGCGCAACCATGAATCGGGCGCGCATGTGCTGCATGTGCGCGTGCTGACGGAAATTCTGCTGCGCAGGCTTATCAGGCGAACCGACCGCTATCAGCTTTCCCAGACGGATATTTCGCAGATTACGATGCTTTCAGCGCTGCATGATATCGGCAAAATTCGCATCCCCGAGGGGATTCTCAACAAGCCCGGCAAGCTCGATCCCGACGAATGGGAGAAGATGAAGCAGCATACCGTCTTCGGCGACGAGATTTTGCAGCAGATGGCCGATTCGCAGGCCAATCCGTTTATCCGAACGGCGCGCGAAATCTGCCGCTATCACCATGAACGCTGGGACGGCAAGGGCTATCCGGACGGGCTTCGGGGCGATGAAATCCCCGTTTCGGCGCAGGTTGTCGCGCTGGCCGACGTTTTCGACGCGCTCACGAGCGACCGCTGCTACCGCAGGGCGATACCCTTCGAAGACGCGCTGAAGATGATCCGTGACGGCGCGTGCGGCGAGTTCAACCCGCTTTTGATCGAATGCATGAACGACGCGGAGGAGGAGCTGCGCGCCTGCCTGCAGCGCGAGAATGTGAGCTTCGATTATCAGCTGGAGGCGACGCAGCTGGCTTCAGAGGCGCTTGAGCGCCGTGAGCTTCCGCAGGACGACCGCGCGCGCAGGCTGCTGGCCATCGAGAAGGCGAAAACGCAGTTCTACGCCGAACAGTGCGGCGGCATTCAGTTTGAGTACGATCACTGGCTTCAGAAGGTGGTCTATACCGACTGGTACGCCGATGCGAGCCAGCGCGTGCGGGCGCTTTATCCCGCGCAGGGCGAGGATGTGGATCTGCTCACGCGCGAGGACTGGCTGCGGCTGCGCGAGCAGCTCAACAAAAGCACGACGGAAAACCCGTACGTGCATATGAACGTGCTCATTCCCGTGCAGGGCGAATATCGCTGGCACCGGCTCAGCGCGCGCACCATCTGGACGCGCAGAGGGATGGATTACGCCGAGGCGATCGGCCAGTTTACCGATATTCACGAAGAAGCGCTGCGGCAGGGCGTACACACGCTGACGGAAGAGAACCCCGACACGGAGCGGCTGCTGAACGGCCTGCGCGGCATTTTCGACGTCGTGCGGCTGGTCGATGCGGAAAAGGCGAACGTGCTGGAAATTTCGCCCGAGGGGGAGATTGTGGAAACCGGTGCGCGCTGCTATGAGATGTGGAACCGCTGCGAACGGTGCGAGAATTGCAGCTCCTGCGAGGCGCTGGCCTGCGGCAGCTGGGTGACGAAGCTGGAGATGAAGGATGCGGACCTTTATTTCGTGCTTTCCAAATATCTGAAAGTGAAGGAACGCCCGTGCGTGCTGGAAATCGCCTCGCGCATCGACGACAAGCTCTATTCCAGGGGACGGGCGGAGATGCCGGAGAAGGCGGGCGTAGCGCTTCTGAACTTCTATCGCGATGCGCTGACGCACGCGTATTCGCGCCTGTATCTCAACGATTTCGAGCCAAGCCTGGAAAGCGCCGACGGCGTCGCGCTGCTGGACGTGGACAGGCTCAAGCAGATCAACGACGAGTACGGCCACCACGTCGGGGACGAGGCGCTGCAGGCGATCGTCGCGAAGGTTGGCGCGTGTATTCGGCAGACGGATACGCTCATCCGTTACGGCGGGGATGAGTTTCTGCTGATTTTCAACGGCATTGCCGAAGAGGTGTTTTTCCGCCGTCTGGAGCAGATACAAAACGCGGTTCGCGGCATCGTTCTGCCGGAATACCCGCAGATGCAGCTGGGAGTCAGCATCGGCGGCGCATACCGGGTGAAACCCCTTTCCATGGCGATTCGGCTGGCGGATCAGCGAATGTATGAAAATAAGGCGCGGCACAGGCGAGTGGCCGCAGAGGAGAAGAAAAATGACGCTTTGTGAATTTTATGCCGCCGTTGGCGGCGATTGCGAAAAGGTGCTTGCCCGGATTCCGAACGAGCCGATGGTGAAGAAATTTGCGCGGATGTACGCCGCGGATGAGACGACCCGTCAGCTGCACGACGCGGTGGACGCGGAGCGCTGGGCGGATGCGTTCCGCGCGGCGCATACGCTCAAGGGCGTGGCGCAGAATCTGGGCTTCACGCGGCTGCAGCAGGCCGCTTCGGAATTGACAGAAGCGATGCGCGGCGACAAGCCGCTGGCGGACTTTTCTCTCCTTACGGCGACGGACGCGGCGCACGACGAGATTCTCAGGGCGCTTGGAGAGCTGGAATAATACGCGCGCGGCTTGCCGCGAAGAAGGGAGATGTATTTCCGTGAGGGAACGGCCCCTCTGACGCAGGGGTGCAAACAGGAAACTGTCGGAAGGAAAAGACGCAATGAAGTATCTCAAGATTGACGCCTATGACGGCATGAGCTTCTTTGGCGGGCTGGTGTTTTTCGCTCCGGTCGCGCTTCTGGTTAGAACGCAGGCCGGGATAAGCGACGGACAGTTCTTTCTGCTGCAGGTGCTGCTCTCCGCTGTTATCGCATTGGGAGAACTGCCTACAGGGTATCTGACAGACCGCATTGGCTATCGCAATTCGCTGATCCTTTCGCAGCTCCTTCTATTATTGGCAAGGGGGATGCTGTTGGCGGCGTATTTGCTACATTCCCTTTCGCTTTTTGTATTGGAAGCGGTGATTGAAGGGATTTCCGCCTGCCTGTCGTCCGGCACGGGCAGCGCCTATCTCTATGCGACCTGCGGAAAAGAGAATTATCTGTCGAAGACAGCGCATGCGGCAAACTTTGGAACGGCGGGCTTTTTGATCAGTACGGTCAGTTATGCGGTGATCTATCACCGCTTTGACTTGAAAGGACTGCTGATTGCTACTGTTTTTTCCGGCGCAGCCGGTTTTGCCTGCACGTTGTTCCTGCACAGGGAACCCCACGGCGGCGCAGCAAAGGCTCACGCGGAGAAAACAGGCCCGGCGCAGCTTTTGCTTCTTTTGCGCGACCGGCGTGCGAGGCGCTTTACCGTACTGATGTCCCTGGTCAGCGTGGCATGGCTGTTGGTCAATTTCTTCTATGCGGAGATATTGACGCAATGCGGTATCCCGCTTGTCTGGCTGTCTGCGATCATCGTCGGTTATTCTCTTGCGCAGATGCTGGCAGAGCCGCTCATCCGGATGCTCGGAAAATGCGCAAAGCAGAGTCTGACCATCTTTTTCTGCCTGATCGGCGGTGCCGTATTGCTGGGCTTTGGGCTGCTGCACAAACCGTGGGCATTGATTCCGATGATGGTTTTTCTGCCGCTTCTTCTTGATCTCGCAGCGTTCTATGTAGAAGAACAGCAAAATCACCTGGTCGACACGCTGGAAATGGAGAATGATCGGGCCGCTGCATTGTCTGTCATGAATATGGGCGTCAATCTGGTTGAGATCCTTTCTCTGTTTGCGTCCTCTCTGCTGGTCGCTGCGGGGATCGGCTGGTGCTTCGGCCTGTGCGGTGTGTTTTTGATACTAGGGTGTATCTGGAAAATTCCCTGAGACTCCATCACGGCGTCTTTTCCGCCATTTCGGCGTCGGAAAATCTCGATTTAGCGCCGCTAAACCTTCGATTTCCCTCCTTGAACTGACGAAAAATCCGCTCGTGCTGTCGCCTCTTCCTTTTTCAGATACACCCTAAGCGCGGTGCTGTACTACGGCAAGGCAAAAGCTGAAGGGCATAAATGAAGACGGTGACGCCGGTTATCGCGGCGCTGAAGGAGAAATAAGGCGCGAAGCGCCGAAAAAAAGGGGAAGGCGGGCAAACGCCTTCTTTTTTTATGCCGGCCGCTTGACAGGAACGCTGTATAGATGTATGATCATCCATATAGATGCACATACATCCAATTTGCGATATGGAGCGGAGGAACATGGACAGAACCGAGCGGAAAATCACAAAAATTGCGCGCGAGGTGAGCGCGTTTACCGTGCAGACAATGAAAGCCGAGGGCGTCGGTACGGCGGAATTCGATTTCATCCACCTCGTCCGGCATAACCCGGGCATTACGCAGAAGGAGGTGCGCGAGCGTCTGCAGATCGATAAGGGCGCGGCGGCGCGGCGCGCGGCCAGCCTCGAGGCGAAGGGGTATCTCGTTCGCCGGGAAAACCCGGAGGACGGGCGGAGCCAGCTGCTTTACGCGACGGAAAAGGCGGAGAAGCTGAAAAATTCCAAGGCGCATATCGAGACGGTGTTCTATGACTGGCTGCTCGACTCGCTCCCGCAGGAGGAGCGGGAAAGCTTTTGCCGCACGCTCGATATGCTGTATCTCCGGGCGAAGCGGGAAAGCCGCGCGGGGTTTCCGGAAGTGACGCGCCGGATGGCGCAGGAAGAATGCGAGAGCGATGCGCGATAAATCTTTCCAGCCCGATCGGATCGGGTCGTATTTCCGGCAGCAATGGGCGATGCTGCTGGCCGTGATGGTGCTCGGCGTGATCTATAACGTCGGCATGCTGGCGGGCCCGTGGTTTGAGGGCCGCATGGCCGCCTACCTGATTCGCATCCTCGGCGGCACGGGCGCGTTCGCCGAGATGCTGACGCTGGTCGTGTGGTATGTAGCGGCGACGGCGATCGTGCAGGGCGCGCGCTATATCAAGCGGTTTTATGTCCGCCGCTTTGCCAACAACGTCAACCAGCGCATGAAATGCATCCTTTACGGCAACCTCGTGCGCAAAAGCCGCGTGGAACTGGAGGCCGAGGGCGCGGGCAGCGTGATGACCAAGGCGATTCTCGACGTGGACGACTGTGCCGAGGGCATGCGCAAGGTCGCGACGGAAATCCCCGATACCGGCGTGCGGATGCTGGCCTATGCGGCGATGCTGCTCTGGTACGATTGGCGGCTGGCGCTGCTGAGCATGCTCTTCCCGCCCATTTCGTATTTCCTGGCGGAAAAAATGAAAGGCGTAGTGCAGCGCACCGGCGCGGTGTATAAGGAAAAATCGGGCGTTTTGAGCGCCGCGACGCTCGATCACGCCAGCAACGCGGTGACTTATCGGGTTTTCGGCTGCGAAAAACAGCGCCAGAGCGCGTATGAAAAAGAACTCGGCGATTATGAGACTGCGGCCGTGAAGGCGAATATCTGGAGCGCCGTGATGCCGCCGCTGTATCAGGTGATCTCCATGGCCGGCATGCTGCTGATTATTTTCTTCGGCGCGCGCAATATTTGCGGCACAGGCTGGCGCACATGGGACGTCGCGGCGTTTACGACGTTCATCGCCTGCTTTGCAAAGCTTTCGGAGAAGTCCTCCCGCGCGGCGAAGCTGTTCAACGCCGTGCATAAGGCGCAGGTTTCATGGCGGCGTATTCAGCCGCTGATGAAGCAGACGCAGGCGCTGGAAGCGCCGAAGGAAACGGCCCCCGCCGCGCTGGAGGCGGAAAACGCGCGCTTTGCCTATCCGGGCGAGAAGCCGGTTTTCTCGGGCCTGTCCTTCCGCACGGAACCGGGACAGATCATCGGCGTGACGGGGCCGGTGGCCTGCGGCAAGTCCACGCTGGGCAAGATGTTCCTCTGCGAGTATCCGTACGGAGGGAGCGTGCGCCTGGGCGGACGCGAGCTTTCGCAGCTGACCGCGGCTGAACGCACGGGCGCGATCGGCTATCTCGGACACGATCCGGAGCTGTTTAACGATACGATTGAAAACAATATCCTCCTTGGAGCGGACAGGGATGTGAACGAATATCTCCGGCTCGTCTGCATGGACGGCGAAACGGCCGCGATGAACGAAGGCGTTCATACGCTGGTGGGCAACGGCGGCGTGCGCCTTTCCGGCGGACAGGCGCAGCGCCTCGCGCTCGCACGGACGCTCTGCCATAAAAAGCCGGTGCTCGTGCTGGACGATCCGTTCTCGGCGCTGGATAAAACGACGGAAGCGCAGATTTTTGCAAACCTGCGCAGAGAAGCGGCCGGCAGCGTCGTGCTGCTTATTTCGCACAGGCTGTATCTTTTCCCCGAGCTGGATCAGGTGATCTGGATGAACGAGGGAAAAACGCAGACGGGCACGCACGAAGAACTGATGCGGGAGAATCCCGAATACGCGGAGCTTTTCCGCGAGCAGGAAGGGGGCGCGCGAAATGAAGAAAAATAAGGAGCGCGTCGCGGGCGTTATCTGGGAAACCGTGAAGGAAAAGAAATGGCTCTCGCTGGGCATCGTGCTGGCCGTCGGCGGGGCGGTCGCCGCGTCGGTGTTTCCGCCGCTGATTCTGGGGCGGATTATCGACGCGCTGACGGCGGGCGAGGGGATCCGCTTCGCGTCCGCGGCGGCATATTTCGCGCTGATCGCGCTGGCGGGCGCGATGGAAGCGCTGCGCGAGGGCGGGCTGACCGTGTTCGGGCAGAAGATTACGCACGCGCTGCGCAGCCGGCTGATGGCAAAATTTACGCGCCTGAGCGCGGAAAGCCTCAACCACCAGGAGCCCGGCGCGCTCGTTTCCCGGTTTGTGGGCGATGTGGACACGGTGGAGACGCTCTTTACCAGCGGTATCGTCAGCATGTTCGCCGATGCGTGCAAGATCGTCAGCATTCTGGCGGTTATCTGGTTTGCAAACCGCGGGCTGACGCTCGTGCTGGCGGCGCTTCTGCCGCTGCTTTTCTGGTTCACGCGCTGCGTACAGAAGAATATGCTTGCGGCGCAGCTGGCGAACCGCCGCGCGGTGAGCCGCGCCTCGAGCCATGTGCCGGAAACGCTGCATAATATCCGTACCATTTATACGCTCGGCAAGGAAGAATACATGGAGGAGCGCTACGACGAATACATCGAGGAAGGCTATCGCGCGATGGAGAAGACAAACTTCTACGACGCGGTGTATTCCCCGGTCATTCTGGTGCTCAACGCCGTGGTGGTGGCGGTCGTGATGCTGCTGTCTTCCTCGGGCGAACCGCGCGTGCTGACGCTGTTCGGGATGACGGCGGGCACGGCCGTGGCCGTGATGAATTATATCGGCCAGATCTTTACGCCGGTGGAAAGCCTGGGCATGGAAATCCAGACGATTCAGTCGGCCATCGCGGGCGTGCGGAGAATTAACGAATTTTTCGAACAGCCGGAGATGCCGGAACGAAACGCCCTGCCCGCGGCGCGCGAGGAGGGCGCGGCGCAGGTGGAGCTGCGCGACGTGACCTTCGGATACGACGATCATACGGTGCTGAGCCATCTGAGCTTTTCGGTGCATGCGGGCGAGCAGGTAACGCTCGCCGGACGCACGGGCGCGGGCAAAAGCACGGTCTTCAAGCTTCTGATGGGGCTGTACGAGCCGCAGAAAGGGCGCGTGCTGATTGAAGGCGTGCCGGCGGCGGATATTCCCGAGAGCGAAAGGCGGCGGCTGTTCGGATATGTGGAGCAGTCGTTCCATCTTGTGCCCGGCAGCGTGAAGGATCAGATTACGCTGTTCGACGAATCCATCTCCATGCAGGCCGTGCGGGACGCGGCGGCGCTGGCCGGGCTGGCCGAAACGATTGAGCGTATGCCGCAGGGATACGACACCCTCTGCACGCCGCAGCTGTTCTCGCAGGGGCAGTGGCAGCTGCTGTCCATCGCGCGCGCGGCGGCGGCCAATCCGCGCCTGCTTCTGCTGGACGAAATCACTGCAAACCTTGATGCGGAAACCGAAAATACCGTTCTGCAGGCGCTCCGGCGTGTTTCGCAGGATCGAACGGTTATCTCCATCTCCCACAGAACGGGCGCGAGAACGGGACGGATTATCTCGATTGAGGCGCTGCAGTAAAACGATTTGCGCGATGGGCGAAAGGCATGTTATACTATTCGAAACAAAACGCAGACGAAGGGGCGGAGGAAACGGATGGAGTATCGGTTTTTGCCGCATGGCGGCGAAAAAATCGGCGTGATCGGCATGGGCTCTTCGGTGATCGGCGCGAAACCGGAAGAGGAAATCATCGCGACCGTTCGCGGCGCAATGGAGCGCGGCGTGAACTTTTTCGATATGGCGGGCGGGCACGCGGCCATTTTCGAGGCGTACGGCAAGGCGCTTGAGGGCCGGCGCGAGAAGGCGTATCTGCAGGTGCATTTCGGCGCGGATTATGCGTCCGGCGAATACGGCTGGACAACGAAACTGGCTGAAGTCAAGGCGTCTGTGAAGTGGCAGCTGGAAAAGCTGCGGACGGATTATATCGATTTCGGCTTCATCCACTGCCTGGACGAGGAAAAAGACCTTGCGGATTACCGGAAAAACGGCGTGCTCGATTATGTGCAGGAAATGAAGGCGCGGGGCGTCGTGCGCCATATCGGTCTGTCCTCGCATACCCCGGCGCTTGTCAACCGGGTGCTGGATATGGGGTTTGTGGATATCGTGATGTTCTCCGTCAATCCGGTGTACGACTACGGTCAGGGCGATTTCGGTATCGGCTCCAGCGACGACCGGCAGGCGCTTTACCGCCGCTGCGAAAAAGAGGGCGTGGGCATTTCGGTGATGAAGCCGTTCTGCGGCGGACAGCTGCTCGACGCGGCGCGCTCACCCTTCAAAGTGGCGCTGACAAAATACCAGTGCCTGCAATATGCGCTGGATAAGCCCGGCGTGGTGACAGTGCTGCCCGGCTTCGGTAGCCGGACGGAGATGGAAGAAGCGCTGCGCTTTTTCGATGCGGCGCGCGAGGAGCGGGATTATTCCGCAATCGGCGCGTATGCGCCTGAAGACGCGATTGCAAAATGCGTCTATTGTCAGCATTGCCAGCCCTGCCCGGCAGGATTGGAAATCGGCCTGATTAACAAATATTACGATCTGTCGCGTCTGGGCGACAACCTTGCGTGCGAGCATTACCGGACGCTGGAAAAAACGGCGGCGGATTGCGTGCAGTGCGGCCACTGCAACGGCCGCTGCCCGTTCCATGTCGATCAGATGACGCGGATGCAGGAAATCGCCGGGTATTTCGGGAAATAAAACTTTTGCGGCGCAAGCGCCGCTGAAGGAGGGACGCGCTATGGACGCTGAAAGCATTGCGCGCATTAATGCGCTGGCCAAGAAAAAACGCGAAGAGGGCCTTACGCCTGAGGAAACGGAGGAGCAGAAACGCCTGCGCGAGCAATACCTGAAGGAATTCCGCGAGGGCATGGAAGCGACGCTGCGCGCCGTGCGGATTAAGGAACCGGACGGAACGCTTACGCCGCTGCATAAGAAGGGGGAATAAGGAAATGTCCCCCAAGACTGGATGGTCTTGGGGGAACTTAATTTTATTTGTTTTCCAGACAGGCGGTCACCAGCTCGTCGATTTTGCCTGTGGCCAGACCGATATTGGTATCCGCCGCGCCATAGTAAATTCGTACGGTGCCGTCTTTTTGCGGCAGGGCGTTGCAGGTGAATACTACGTTCATCACACGTCCCTTCATCTCATAGTCATGTTCGGGCCAGAGGATAAAGTCTTTCGTATAACCGATTACTTCACCCGGATCGTCCAGCTTGAGCAGGCAGGCTTTGAGACGATAGATGAATCCGTTACAGGTTTGGGAAACAGTATGATAAATCTCCAGCCAGCCCTTTTCAGTGCGTATCGGTACGGCGCCTGCGCCCATCTTATAGCCATCCTGGAAGGGTTTGCCGTGATACATTACCGGACGGCTTTTTCCCCAGAATACCAGATCGGGCGAATAGCTGACCCACATAAAGCAGGGATCCTGCTCGTTGCCAAAAGGACGGTCAAAGCGTGCGTAAAGACCGTTGAACTGTTCCGGAAACAGGCAGCCGTTGCGATTGCCAAGTTCGCTGGCAATGGCTATGCGCTCGAAGCAGGTGAAATCTTTGGTTTTCACAATGCCGACACGGGCATTGTTCTGATTGAGATCGCTGGCGTAGAGCAGATAGTATGTGTCGCCGATTTTTGTAATGCGAGGGTCATAAGTGCACATTTCCGGATGCGTAGGATCGGGCGCGGGCCAGGGAGCAGGCGCGGGATCGGGAGTGAAATGGATACCGTCTTTGCTGCGTGCAATCCAGAAGCGGTGGATGTCGTCCAATGTGGTACAGTCCATCATAAGGATCGTTTCCCCATTGTATTCGGCAGCGCCGGGATTGAAGGTATACAATACGGGCGTGGGCATCATGGCAGGGCACATTACAGGATTCTGATCATATTTTTCTAATAATCTTCCCGTCATTTTTTTCTCCTTTTCTTTTTTGTTCTCTGTAAATTACTGTATGCTTTTGTTTTGTGATATTCAAGGGAAAAACATCTCAAAACATCATGAGATTTGTATCAATATTTGAATCGGTTTTTCATTGCTTACAGGCGAAGATGAAACGGATAAGGCGCAAATATGCAGGTTATGTCGAAACTTTCTTTTTTACGGTGCTCAGATTACAGATTAAAATGCCGGCGCACACAAGCAGAAAAGAGAACAGATACGACAGCCGGAAAACGTTTTCGCCCAGCAGCGCCCAGGAACATACTGCGCTGAAAAGCGTTTCGGCGAATTTGATCACGTTCAGGCGGGACATATCATTGTACTTTAACAGCAGGTTCCAAAGGCCGTAGCCTGCGCAGGAGGCGAAGCACATATATACGAGCACCAGCACGGCGCGCAGATCGAACCGCGCAAGCCGGCCGCCAAGCAGCAGTCCCAACGTCAGCAGGATTACGCCGCCGAAAAGCTGCGCCCAGGCGGTAATATAAAGCGGATCGCAGGAATCATAAGCGTTTTTGGAGAAAATCATCCCTGCCGCGCTGCAGAAGGAGGCAAGCAGAATCAGCAGATCGTATCCGCTGACGTTCAAATGCAGGCCGTTAAGGTTGACGACAAGAATGCTCGAAAAGCCAAGCAGACCGCCGATCAGCTTTGCCGGCGTGAAACGGTCTTCCTTGCGGAAGAGGAAAGCGAAGCAGATAATAAACAGCGTGCCCGTTTGTTTGATGATGGCTGTTTTGGAGCTTTCCAGATGTGAAATGCCGATGTATGTGCAGGCATAATGCAGCACATAGGCGGTCAATGCGATGAGCAGGATGGGCGTGAGCGCGCTTCGCGCGGGAAATTCCAGCCGCTTCATCCGTGCGCCGGAGACGGTGATGAGCACGGCGCCGCACAGAAGGAAGCGAAGCCCCGCAAACAGCAGAATGCTCGCTACGTTTGAGGTATCCACGCCGAAAGCATTGTAGCCGATTTTGATCATCGGAAAAAGCGAACCCCAGAAGAACATTACCAGCAGCGCAAGCAGTGTCGAGGAAAGCGGATTGCGCAAAAGAGAGATTTTTTTCATCAGTGATCGATCCTATTCTTTGAAAATATAAAAAACAAAAATATTTTAGTTCGCAGCGCTTCAAAAGCAAATAACAAAAACAGCAGGTTTTTTCATTTTCGAAACAGAAAAAAGAAGATAAGCAAAAACAGGAGGCTTTTATGTGCAAGGATCATACCCTGCTGGGCAAAATGGTCGTTCAACTGACGCTGTTTGCGCTCGTGCCAACGCTTCTGCTGATGATGTTCTTGCAGCGCAATAACCAGAACGCCGTCGCAGCGCGAGAGCGGCGGATGGCGGCGCAGGCGGCGGAGCAGGTAGAACGAAAACTGAACACATTGCGGGAGAATATTGAAAGCGCCGCCAGTATTGTTTCAACCGACCCGACGCTGAGAAAGGCGAGCAGAGTATTGCGCCGCGGCGCAACGATTGGCGAGGAAATCGATAGCTATCGCGAATTATGTCAGCTTATTACGATGGTCGCCATTAACGGCAACGTGGACGCATCGCGGCTTTACCTGCCGGACAGCCGGCTTGTTACGCGTGAGCGGGTAAATCTGTTCGGCTTTTCCGATCTGGAGAACACGCACCTGCCGCCGAACATGCAGGGCTCGCGCGTCAGCAGCGGCTGGACGACGGGCGACGACGGCGCGCTCGCGTTTTACTTTCGCGGCGTTTATAAACAGGGCGATATGCGCAACGGTCCGATCATCATGCTGAGCCTCTCGCATGAAAGAATTGACGAAATGATTGCCGAGATGGGTTATGAATGCAGCGTTTCCCTTTCTACGCAGTATGAGCAGCTTTTCTCCTACGGGCAGGAGACGAAAGGGGAAGAGCGGTTCGAGTTTACAGGCGGGGCATGGGATCTTGTGATTTCCATGCCGCTGGAACAGTTTGCGCAGGCGCAGACGACGCTGGTTAATCCCGCGCTTGGCGCGGTGATGATGATGGCCGTCGCCATTCCCATCCTCGCGTCGACGGTTTCGCGGCCGCTTGCGCGCACGGTTAACGAACTGGCTAAGGCCAAGCAGGCGATTGTGCGGCAGGAATATGTGCGCCTGCCTGAGGATTCGAACGTGCATGAGCTGCGCGTGCTGCAGCAGTCTCATAACCAGATGATCGATTCCATCCAGAAGATGATCCGCGACGTATACGAGGTGCGCCATGAGCGGGATCAGACCGAGCTGACAAGCCTGTTCGAGCAGGTGAAGCCGCATTTTCTCTATAACACGCTGGACGGTGGCAAATGGCTGGCGCTGCATGAAAACGCACCGCGCACGGCGGAGTTCCTGGAACGCCTTTCGGCTTTCTATCGTATCGGACTGAACAAGAGCAGCGTTTTTGTCCCGCTCGAACGGGAAATCAGCCATGTGCGCGAGTATGTGGAGCTGATGAAGCTGCGCTATGGCGACAGAATTGAACTGGAAACGGACATCGCGCCGGAATGCGAGAACGTTCAAGTGCTCAAGCTGCTGCTGCAGCCGTTGGTGGAGAATGCAATCGAGCATGGCGTCCACGGCAGCGAAAGCGAGGGCCTGATTCGCGTTTCCGCGCGGCTGATAGAAAAACGGCTGCGGCTTTGCGTAGCCGACAACGGAGTGGGGATGTCTGAGGAACAGCGCAGCCGCTTTAACCGGGACGGACAGAGCAGCGGCTACGGACTGGAAAACGTATATCGCCGGCTGAAAATATATTACGGTGAAAACGCGCAGATCCGGCTGGAAGAGCCGGATAAGGGAGGATTGGCCGTCTGTATCGAAATCCGAACATCGGATGAACAAAAATCGGGTAAAAATTGAGACAATTGTCATGATGTTTTGAGACAAACCCCTCTTGAAGGCAATAAATCAAAAGTGTACAGTAATTGTAACAGAGATTTATGCATATTCGGGAGGGGTTTGATGACGGGCGAACTGAGACGGCGCAGCCGCAGGAGCGTATGGCTGCGAATGCGCAAATACTGGCAGATTTATCTGCTGATTATTCCGGCGCTGCTTGTGCTGATCTATTTTAAGTATTATCCCATGTACGGCGTGCAGATCGCCTTCCGCGATTACAAAATCGTGAAGGGAATTACCGGCAGCAAGTGGGTCGGACTGAAATGGTTCCGCAAGCTGTTTAATACGCCGAAGTTTTCACAGGTTGTATGGAACACCCTGTATCTGAATGTGCTGCACCTGTTCACGTCGCTGCCGTTGGCCATTTTCTTCGGCCTCGTGCTTAACGAGTGCAACGTGATCGGCTATAAGCGCGTGATCCAGACGGTGTCATACGTGCCGCATTTCCTTTCGTGGGTTATCGTTTACGCCATTTTCAACAATATGCTCGCTGATAAGGGAATTATCAATTCCATGATCAAAGCCCTCGGCGGACAGAGCGTTGTTTTCCTTTCGCAATCCAGATATTTCCGTTCGATCCTTGTCATTTCCGACCTGTGGAAAAACACGGGATGGAACACGATCGTCATTCTCGCGGCGATTACGTCGATCGATCCTTCGCTGTATGAAGCGGCGGTGATGGACGGCGCGAACCGTCTCCAGCGTATGGCGCATGTGACGCTGCCGTCGATCCGTTCGATTTGCGTGGTGCTTCTGATTTTGCGGTTGGGCAGCATCATGGCCGACGATGTGACGCAGGTGCTCGTATTCTATAACACGGCGGTATACGATGTCGGCGACGTGCTGGGCACGTATATGTATCGTCAGGGCCTTGGCAAGATGGAGTACAGCTTCAGCTCGGCGGCGGGCCTGTTCCAGTCGGTCATCGGTATGGCGTTGATCCTGATTACAAACAAATTCGCGCATATGATGGGGGAACAGGGGCTATGGTAAAGAAAGCGGAAATCAGGGAAAAAAAGAAGAGCGGACGGCCGCATGAACATTTTGGCGACCGGGTGTTCGTAGCGTTTTGCTATGTGTTCATTACGCTGTTGGGCGTCGTGTGCCTGTACCCGTTCCTGAATGTCGTGGCTAAATCGTTTTCAAGCGACGAGGCGGTTTATGCAGGCAAGGTGCTCGGCGTATGGCCGGTTGGTTTCAGTTTCAACTCCTATCAATATATCCTCAACAGCCAGCGGTATCTTGTGACAATGAAAAATACCGTTTTCGTCACGCTCATCGGCACGGCGCTAAGTCTGCTGTTTACGGTGTTTGTTTCCTTTGCGGTTTCGCGGCGGGATATGCCCGGCTCGAAGATTATCATGTTCGCGTATATTTTTACCATGATGTTCAGCGGCGGCATGATTCCCACCTATCTGGCCGTGAGCAAAATCGGCCTGCTGGATTCGCATTGGTCGCTGATTCTTCCGGGCCTGGTTTCGGCCTATAACGTGATTCTGATGCGCAATTATATTCAGGGCCTGCCGGAGGAGCTGGAGGATTCCGCCAGCATCGACGGCGCAAGCCAGTTTCAGCTGATGTGGAAGATCATCCTTCCGCTCACGTTGCCCTCTCTGGCGACGATTGGCCTGTTCTGCTGCGTAGGCTACTGGAACACGTATTTCAATGCCGTTATCTATATCAACTCGAGGGATAAGGCGATGCTGCAGGTTTACCTGCGCGAGGTGCTCATCAGCACGCAGAGCGCCAATCTTGACGCTGGTATGGATGAGCTGGCCAACATGGCCAGCAGCGAATCGGTACAGGGCGCATGCGTCGTCGCGACCGCACTGCCGATTATTCTGGTGTACCCCTGGCTGCAGAAATACTACGTCAAGGGCATGACCCTCGGCGCGGTAAAGGGATAACGTTTCGATCTGTATGCGCGGCCGCTCCGTTTGCGGCGAAGCCGCCGTGCATTCACGATAAAATTTCTCAAGGAGGTTTCCCAATGAAGAAATTTCTGTGCGCGCTTCTGGCGCTGGTGATGGTGCTGTGCAGCGCGGCGGCCGTGCTGGCCGACGAGCCCGTAACCATCAAGGTGCTGACCGGTTCCAACATTCAGTCCTTCTTCGAAGGCGATGACGAGAACCACAACTACATGATCGACTGGATCGAAGAGCAGACTGGCCTGAACGTTGAATGGTTCATCCTGCCTACCGAAAACGGCGACGAAAAGCGCAACGCTATGATGGCTTCCGCTACGGAAGTGCCGGATGTCGTCGCGATTCCGTCCCGTAACCTGTTCCTGACCTACGCCAACGACGGCCTCATTCAGGATATCACCGAATACATCACCGACGATTTCTTTGCCAACGACAGCCAGGGCGCGTATAAGCTCGGCATTCTCGACGGCAAGTATTACGCCGTCGCCACCCCTGGCAACCAGTCTGCCACCACGTACCTCTGGTGGTACAACAAGGCTGCTCTGGCCGAAGCCGGCATTGAAATCTCCGGTCACGAGATGACGCTCGACGAATTCACCAATGTCCTTTACGCCGTCAAGGAAGCGTATCCGGACAAGATTGCGCTCGGCTGCGCCGCCAATGGCACGCAGGACTGGATCAACGGCATGCAGGAAGTCTACGGAGCGTTCGGCATTGCCAACGCGTATCGCCTGACTGCGGATGGCCAGATTGAATATGCGCTTTCGAGCGAAGACGGCAAGGCCGCGCTTGAATACATGAACAAGCTGTACGCGGACGGCGTGTTGGATCCGGAATTCCTCGTTACCACGAAGGATACCCTCAACACCAAGCTCATGAACGGCGATGTGCTTACCGCCATGTTCGCTTGGTACGACTATACCGGTACTTACAAGAGCAACATCGGCAACGGCGAATGGCCGGAGGTCGATCACGCGTGGGATTATGTCAACATCATTGACGGCGGCCGCGCCACCAAGGGCCAGACGACCGGCAACCTCAACCAGTACTACATGGGCGTTTCCTATGCCTGCAAGCATCCGGAAGAGGCTGTGAAGCTGATTCACCTGATGCTCACGCCGGAATACTACGATAAGTGCTTCTTCGGCACCGAAGGCGAAGATTACTACTACGACGAGACCGGCACCCGCTGGCGCAATCAGGAAAGCCAGATCGGCAAGGGATTCTCTGTGAGCGGCACGCAGTGGTATGTGTACTACTACTTCGCCGAGACTGGCGAGCAGCGAGTCAATCGTATGACGACCGGCAACCCGAACTACGACATGGAATACAACATGAACGCCTGGTATGGCTGCAAGGAAGTGGACGATCCGACCGCGACGATGCCCGTTATCGAAGCGTATCAGGACAGCAACACCGACATCGCTGATGTGACCGCCGCTTATGCGATCAAGTTCGTGATGGGCGAATACGGCTTCGACCAGTGGGATAAGTATCAGTCCGAGCTGGAAGCCGTTGGCCTGAGCGATGTGCTGGAAGCGCTTAACGAGTGGTACGTTACGACGAAGTAAGTTACGTCTCTCCGTTTTCCGGGGTGCGGATGCCGCAAGTCCGCACCCCCGGGCTCATATTCGGACGGCGCGCTGACGATAGCGCTTTCGTGGGAAACGCTACCCTCAGCATACCGGAGGAGGATAGAGATGGAAAGGATTTTTTTGCTGGGCGATTCTGTGCGGATGGGGTATGACCGCGCTGTGCGCGATCATTTTGCCGGCCGAGCCGAGGTGTATTATCCGCGGGATAATTGCCGCTTTGCGGCGTATCTGCTGCGGCATTGCCCGGAATGGATCGAAGCAGAGTGCGATCCGCAGACGGTGACGCTCGTGCATTTTAACGCCGGGCTTTGGGATACGGGACGCTATCTTTTCGAGGATGTTCCCTTTACGCCGCTGGAAGAATATATCGCGCTGTTGCGGCGCGTTGTAGAAAAACTGCGGCATATCTGCCCGAAGGCGAAGCTGATTTTTGCAACGTCTACGCCCGTGCAGCCGCAGCGGTATGACGTGAAGCGCTTTATGCGTTATAATGAGGATATCGCTGCATATAACGAGGCTGCCGTACGGCTGATGAACGAGCTGGGCGTACCGGTGGACGATTTATTCGCCGTGGCGAGCAGGTTAGACGAATCCGCATGGAGCGATGGAACGCATTTGTATACGCCGGCCGGGCGGGAAGCGCTCAGCGCTGCCGTATGCAATGAGATCGAAGCGCAGCTGCATCCCTTTGGAACGGAGAAAACAGTCTTTCTGCTTGGCGATTCGATCCGCAAGGGGTATGATTTGCGCGTACGCGAGAATCTTTCCGGGTGTGCGGCGGTCTATTTCTCACCGGATAACGGCCGCTTCGCGGCGTATACAATGCGCTGCCTTGCCGAATGGATTGCAAACGAATGCGAGCCGGAGCAAGTGGACGCGGTTCATTTTAACGTCGGGCTGTGGGATGTGTTGCGTCAGGACGGCGAGGAGCCCAATACGCCGCTGGATGAATATCTTCGCGCGCTGCAGCGAATCGTTGATCGACTGCGCAGACATTGCCCGAACGCAAAACTGATTTTCGCGACGACGACGCCTGTACTGGAAGAAAAATATGACCGGCAGCAGGAATTTGGCCGCAGAAACGCGGATATTGAACGGTACAATGAGGCCGCTGTGCGGCTGATGAAAGAAAACGGCGTCGCTGTGAACGACTTGTATGCCGTTGCCGTGGCGCTGGATCCACAGGCACATTCGGATGCAACGCATTTTGATACGGAAGCCGGTACGGAGGCGTTGGCGCAGGCGGTGAGCAAGAGCATCCTTGCGGTAATCTGAGGGAGAGGAAAGAAAACGCACGTGGTACGTTTCTTTATTGTGGAAGACGATAGGCTGATATGCGAGGGCCTGCGCGATTGCTTTCCGTGGCGGGAGCTGGGAGCGCAGGTCTGCGGCGTATGCGATAACGGAAAGAACGCGCTTGAGCGGATTCTGGCCGAAGAGGTCGACGTCGTTCTGACGGATATCATGCTGCCTGGAATGGACGGCATCGAACTGGGAAAGGCGCTGCGTGAACGGGGCTGGCCTGGAGAGATGATCATGATGAGCGCGTTCCAGAACGTGGATTATGTGCGCGGCGCGCTTAAAACGCAGGCTGTTGATTTCCTGTTTAAGCCCGTACAGATGAGCGAACTGCGCGAGGACGTAATGCGCGCGGTGGAGCGCGTGAGAAACCGCCGGGCTGTCAGCCCATACGACGAAACTGTCTGGCACGAGCCGCTCGGGGCTGCGTTGGAAACCTGTGAGCAGGAAGCGTTGCTGCATTCGCTGCAGGAGGCGTGGACGATTCTCAGCAGCGGAACGGGCGATACGGAAGTTGTTCGCGCGCGGGCCGGCGGTGTGCTGGCTTTCTGCCGGGAGCTGATTTGTCTGAACGCGGCGGAGAGAAAGCTGGAAGAAGCGCTTGAACGGCTGGAGAACGCCCGTTCTGTGGCGCAGCTGCGGGAGGAATATGAGCGTGCGGTAGATTCGCTCAGCAGGGTATTGACAGAAAACGCGCGTGAATGGCGTTTCGCTGTGAATGTACACCGAATGCTGAAGGAAGATTTGCAGCATACGGAAGCGGAGCGGTTGGCGGCAGCGCTGCATATTTCACGGGCGAGCTTTTACCGCCTGTTTATCAGTGCGTTTGCGAAAAGCCCGAGCGAATATGTGCTGGAGCTGCGCATGCGCGAGGCAGGGCGGCTGCTCCTCTCTACGCGGCTGCGTACCTATGAAATTGCCGAGCGTGTGGGTTATAAGGACGTGAATTATTTTACGCGCCTGTTTCATCAACAGACAGGGATGCTTCCCAGGGAATACAGTGAGCGGAAGGGGCAAAAGGAATGAAACCGATTAAAATCGCGCAGATCGGCATCGGGCATAATCATGGCTCGGCCAAGATGGAATGTATGCGGCGTTTCCCGGAGCTGTTTGAGGTGGTTGGCGTTTGCGAGAGCGATCCGAAATGGCGCGCGGAGCGCGGCGGATGGCAGGAATACGCGGGCATGCGCTGGATGACCGAGGAGGAAATATTCGCAACGCCCGGGCTGGAAGCCGTATGCGTTGAGCCGGATGTGCCGCGGCTGAACGAAGTGGCGATGAAGTGC
The DNA here is from genome assembly GCA_934615235.1 of uncultured Clostridia bacterium. Lineage (GTDB taxonomy): Bacteria > Bacillota > Clostridia > Christensenellales > Aristaeellaceae > Aphodomonas. The sequence goes on from CAKTTL010000009.1 coordinate 43,303, forward strand.
GTTGAGCGCGGGCTGCATATTCATATGGATAAGCCAGCGGGCGAACGGTATCCGGAGTTTGAAAAGATGATGCGCGTGGCGCAGAAAAACAACGTGATCGTTCAGCTGGCGTATATGTATCGCTACAACGCGAGCATCCGCTATGCCATCGAGCAGGCGCGCAGCGGCAAATTGGGCCGCGTTTTCGAGATCGACGCGCAGATGAGCGCCATGCACCCCAACGGCTACCGGCGCTGGCTGGAGCAGTACCGCGGGGGTGATATGTTCATTTTCGGTTCGCACCTGATTGATCTGATTGTCTATATGCTCGGCGAGCCGGAACGGGTTGTGCCGTTTTTGAAAAATTCGTTCCCGGAGGATTCGCACTGCATCGATAACGCGCTGGCCGTGCTGGAATACCCGCAGGCCACGTGTACAGTGCGCTGCACGTCGGCGGAGCCGAACGGCTATTACCGCCGGCAGCTGGTTGTCTGCGGTTCAGAGGGGACGATTGAAATCAAGCCGCTTGAAAACCCGACCGTGATGTCCTTCGCGCCGCGCGAGGAATATATCGGCGCGGAGATTCATCAGAATGGGCATAAGGATGCGCGGCAGTATCTCGATATGCCCAACAAAGGCGGCCGATACGATGCGCAGATGATGGATTTTGCCCGCGCTGTGCGCGGAGAAATTAAAAACCCGTTCGACTACGAGCATGAACTGGCTGTGCAGCGCACGGTGCTCAGGGCGTGCGGTCTTCCGCTGGACTGACCGCGCGCCGGCGACGGTATTCTGACGGGCTGATCCCTTCGTACGCGCGGAAAGCGCGGGAGAAATGATAGAGGTTTTCAAACCCGCACGCTTCGGCGATGTACGCGATCGAAACGTCGGAGCCATCCAGCAGCGCGCGCGCCTGCCGAAAGCGGACGGATTGAATGTATTGTTTGGGTGAAAGGCCATAAATATCACGGAAAACGCGGCGGAAATACGTTTCGCAGATGCCGCAGTCTGCGGCAAGCGCGGCGATTGAGATTTCGCTCGACAGATTGCCTTCCAGCTGGGCCATGCGCGCGCGAATCATCGAGACATGATGCTTTGAAAGGTAGCGTGCGTTGCGGTCTTCGTCGAGCGCGGCGAACATACTGTATAGATATGCGTTCAGTCGGGCGCGCCAACCGACGGAGTGCCCGAGGTAACAGCGCACCATGGCGGAAAAATCCTCAGCCCATTTTTCAGGGTAACGCGGCTGGATCAGAAACGGTTCGTAGCCCGGGTCGCTGTCAAGATAAAAGTTGACGCAGAAGCAGTCGCCGCGATCCTTCTGCTGCACGTAGTATTCGCGCCCCTGCGGGAGATATAGAAGCGTTCCGGGTGCGTTGAGGAGCTGAAAGCGATTTTCGACCACATAGAGCGATTCTCCGCCGTAACGATAGACGAGCCCGTGGTATTTGCGTGCGCCGAAGCGTTTTACATGCGTGTCGTTAACCTGGACAAAACCAGGATCGACATCGTGCGTGGTGATGTGTACGACGTTTTCAATTCTGGTAATAGTCCAATCGGATAAATTCATCGGCGCTTCCCCCTCTTCAATAGGATACTGCATTCATGCGAAAAAGACAATAGGTTTTGTGCCGAAAATGGTAAATATGCGTTTTTCGCCATTGTAGCCTGCAATAGAAAAAACTATACTGCACAAAAGAGGCGAAATGCCGGAAAAGGGGAGGAATGAAGGATGCTGTCTGCTGCATGGAAAGAGGATAGAACCTATATCGAACGGAAATACCGCGAAATGATCACCGACCCGGCAACGGGACTTTCCAACGAAGAAATCCGCGCGGGGCTGGACAGAATGTTTGAGGAAAACACGGCGCTAAGCCATGCGCGGCTGAAGGCGATGGGTTTCGATTATGTTCTTTCCAACGCACGGCTGAATATATGCGAGCACGACTGGTTCGTGTTTATTTCCGAATGGAATCAGAAATCGATGGATCGTGCGTTCTGTTCGCGCTGGTATGGCGAAGTGAGGGAAATCTGTGCGCCATTGCTTTCCGAGATGGATGCCAAGCACAACGACGCGAAGAGCCATCTGCTTTATCTGGACTATTGCCATAGCGTACCGGATTGGGACGCTGTGCTGCAGCTGGGATTCCTGGGCCTGCGCGCACGCGCGGCATATTATCGCCGCGTGCATGAGGGAAAGGAAGCGGAGCAGGATGATTTCCTTTATGCCAACAGTCAGAAAAGCGATGCGAAACAGAAAGCCTGTTGTGGGTTGAAACCGCGTCAGCGAGATTATTTCGATGCGATCGATATCGAGTATGATGCGATTCTTCGTTTCCTCGGCCGCGCGGCGGAATATGCGCGCGCGCAGGGAAACGAAAAGTGCGACAGAATTGCCGGATGCCTTGAACACCTGCGCGACGGCGCGCCGGGGGATACCTACGAGTGTCTGCAGGCGATCTGGCTGTATTTCCTGCTTTCCGAGTATGTCGACTGCCTGCAGGTACGTTCGTTCGGCAACCTCGACCGCGTGTTGTATCCGTATTATAAGCATGATATCGAAACGGGGCGCTATACGGTCGATCAGATCCGTGAGTTTTTTGCGGCTTTTCTGATGCAGGCCAGTGCGATGAACTATTACTGGGGCCATCCGTTCTATTTCGGTGGAACGAACATGGACGGAAGCTCGGCAGTGAACGAACTGAGTTACCTGATTCTTGACGTATATGACGAGCTGGGGATTTACGATCCGAAACTGCAGATCAAATTGGATCGTAACACGCCGAGGGCGTTCGTGGATAAAATCCTGGAGATGATTCGCGGTGGGCATTCCAGCTTTAACTTCGTGTGCGAACCGGCGATTGAGCGGACGATGCTTTCCTACGGCTATACGCTGGAGGAAGCGCGGCGGGCGGATATTAAGGGGTGCTACGAATATGCCGTGCGCGGCGACGCGGTGGATACGGCGAGCGTACACGTAAACCTTCCCAAAGCGGTTGAGCTTGCGTTGCATGATGGGTATGATTTCTTCAGCGGTTTCCAGTCCGGGCCGCATACGGGTGCGGCGGAAAGCTTTGAAACGTTTGAAAATTTCTATGCGGCTTTCCTGCGCCAGGCGGACGAGATTTATGAGCGCGGCTTCGCGATAATCAACGCGTTTGAGAGCCATACCGCGCAGGTCAATCCTACGCCGATGTTCTCCGCAACAATTCGTACCAGCCTTGAACAGGCATACGACGCCTATTCTGGCGGAACAAAGCATACCAGCTCGGATGTGCTTCTGTGTTGTCCGGCGACGGCGGCGGACAGCCTGGCGATGATCAAAAAATATGTTTTTGACCGCGGAGAGCTGACGCTGGCGGAACTGCGCGATATTCTCGACCGCAACTGGGAGGGGGCGGAGCTGCTGCGCCGCAAAATCCTCAACGATCGCGATAAGTGGGGCAACAACCGCGAATTGCCAGACGCGATTTTCAAGGATTTGACCGAACATATCGCCAGAGAGAACAATTCGCGCCGCAACGCGCGCGGAGGCGTTTACTGTACGAGCCTGCACAATGCCAAGCAGTTTCTTGAAATGGGATGGAAAACGGCGGCGACGCCGGACGGACGTTTCAGTGGCGAGGAATGTTCAAAAAACGCTTCGAGCGTTCAGGGCATGAACCGCGATGGCGCGACGGCGCTGATTGCGTCGATTGGCAAGCTGGACAGCCGGCTGTTTATGGGCGATTTCCCGGTGGATATCTGCCTCAGTCCTGGAACGGTCGCCGGCAGGGACGGCCTGGACGCGATGTATGGTCTGCTGATGACTTACCTCAACAATTACGGCCATGCGATTCATTTCAACATTTTCTCGGCCGACACGCTGCGAGACGCAAAGGCTCATCCGGAAAAGTATAAGGATTTGCAGGTACGCGTCTGTGGGTGGAACGTGCTGTGGAACAGTTTGACCGAGGCGGAACAGGATTTCTATATCAGACAGGCGGAGGCGGCGCAATGAAAATATTGATGATCGGCGGAACCGGCGTCATCAGCACGGAGGTTTCCAAAAGAATTCTGGCGGAGGGACACGAATTGACGCTTCTCAACCGCGGTACGCAGACGCGCGGCCTGTGTCCGGCGGGAGCCAAAGTTATCACGGCGAATATCCGGGATGCAGAGGAAACTTCCCGCGCGCTGCGCGGGAGATATTTCGATGTGATTGTCGACTGGATTTCCTACACGCCGGCGCAGCTGGAACAGAACCTGCGCGTGCTGCGAGGCATGTATGGGCAGTTCGTCTTTATTTCCAGCACGGCCGTTTATACGCGCGGCCTGCGCAACGCGGACGAAGAGGCGCCGAAGAATAATATGGCGTGGGATTATGCGCGTGACAAGGTGGGATGTGAGGAATACCTGAAAATCGAGGATATCCTCTATGGCTGCAACTGGACGGTCGTGCGGCCGGCTGTGACGTACGGCGATACGCGAATTCCCTGCGCGATTATTCCGAACAGGCAATGGACGCTCGCCGATCGAATGCTGCGCGGTAAGCCCATCGTCATGCACGATGACGGGAGCGCGATGACGGCCGTAACGCATTCGAGCGATTTTGCAAAAGGGATCGTAGGTTTGATGGGAAATCCGCGCGCCTTGCGCCAGGCGTATCATATTCTTTCGGATGAATATCATTCCTGGCGGGAACTGGCGGAAATGGAAGCGCATGCGCTGGGGGTAGAGCCGAAATTTGTGTATATTTCTTCGGTTGACCTCTGCCGTAAAATGCCGCAGACGCAGCAGGGCGTGACCTATGGCGTTCTGCTGTGCAATAAGGCGGAAACCGATACCTACGATACGTCGAAGATTCATCGCGATGTGCCGCAGTTCGTATGTACGACGTCGTTTGAGCAGGGAATTGCACGGACGATGGCGTTCTACCGGACGCATCCGGAGTTTCAGCTGATTGATGAGGAATGGAACGCGCAGATTGACCGGCTTTGTGAGGAATACGGAGGGTAAATCATGAACGAAAGGGCGCGCGCAGCGATGGATTCGGTGCTGTTGATTGGCCAGTCGAACATGGCGGGAAGGGGAATTATCGGTTCGGTTGAGCCGATCCCGCCGCGCGGGATGCTTTTCATGCTGCGCAACGGCCGCTGGCAGCCGATGAGCGAACCGATTAACCCGGACAGGCAGGTTTTCGTCGAAAAGGAGACGGATTTTCGTAGCGGGATTTCGCTTGCGGCAAGCTTTGCCGATTCCTATGCGAGCGCCTACGGTCGCCGGGTGGGGCTGATTCCGTGCGCTGAGGGCGGCAGCGCCGTCAGTGAATGGCAGCCGGGCGGCGTACTGTTGGATCATGCAGCGATGCAGGCGGAGCTGGCGCAGCGCTCTTCGCATATTGTGGGAATTTTGTGGCATCAGGGAGAGAGCGACAGCAAAACGATAGCGGATGTACGGGCCTATAAGGAGCGCTTTTTTACAATGCTTGACGCGCTGACGGCGCGGCTGGGGCTGGATGAGCGGACGCCGGTCATACTCGGCGAAGTCTGCGAAGCGTTGCGCGGGCGCTGGCCTTATGTATGCGAAATGAATGAAACGCTGCGCGAAATCGCGAGTGTACGTGCAAATCTGGGCATCGCTTCAGCCGCAGGGCTTACGCTTTCGCCGGATGGCATTCATTTTAGCGGGCCGTCCTATCGCGAGTTGGGAAGGCGCTATTTTACTGAGTTTGACCGAATCATTCGAGAGGAGAGATGAGGATGCAGGGACGCGAGATTGTCTTTGCGGCGAAAAAATCAGGTGGAAGTATTGCCGTACGAGGTGCCGGAACCGGGAACGCGCGAGGTGCTGATCGAGACGGATTATACCGTGCTCAGCGCAGGCACGGAGCGCTCTTTTCTCAGGGTGTATCTGAAAAATTCCCTGAGACTCCATCACGGCGTCTTTTCCGCCATTTCCGCGTCGGAAAACCCGGGACAATCCCGCACAATATCGCGCAAAGGCTGACGGATGCCTTTACGCCGTCTGCTGCTTGCAGCTTTCTTGACGTACCGCCGGTACGCCTGCGAAATCTGCAATTCGCATCCGACG
>CAKTTL010000010.1 GCA_934615235.1 uncultured Clostridia bacterium
TGTTTTTCTCAGTTTATTTCCTTTCTCCGGCAATGTCAATCCAAAAAAGCGACCCGTTTCCCTGTACAAAGGAAACGGGCCGAACTTTATTGACAGGCTGCGCCCAAAACGGTTTCTTTCGGAAGGGGGTCTGGGGGAAACCCTTTCTTTCTCTAAAGAAAGGGTTTCCCCCAGCCGTTTCTCCCCGTCGTCTCTCTGTCAGCTCAACTCAAACGCGCCGGTGTAGAGCTGGTAATACCGGCCCTTCTGGGCGATGAGGTCGTCGTGCGTGCCGCGCTCGATGATGCGGCCGTTTTCAAGAACCATGATGGCCTGCGAGTTGCGGACGGTGGAAAGGCGGTGCGCGATAACGAAGACCGTGCGGCCTTCCATGAGCTTATCCATGCCCTTTTCGATGAGCGCCTCGGTGCGGGTGTCGATGGAGCTGGTGGCTTCGTCGAGGATGAGCACCGGCGGATCGGCGACGGCCGCGCGCGCGATGGCGAGCAGCTGGCGCTGGCCCTGCGAAAGGTTCGCGCCGTCGGCGGTGAGGACGGTGTCGTATCCCTGGGGGAGATGCTCGATGAAGAAGTGCGCGTTGGCCAGCTGCGCAGCAGCCTCGACTTCCTCGTCGGTCGCGTCCAGGCGGCCGTAGCGGATGTTCTCACGGACGGTTCCGGTGAACAGGTGCGTATCCTGCAGCACCATCGCCAGCGAACGGCGCAGATCGGGCTTCTTGATCTTTTCGATGTTGATGCCGTCGTAGCGAATCTTGCCGTCGGTCAGGTCGTAGAAGCGGTTGATGAGGTTGGTGATGGTCGTCTTGCCCGCGCCGGTGGAGCCGACGAAGGCGATCTTCTCGCCCGGCCGCGCATAGAGCGATACGTCGTGCAGCACCGTCTTTTCCGGCACATAGCCGAAGGTGACATGCTCGAAGACCACGTCGCCCCTGAGCTCGGTATAGGTCACGGTGCCGTCGCTGTGCGGATGGCGCCAGGCCCACAGATGCGTATGCTCCTTCGTCTCGGCAAGGCTGCCGTCGGGCAGGCGTTTGGCGTTGACCAGCTCAACGTAGCCGTTGTCGGTTTCGACGGGCGTATCAATCACGTCGAAGATGCGTTCTGCGCCCGCAAGGGCCATAAGAATGTTGTTGAACTGCTGCGAGAGCTGCGTGATGGGGTTGAAGAAGGAACGCGTATACTGCAGGAAGCTGGTGAGCGAGCCGATATCCATCGCGCCCGCGAGGATCAGCGCGGAGCCGGCCGCAGCCGTGATGGCGTAGTGAATGTGCGCGAGGTTGTTCATGATCGGGCCGAGGATGCTCGCGAACGTGTTCGCGCCGGTCACCTGCCTGCAGAGCTGATCGTTCAGCTCGGCGAAGCGGGCCTTCGCCGCTTCCTCATGGTTGAAGACCTTGACGACCTTCTGGCCTTCGATCATCTCTTCGATATAGCCGTTCACCGCGCCGACGCTCTTTTGCTGGCCGACGAAGTAGTTCTTGCTCTTGCCGCCGATTTTCTTGGTCAGGAACATGATAACGCAGATGGAGAGAATGACGATGACCATCAGCACCGGGCTGAGGACGATCATCATCACCAGCGTGGAGACGACGGTAATCAGCGAAGAGAACGTCTGCGGGAGGCTCTGGCTGAGCAGCTCGCGCAGGGTGTCGGTGTCGTTGGTGTAGCGGCTCATCAGCTCGCCGTGGGTGTGCGTGTCGAAATAGCGGATCGGCAGATCCTCCATATGATCGAACAGATCCTCACGGATACGGCAGAGCGCGCCCGTCGAAACGGAAAGCATGAGCCGGCTGTACATGTAGCTCGCGCACGCGCCGATCGCGTAAACACAAAGCAGCAGCACGATCATCTTCAGGAAGCCGCCAAGCTCGGCGCTGCCCGTCGCCGCAAAGGGGACGATGTATTCGTTCAGAATCGGCTTGAGCATGTACGTGCCCGCCACGCCCGCGAGGGCGCTGAGCAGAATGCCGATCACAACGAAGACAAGCCGGAGCTTATAAGGGCTGAGATATTTCAAAATGCGCGCGATTGTCTTTTTTGCGTCCTTGGGTTTCCCCATGGCCATTCTTCTCGGTCCCGGCATCAGGCCTCAGCTCCTTTCATCTGGGAGGTATACACCTCGCGGTAGATTTCACTGCGCGCCATCAGTTCGTCGTGCGTGCCGACGTCCTCAATGCGGCCGTCGTTGAGGACGACGATGCGATCCGCATCCATAACGGAGGCGATGCGCTGAGCGATGATGAGCGTGGTGATGTGGTTGAATTCGTCGCGCAGAGCGCGTCGAATGCTCGCGTCTGTCGCGGTATCGACGGCGCTGGTGCTGTCGTCGAGAATGACGACCTTCGGATGCTTGAACAGCGCGCGCGCGATGCACAGACGCTGCTTCTGGCCGCCGGAAACGTTCACGCCGCCCTGGCCGAGATCGGTGTCGTAGCCGTCGGGGAAGCTCATGATGAAATCATGCGCCTGCGCCGCGCGGCAGGCCGCCTCGATTTCCTCCTGCGTGGCGTTCTTGTCGCCCCAGCGGAGGTTGTCGCGAATGCTGCCGGAGAAGAGGACGTTCTTCTGCAGCACCATGGCCACCGCATCGCGCAGCGCTTCGATATCGTAATCGCGCACGTCGCGGCCGCCGACGCACACCTTGCCCCTGGATACGTCGTACAGGCGCGGAATCAGCTGCACAAGCGTGGACTTTGCCGAGCCCGTGCCGCCGATAATGCCGATCGTCTCGCCCGATTTGATGTGCAGGTTCACATCGGAGAGGATATAATTATCCGAATCCTTCTTGTAGTTGAAATACACGTCGTCGAAATCGATCGAACCGTCGGGGATTTCCCTGACGGGGTTTTCGCCGTTCTGGATATCCGGCACTTCGTCGAGCACCTCGATGATACGGCCCAGGGACGCGCGGGAAAGGACGAGGTTGAGGAAGAGCATGGACATCATCATCAGGGACATCAGAATCTGCGTGACATAGCTGATGAAGCTGATCAGCTCGCCCGTGAGCATCGTGCCCTGGACGATCTTGTTGCCGCCGAACCAGAGCACCGCGCAGATGCAGACGTAGACGATCATCTGCATGATGGGCATCATGAAGATAATCAGCTTTTCCGCCTTCAGCTGCATCTGGCGCACATCCTCGGCGCTCTTGTTGAATTTCTCTTTCTCGTAATCCGAGCGGACGAACGCCTTGACCACGCGAATGGCGATGAGGTTCTCCTGCACGGAAGCGTTGAGCGCGTCGTACTTTTTGAGCATCGCGGCAAAGCGCGGATGCGCCTTGGTCATCACAAGCCCGATGGCCACGGCGAGAATCGGCACGGCGACGAAGAAAATCATCACCAGCTCGCCGTTGATGCGCGCGGCGAGGATGGTGGCGATCACCAGCATGAACGGCGCGCGGAAGAGCATGCGCGTGCACATCATGACCATATTCTGCGCGTTGTTTACGTCCGTGGTCATGCGGGTGACGAGCGAAGCCGTGCTGAAGCGGTCAATGTTGAAAAACGAGAAGGTCTGCACCTTGTCGAAAAGCGCCTTGCGCAGCTGCTTTGCAAAGCCTGCGCCGCCGACCGATGAAAACCGCGCCGCGCCCGCGCCGAAGGCGAGCGAGCAGACGCTCATGAGCACCATCAGGCCGCCGATTTTGAGCACATAGCCCAGATTGCTCCCGGCGATGCCGACGTCGACGATTTTGCCCATCAAAAGCGGAATCAGCGTTTCCATCAGCACTTCGCCGATCATCATGACCGGCGTAATCAGAAGGAATTTGCGGTAATTCCTCGTAAACGGCCAAAGTTTCTTAATCATCCGTTTCCTCCATCTTCTCTTTCTGCTGGTCGTAAAGGAAGGCCGTGCAGGGGTTCAGATCGCGGAATTCGTCGCCCGCAAGGTTGTCGAACAACCGATCGAGCAGACTGCTGAGCGTTTCCATCTCCTCATCGGAAAGCCCCTCAAACATCTTTTCATCCAGCGAATCAAAAAAGTCGCGACTGCGCGCTGCGATTTCCTTCGCCTTTTCGGTGGCGTAAATGCGCTTGCAGCGCTGATCCTGCGTGTCTTCCCGGCGTTGTACGAGCCCGTCGCGCTCCATCCGGCGCAGCGTCACCGCAACCGACGCGGGTGAAATGCGCAGCTGCTCTGCAACTTCAATCTGCGTGCAGCCCTCGTTGTGCAGGAGCACCTGCAGCATGGGGAACCTGCCGCGCTGCAGACCGATGCCGTCGAAAAACCGGTCGCTTAAAATTTTGCGCACCAGATCGTTTCGCGAAATCTGCCAGACGAGCCTGCGATGTTCTTCTGCCATTTTCGTCCTCCTTTCCGTTAAACCTGTAAATCATCGGCAATTATACAGCGCAAACTTTTAATTGTCAACCGTTTAATTATAAACCGTTTAATTTTATTTTTCCCGCGCTGTCCCGCCCCAAAACGGGCGCGCCAGCGCCCGAACCTTCTTCAACGCCGCATTCCGCCTCCCTTTCGCTTTACCTATCCCCTTTCTCTCTTTGCCGGGCGCGCCAGCGCCCGAACCGGGAGGTCCAGGAACCTCAGGTTCCTGGCAGGGGATTGGGGAAAATCGCGGAAATCTTCACGCCAGAACGGCTTGCCTTTTCGCGCAATGCTATGTCGTCTGCGGCTCGACGTACCTCCAGTACGCCTTCGCCTTGACTTCTTGCCTTGCACGAAAAAGCTGCGCCGCCTTGTCGCGCCGATCTCCGTGATTTTCCCCGGGGGACAGCGTCCCCCTTGGCGTCTCCTCAGCGTCCCCTCGTTCCTTGAAAAAAAGCCCCAAATAGGATATACTGGAAGCAGAACGCGGAGAGGAAGAGACGATGCGCAAAAGAATCGGCATGCTGGGGGGAACGTTCAACCCGATCCACCTGGGGCATTTGGAAATGGCGGCGCGGACGCAGGCGGCGCTTGCGCCGGATGAAATGATCCTCATGCCCGACGGCGACCCGCCGCACAAAACGCCGCAGGGGGCGACGGCCGAAGACCGGCTGCGCATGACGGAGCTGGCGGCCGCGGGGCGCTTCACGGTCTCGCGCATGGAGATCGACCGCCCCGGCAAAACCTATACGCTCGATACGCTCCGGGCGCTGCGCGCACAGGGAGCGGAGGAAATTTACATGGTCATCGGCGCGGACTCGCTGCGCGACCTGCCGCACTGGCATTGCCCGGAGCAGGTGTACGCGCTGTGCACGTTCGTGGCGTTCGGCCGCGCGGGCTGCGCGTGGCCCGATACGCCCGCAGGCGCGAAGGTGATCCGGCTGGAAGCGGAAATCCCGCCGTTTTCGTCGACAGAAATCCGCGCGCGCGTGCATCGCGGGCTGTCCATCGAGGGGATGACGGCGGACGCGGTCGTCGATTATATCGGCGCGAAGCGCCTCTACGACCCGCCCCGACTGCTCACCGACGCCGAAATGCGGCGCAAATTGCAGCAGACGCTGAACCCCAAACGCTACGCGCATGTGCTGGGCGTGGAGGAAACCGCGCGCCGGCTGGCGAATCTATACGGCGTGGACGAAGCGCAGGCCGGACTTGCGGGCCTGCTGCACGACTGCGCCAAAACGCCCGATACCGGGCGGCTGCTCGCCTGGGCGCGGCAGTACGAAGTTGATCCCGCGCTGCTGCCCGAGCGCGTGCCCGCCGTGTGGCACGGCCCCGTGGGCGAGGCGGTCGCGCGCGCCGAATACGGCGTGACGGACGCGGCCGTGCTGCGCGCCATCCGCACGCATACGACGGGCTGCGAAAACATGACCCCGCTCGACGAAACGCTCTACGTCGCCGATCTGATCGAACCGGGCCGCACCTATCCCGGCGTGGACGAGGTGCGCGCGCTGGCCGAAAAAAGCCTCGACGAAGCCGTGCTGGCCGCCATGCGGCAAAAACTGGCATACGTTATAAAGAGCGGCAGCGCGCTCGATCCGCGCACGGCGCGCGCGCTGGAATGGCTGGAAAATAAATTATCCAAATAAAGGAGGAGACCTCATGGAGAAGGAACCGAAAACCCTCGCGCTGGAAGTTGCGAAACTTTTACGGGACAAAAGAGCGGAAGAGCTGCTCGTGCTGGATATTGAACATCTGACGGTGCTGGCAAGCTACATGGTCGTCTGCAGCGGCCGGTCTACGATTCAGGTCAAGGCCCTGGCTGACGAGCTCGAGGAAAAGCTGCCCGAGCAGCAGCCCATCCGCCGCGAAGGCTACGCCGAAGGCCGCTGGATCGTGCTGGACTACGGCAGCGTGCTGGTGCATATCTTCCATGAGCAGGAGCGCGAATATTATCACATGGAGCGCCTGTGGATGGACGGCACGAACCAGGTGGAAGTGCCCGAAGAATAAATTTGAAACGCACGGCAAATCCCGGAAAGCGGCGCGACGTTTTCCGGGATTTGTTCTGCGGTCTCCGCACGAAGGGAGCATGATTTTATGGACATGATCCGGATAGATCACCTGCAAAAGCATTTCGGCGACGTTCACGCGGTGAACGATCTGAGCTTCTGGGTGAAACCGGGCGAGCTGTTTGCGTTTCTCGGCGTAAACGGCGCGGGAAAATCGACCACCATCAACATCCTCTGCGGCCAGCTGAAAAAGGACGGCGGCAGCGTCTCCATCTGCGAGCTGGACGCGGACAAAGAGCCGGACGCGATCAAGCGCAGCCTCGGCGTCGTGTTTCAGGGCTCCGTGCTGGATAAGGAGCTTTCCGTCCGGGATAACCTTGAAAGCCGCGCGGCGCTTTACGGCATTCACGGCCCTGCCTTCCGCAGCCGCCTGGCGGAGCTTTCGCAGCTGCTGGACTTTTCCGACCTGCTGCGCCGCCCGCTCGGCAAGCTCTCCGGTGGCCAGCGCCGGCGCATCGATATCGCCCGCGCGCTGCTGCACGAGCCGAAAATTCTCATTCTCGACGAGCCCACGACCGGCCTGGATCCGCAGACCCGCAGCCTGCTCTGGTCGGTAATCGGCCGGCTGCGCAGGGAGCGGAACCTGACGGTCTTCCTCACCACGCATTATATGGAAGAGGCGGCGGACGCCGATTATGTCGTCATTCTCGACCATGGCAGAATCGCCGCCGAAGGCACGCCCCTCCAGCTGAAAAACAGCTATACGGGCGATTTTATCACGCTCTACGGTGCAGACGAAGAAGCGGTGAAAACGCTCGGCGCGCCGTACGAGCGGCTGCGGGACGCGTTCCGCGTTTCCGTCCCCGATACGGCGGCGGCCACGAAGCTGATCCTCCGCCAGCCGGAACTGTTCACCGATTACGAAATCACCAAGGGCAAGATGGACGACGTTTTCCTGGCCGTTACCGGCAGAACGCTGAAGGGAGGCGAGCAGAAATGACAGGGCTTTGGGCGCTCGTCCGGCGCGATACGAAACTGTACTTCAAGGATAAGGGCATGTTCTTCTCCTCGCTGATTACCCCGATCATCCTGCTGGTGCTGTACGCAACGTTTTTGAAAAACGTATACGCCGATTCGTTCCGTTCGGCGCTTGGCGCCGCGGAGACATTCGTTTCCGACGCGCTTGTGAACGGCTGCGTGGGCGGGCAGCTGGTGTCTTCGCTGCTGGCGGTCTGCTGCGTTACGGTCGCGTTCTGCTCGAACCTGCTGATGATCCGGGACAAAACGACCGGCGCGCGCGGCGATCTGACCATCGCCCCGGTGCGCCCGGGCGCGCTGGGCCTCGGCTACTACCTCGCCACGCTCTTTTCAACGCTGATCGTCACCGTTTCCACGACGGCGGTCTGCTTCGGCTATCTCGCCGTAACCGGCTGGTATCTGTCGGCCGGAGACGTGCTGCTCGTGCTGCTGGACGTTTTCCTTGTGACGATGTTCGGCACGGCGCTTTCCTCCTGCATCAACTTCTTTCTGACGACGGACGGGCAGGCTTCGGCGGTCGGCACAATCGTCAGCGCGGGATACGGATTCGTCTGCGGCGCGTATATGCCCATTTCCAGCTTCGGAAGCGGCCTGCAGAAGGCATTGTCCTTCCTTCCGGGCACATACGGCACGGCTCTGCTGCGCAATCATATGCTGCGCGGCGTTTTCGCCGAAATGAGCGCGCAGGGCTTTCCCGCGGCGGCGATTGACGCCATCCGGGACGGGCTGGACTGCAGCCTTCGCTTTTTCGGCGCAACGGTGAGCCAGAGCGCGATGTACGCCGTCCTCTGCGGCAGCGTGGCGGCGCTGATCGGGATTTACGTTGTCATCAACAGGATCAAAAAAAATTAAAAAGGGAAAAAATAAAGCGGTTCAAAAGGCGGTTCTGATTGAACCGCCTTTTTTCCGCGAATAAAACATGCGAAAACCGCGCACGATAAACCCACACACCGAATACCATTTTTTGACGGAAAGGGGTTTCTATCATGCGCAGTTTTCGCTCGGACCTTGCCGTGGAGGCGCGCGCGCTTTCCGGCGGCACGGACATTCCCGGCGTTCGAATGGAGCAGCTCCGCCTGGGGGAATTGACGGAGACCGTCGTTGAAATCGTCGACGAGCGCGGCGCGGCGGCGCTCGGCAAGCCCTGCGGCCGCTATGTCACGCTGGAAAGCCCGCAGCTCGCCCTGCCCGAAGCCGAGCTTTCGCAAATGGCGATCGACCGGCTTGCCCACACGCTCTCCGCCATGCTGCCAGAGCTGGGCGCGGTGCTCGTCATCGGCCTGGGCAACCGGCGCATCACGGCGGATTCGCTCGGCCCGCGCGTGGTGGACAACGTCCTCGTCACGCGCCATATGCGCGAAACCACGCCGCAGAGCGTCAAAGGCCGGCTGCGCTGCGTCAGCGCGGTCTCTCCCGGCGTGCTGGGCGTAACGGGACTGGAGACGGCCGAGGTGGTGCAGGGCATCGTCGAGCACGCAAAGCCCGAGGCGGTCATCGCCGTCGACGCGCTGGCCGCGCGGGAGACGAGCCGCATCTGCGCCACGCTGCAGGTTTCCGATACGGGCATTCAGCCCGGCAGCGGCGTAGGCAACCATCGCCTGGGGCTGAACGCCGAAACGCTCGGCGTGCCCGTCATCGCCGTGGGCGTGCCGATGGTCGTTTACGCCTCCACCATCGTCCGCGACGCGCTCGATCTGCTCTGCGAGGACATGCCCGCCGAGGACGGCGACCACGCCGCGGCGCTGGACGCGATGGTCGACCGCGTGGTCGAAAAGCGGCTGGGCGATCTGGTCGTCACCCCGCGCGAGGTGGACGAACGCGTCGCGCACATGGCGCAGCTGCTCGCCGAGGGCGTAAACCGCGCGCTGCAGAGCCGCCTTTCGCCCGCCGAAATTCCCGCGCTGATGAACTGAGGCCGCGCCATGAAAAAAGCGAAAACGCGCGCGCTCCTCATCCCGGCGCTGGCCGCGCTTTTAATTTTTGCGGCGATATCGCCGCAAATCGCGTCCGCCGCCGCCCAGCTCGCCGTCGATCTGACGCAGCCCGACGCGTCCGAACCGGAAGACATCCCGGGCGACAACATCGAGGTCGAGATCGTTCGCCGCGACGAGCCGGAGGATTCCGTCGCGCCCCTGCGCGTCTTAATCTATCACTCGCACACCTGCGAAGCATACGAGCCGGACTACGACGGTCAGTACGTCCCCACCGAGCGCTGGCGCACGCGCGATACGCGCTACAGCGTCGTCCGGCTCGGCGCGGCGCTGGCCGCCATCCTGCGCGTGGAATACGGCATGGAGGTCGTGCACGACGATACGAATTTCGAAATTCCTTCCATGAACAACGCGTACGCCCGCTCGCTTGAGGCGCTGGAGAACTATTTCGCCCGCGGCGAAACGTTCGATCTCTACATCGATCTGCACCGCGACGCATACATCGACGGCCTTTTCTCCGAAAACACCGTTTCCGCCGACGGGCGCGACGCCGCCCGCCTGATGATTCTCATCGGCACCGGCGAGGGCAAATGGAACGGCCGTCGTTTCGCGCAAAAGCCCGACTGGGAGCAGAACCTCTCCCTCGCCAACGCGATCACCGACAACATCAACGCCCGCTGCCCCGGCCTGTGCCGCAAGCCATCCGTCAAAACCGGACGCTACAACCAGCACGTTTCCCCCGCCGCGCTTCTCGTCGAAGTCGGCAACAACCGCAACTCCCTGTACGAGGCCCTGGCCGCCGTGCCGGAGCTGGCGAGGGGGATTTACGAGGTGTTTTTGGGGGAAACCCCTCTTTCAGGAGAAAGAGGGGTTTGCGGCACTCAATCGTCGCATGCTCCCTAACGGTCGCCTGCTCGTTTCGTGCCGCACCTCCGGTTCGCTAAATCGGCCACTGGCCGCGCTCACCTCCGGTGCCCCAAACCCCTTCCTGAGAAAGCCGCTTTGGGCACTGGCCGCGCTCGTCGCTGGTGCCCCATGTCCCCTTCCTGAGAAAGCCGCTTTGGGCACTGATCGCGCTCGTCGCTGGTGCCCCATGTCCCCTTCCTGAGAAAGCCGCTTTGGGCACTGGCCGCGCTCGTCGCTGGTGCCCCATGTCCCCTTTTTGAGAAAGCCGCATCCGCCCCTCGGAGGGAGAGGCGGATGCGGCCGGGTTATAGCGTTATTTTCACTTTTTCACCGTCGGCAGTTTCCACGTCGACAAGGACGAAGCCGGGGTGCGTTCTTGCGAAGGCGGTCAGTTCGTCAAGCACCGGTTCGACAAGCGGCGGGATATTCTCCGGCGCGCAGCGCCGCAAAATATATGAAACGAAGCGGGAAGAAAGCAGTGCGTTGGGGCACCAGATATAAAGCGGAACGGGCAGTTCGCCTGCGTCAACTCGAATTTTCACGTCAGCTGACCTCGACCACAACATGGTCGCCTTCGGCGGAATCGACCTCGACGAGACGGCCGAGCGCGCCGTTTTTCACCAGCGCGATCAGCTGATTGAAATCGATAGACGACAGATCGAAATTGCCGATTTTCATATTCTGGTTCGCCGCGCCGCCGGTCGACAGCACGGCCATAACCAGCGATATCGGCAGGTTTACGCGGACGTGGTCGCCTTCGTGGCTTTCCACCATCACGCGGAAGACCATTTCCGTCAGCGGCTTGCGCTTCGCTTCCGGCACTACCATCGCCACGGGCGCGCTTTCGCGGCTGAGCAGCTCGTCGACAGTCGTGTTATAGAGATCGGCCAGCCGCGGCAGAAGCATGATGTCCGGGCACGACGCATCGTTCTCCCACTTGGAGACGGCCTGCGGCGTTACGCCGAGCGCCTCGGCCACGCCGTCCTGCGTGAGGTTGTTTCTTTTCCTGTACTGCGCCAGTTTTTCGCCAAGCGTCATTGCAATCATTTCCTTTCCTGTATCGGATGCCTGTATTATACCGGCGCAGGCGCCGGAAATGAAGCGACCATCCGTTGAAATGAAGCCCAAAAAGAAAACCGTCGGTTGAGTGCGTTGTAAACCGCCGGTTGTTTTTATGCCCGTTGTCCCCATTCCGCGCCCGCAGGCGCAAGCAATTTCCTTCAGAGACGTTCAAAGGGAAAACCCTTCCTTTTTTCGTTCGCCGCTCCGTTCTCCCGTCTCCCCGTCCCGCGCCCGCAGGCGCAAATGGTTTCCTTCGGAGGCGTTCAAAGGGGGAACCCTTCCTTTTTCGTCCGCTGCTTCGTTCTCCCGTTCCCCCTCCCGCGCCCGCAGGCGCAAACGGTTTCCTTCGGAGACGTTCAAAGGGGGAACCCTTCCTTTTTCGTCCGCCGCTTCGTTCTCCCGTCTCCCCGTCCCCGTCCCGCGCCCGCAGGCGCAAATGGTTTCCTTCGGAGGGGGTTCAAAGGGGGAACCCTTCCTTTTTCTAAAGGAAGGGTTCCCCCTTTGCGTTTCCCTCGTTAAATATTCGTCTTGCGGGTTCCAAGAACCTTTTCGGCGGTGGCCTTGGTCACCTGCTCGTAATGATCGAACTGCATGGTGAAGACGCCGCGGCCCTGCGTACGGCTGCGCAGATCGGTAGAATAGCCGAACATTTCGGACAGTGGGATCATCGCATCGATGACCTGCTGGCCGGAGCGCATATCCAGACGGGTCACGTGGCCGCGCTTGGACGAAACGTCGCCCATCACGTCGCCGACGTATTCGTCCGGCACGATGATTTCGACCTTCATCATCGGCTCGAGCAGCGCCGGATCGGCCTTCGCGGCCGCCTCGCGGAACGCCATGGAGCCGGCGATCTTGAACGCCATTTCGTTCGAGTCGACCTCGTGCGTGGAGCCGTCGGTCAGCACGGCGCGGAAATCCACCACCGGATAGCCGCCGAGCGTGCCCGCCTGGCTGGCCTCGCGGATGCCGTTGTCGATGGCCGAAACGAATTCCTTCGGAATGATGCCGCCGACCGTCTCGTTAACAAACTCGTAGCCTTCGCCGGGCTCGCGGGGTTCGAGACGGATGGTACAATCGCCGTACATGCCGTGGCCGCCGGTCTGACGGACGTAACGGCCCTGCGCGGACGCGATCTTGCGGATGGTTTCCTTATAAGCAACCTGCGGCTTGCCGACGGTCGCTTCCACCTTGAACTCGCGCAGCAGACGGTCGACGATAATTTCCAGATGGAGTTCGCCCATGCCGGCGATGATCGTCTGACCGGTTTCCTGATCGGTCCAGGTACGGAAGGTCGGGTCTTCGTCCGCCAGGCGCACCAGCGCCATGGTCATCTTCTCCTGACCGGCCTTGGTCTTCGGCTCGATGGCAACCTGGATAACCGGATCCGGGAAGACCATGCTTTCAAGAATGACGGGGGCCTTCTCGTCGCAGAGGGTATCGCCCGTCGTGGTTTCGCGCAGGCCGACAACGGCGGCGATATCGCCGGCGTAAACCGCGTCGGTCTCCTCGCGGTGGTTCGCGTGCATGCGCAGGATGCGGCCCATGCGCTCGCGCTTGCCCTTGGTGGCGTTATACACCACGCTGCCGGACTGGAGCGTGCCGCTGTAAACGCGGAAGAAGACCAGCTTGCCCACGTACGGATCGGCCATGATCTTGAAAGCCAGCGCGCAGAAGGGCTCTTCGTCGCTGGGCGTGCGGACGATTTCCTTCGTCTCGTCCTTGGGGTCCATGCCCTCAACCGGGGGCACGTCCAGCGGGGACGGAAGATAGGCGACAATCGCGTTGAGCAGCGGCTGCACGCCCTTGTTGCGGTAGCTCGAGCCGCAGAGCACCGGGGTGCCCCTGACGGCGATGGTCACGCGCCGCAGAGCGGCCATGATCTGCTTCTCGTCCGGCTCGTCGCCGTTGAGGTAGATTTCCATGATCTCGTCGTCGACGTCGGCCAGACGCTCAATCATCTGCGCGTGCGCCAGCTCGGCGGCCTCGCGGTAATCGTCCGGGATCGCGCCCTCGCGCATGTCGGTGCCGTCCTCGGAATAGTACAGCTCCGCGTCCATGCGGATCAGGTCGATGATGCCGCGGAATTCGTTCTCCGCGCCGATCGGGATCTGAATCGGGATGGGATGCGCGTTGAGGCGCTCTTCCATCATGGTCATCACGCGGTTATAGTCCGCGCCGGTGATGTCCATCTTGTTGACGTACGCAATGCGCGGAACATGGTACGTATTCGCCTGCCGCCAGACGGTTTCGCTCTGCGGTTCAACGCCGCCCTTGGCGCAGAAAACGGCGACGGCGCCGTCAAGCACGCGCAGGGAGCGTTCCACCTCGACGGTGAAATCGACGTGACCGGGGGTGTCGATGATGTTGATCTGATGCTTGTCCCACATGCAAGTGGTGGCGGCGGAGGTAATGGTGATGCCGCGCTCCTGCTCCTGTTCCATCCAGTCCATCGTGGCCATGCCCTCGTGCGTTTCGCCCATGCGATGCACGCGGCCGGTGTAATAGAGGATACGTTCAGTCGTCGTGGTCTTACCGGCGTCGATGTGCGCCATGATACCGATATTACGAACCATTTCAAGCGGATGGCTGCGAGGCATAGAATCTCCTTTCACTCTTGCGGGCGCTGCGCGCCCCGGCTGCGGCTTTACGGCCAGTTCGGGCGGATGAAATCCGCCTCCGAAACAATTAAAACGCTAATCATTTTGGGCGGCTCGGAAGCGGATGTCATCCGCCCGCGTCCCTCCTTGTGTCGGAAGGGAGCGTGCCTTGTGCCCGAACAAAAACGGAGGGCGGAGGAAACGCAGGCGCAAAGCGCCTCTGATTCCACCGCCCCGAGGTTGCGAGGACTACCAGCGGTAATGCGCGAACGCCTTGTTCGCTTCCGCCATGCGGTGCATTTCTTCCTTGCGCTTGACGGCGTTGCCGGTGTTGTTCGCGGCGTCCATGATTTCGCCGGCGAGACGCTCGGACATGCGGCGTTCACCGCGCTTGCGGGAGAATTCGACCAGCCAGCGAAGCGCCAGGGTCTGACGGCGCTCAGGACGGATCTCCATAGGCACCTGGTAGGTGGCGCCGCCAACGCGGCGGGCTTTGACTTCGAGCTGCGGCAGGATGTTGTTCATGCCGGCCTGGAACACTTCGAGAGCTTCCTTGCCGGTCTTTTCCTTTATCATCTCAAAAGCATCGTAGCACACGCGCTGCGCCACACCGCGCTTGCCGTCGAGCATGATCTGGTTGATCAGCTTGGTGACGACGGTGGTGCCGTAAACGGGATCCGGCAGCACTTCGCGCTTGGGGATAAATCCACGTCTGGGCATTTTATAACCCTCCTGAATTTTTTGCAGTCGGCCACTTTTCGCTTGATTCGTTCCTGTGTAAGCAGAACTTTCAGCAAAAGATGGAAGAAAACGGGATACAGGCTGTTCACGCGGCGAAACGCGTGAACCCACCGGCCGAAGGCTTACTTCTTCGGTTTCTTTGCGCCGTAAAGCGAACGGCCCTGGTTACGCTTGGCAACACCGGCAGCGTCGAGAGCGCCGCGGATGATGTGGTAGCGAACGCCAGGCAGGTCACGCACACGGCCGCCGCGAATAAGGACGACGCTGTGCTCCTGCAGGTTATGGCCGATGCCCGGGATATAGCAGGTACCTTCGATCTGGTTCGTCAGACGAACACGGGCGATTTTGCGCAGAGCGGAGTTCGGCTTTTTGGGCGTCGTGGTTTTGACGCTCAGGCAGACACCGCGCTTCTGCGGGCACTTCTGCAGAATCGGGGCGGTCGACTTGGCGACGACTTTCTCCCTTCCCTTACGGATCAGCTGATTGATCGTGGGCATGGAAGCACCTCCTTAGGAAATATATCACGAGCCTTGTTTCAGGCCGGATATCGATGAAAAGCGGCCGTTCAGGCCTTGAGAATTCCCGCGACGGCGGCGTTTACGCCGATCGCGCAGTCCTTCCCCAGCTGCTGCATCGTGGCGACCTCTTCGAAGCGGACGCCGGCCTTTTCGCAGGCGTTCACAACGGGTTGGGTGATGAAAGGATCGGCGTCCCGGGCGATAAAGACCCGCTCGGCCTTGCCAGCCGCCACTGCCCGCAGCACCGAACGTGCGCCAACCACGCGGCGGGAAGCGTCGCGAAGCATTTCCGGCATGGCAGTTCCTCCTTCACATAACGGTAATATGCGCCATTGCGGCAACTTGTATACGATAGCACACTCGTCAAGCTTCTGTCAAGGGATTTCGCAAAAATTCTGCCGCTTCCGCCCCCGTCGCGCGGATCCACTCGTCGAGGAAACGCATCTGCCGTTCCGTATGAAACCAGTGCTCTCCGCCCTGCAGGACCGTAACTCCGGCGCGCCAGCGCCCTGCGAACGCGCGAATCGTATCGATCGACTGGAGCGTATCGGCGCTGCCGCAGAGGATTTCGGTCGGGACGTTCCATTCGACCGGATGCGCCCGCACATATTGCAGATACGTCCAGGACAGCGTTTCACCAAAGTTCGTCGGGATGGTTTCCCTCGCCTCCAGCTCCGCCTCCGTCGTGCCCGCCCAGGCGATCATATCGAGAATGATCCGCTCCATGTTCACAATCGGCGAGATCAGCCACGCTTTCTCCACCATTTTCGCAAGGCCCGCGTTCATGGAAAAATACGCGCCGATGCTGTTGGCCACGAGCAGCACGCGGGAATACGCGGCCCGCAGTTCCGCGGCCCTGGCGGAGAATTCCTCCTTCGCATCCCATGGGGTTTCCGCCCTGTAATCGAACCCGTACACCTCGGCCTGCGGGAACAGCGCGCGGTAATGCTCCGCTTCCGCGGCGGAGCCGCCCTTCCCATGCACGTACAAAACGGCGGTATCTTTTTCAGCCTTCATCTTTCTCTCCTTCTTTCAGCAGCAATCCGCGGATATGCTCCGGCAGCGACTCCATCGTTTCCGGCCGCAGCGCGGCGATTCGGCTCCACATGCGAATTCCCTGATATGCGTACAGAATCACGTCAACCGTTTCCCGCACTGGAACGGCGCGGAACTCCCCGCGGCGGACGCCGTACTCGATCAGTCCGGTCCATTTCCGTTCGTCCGTCTCGAGAAAGCGCGCCATCCGCCCGCCGGGAGCGGCCGCGGCGTATTCGTACATCGCAAGGCTGAGGGAATCCTCCGGCCTGCGAATTTCTTCGATCATGAGCGCAAGCGCTCTTTCCAGAATTTCGCGCGCCGGAACGCCCGCGGCCATTTCCCTTTCAAAATTCATCTCGTCCTTTTGATGAATCGCGTCAAGAATCGCTTCAAAAATCTCGTTCGTTCCGGAAAAATGGCTGTACAGCCCGCCGCGGCTCAGCCCCGCCGCCTCGCATACGGCCTTCATCGTAACCCGGTCGAACCCGTCCCGCGCAAACAGCCCGTAAGCCTTTTCCAGAATTCGCGCCCGCGTTTTTTCTTTTTTCGTGCTCATCCCGTCCTCCGTTTTTCGACACGTGTGTCGATTTAGATTATAGACACGCGTGTCGCTTTTGTCAAGTGCAAACATGCATTCCCGCTTGACAGCGAGGTTCTTTTGCAATACCATACATTGTGAACAGGTTTGTTTATTTGCAGGAGGATATGGAAAAATGTCCGTTTCGGCGGTAAAAAAATATCTGGCCGGTTACGGCTTGGACGGGCGCGTGCAGGAGTTTTCCGTCTCCAGCGCGACGGTCGAGCTGGCGGCGCAGGCGCTGCGCACCGAGCCCGGCCGCATTGCGAAAACGCTCTCGTTCAAAAACGGCGAAGGGTGCATCATCCTCGTCGCCGCGGGCGACCGGCGGGTGGATAACCACAAGTTCAAGGCCGAGTTCGGCGTCAAAGCCGCGATGCTCACACACGAGGACGCGCTGCGCCTGACTGGCCACGCCGTGGGCGGCGTATGCCCGTTCGCACTGCCGGAGGGCACGCCCGTGTATCTCGACGAATCGCTCCGGCGGTTCGAAACCGTGTTTCCCGCCGCGGGCAGCGCCAGCAGCGCCGCGGAGATGACGTGCGAAGAGCTTTTCCGTGCCTCGCGCGCGATGAAATGGGTGGACGTATGCAAGGAATAAATAATAAGGAAGACGTTCGCATCGACGTGATCGTTCCGAGCTATAACGCGCATAAAACGCTGCGCCGCACGCTGCTGAGCGTCGCCGCGCAGTCGATCGCGGACGAGATCGACGTAACCGTCGTGGACGACTGCTCGCCGCGCGGCGGCTATGCGGAAATTCTCGCGGAATTCCGGCCGCTGCTTTCCGTGCGCGAGCTCACGCTCGAGGAGGACGTGGGTCCCAGTCTCGCGCGCCAGCGCGCCCTGGATCAGACGCGCAACCCCTTCATCGTCTTTCTCGACAGCGACGATACGCTCGCCGGGCCGCGCTCGCTTGAGGAAATGCGCGCCGAGCTGCTCGCGGACGAAAGCCTCGCGCTCGTCTCCGGCGATTTTTTCTCCGCCGAAGAGCACGACGACGGCTCCGTCTCCTTCCGCCCGTTCCGCGGCGATATGACCTGGCTGCTGGGCAACGTATACCGCCGCAGCTTCCTGGAGGAGAACGGCGTCCGCTTCATTGCCCCGCGCACGAGCGAGGATTTCGGCTTCAACACCAAAGTGCGGCTCATCGCCGGGATGGAGCGCGTGCTTTTATACAAGCATCCGGCGTATTGCTGGTATCAGCTGCCTGAAAGCGCCACGCACGCCGACCCCGTCCGCTTCCAGTACGACCGCAACGCCGAGGATTTCTGCGAAACCCTGCTCGACGCGCTGCATCTCGCCATCCGCCGCGGGGGCGACTGGAAGGAAATCCTCACCACGACCGTTTATGGGATGATGGACTACTTCCGCCGGTATGAAGAAGCGTCGGCGCTGCTGCCCGAGGCGGCGGAAAAGAACTTCGCGCAGGGCGTGCGGTTCTACCGCGAAGGGTATGCCCCCGTCGAAGCGCAGATTCCGGAAAACATCTTCGATTCGCAGCTTTCCCTGCTGGCCGGGCGTATGACGGTCACGCGCCCCGAGCGCGATCTTGCGCGCCTGCGGGAAGATTTTGAAGCGTATCTGGCAAAAGTTGCCGCGGAGGTGCGCAAATGAACGGAAAAATCGATGTAATTCTTGCCGCGCAGCGCGCGGCGGACGGGCTGACGCGCACGCTTGCAAGCGTATTGATGCAGGCGAACGCGCCCTTTGCCGCAACCGTCGTTGCGGCGGAGGACGCGCCGCTCCCCTTTGCCGCGGAAAACGCGCGCCTTCTGCGCGGGCAGGGCGATTTGCTCGCCCTCTGGCGCGCCGGGCTGGAAGCGTGCGAAGGCGAATGGGCGCTGCTGCTCCATGCGGGAGACGCGCTGTTCGACGCGTATTCCCTCTGGCGGCTGGCGGACGCGCAGCGCGAAAACCCGCAGGCCGCGGCGGTTTACGGCGCGGCGCGCTGCTTCGGGCCGGACGGCCGCGAGGCGCGGGGCGTGGATTTCCGCGCGCTTCCCTGCGGCGTGCTGGCGCGGCGGGAGACGCTGCTGACCGCGCTTGCGCGGGCGAAAACGCCGTTCGCATTGGCGGCTTCGCTCTTCGCCGCAGCGGAAGAGACGGCTTCCATCTCCGACTGCGCGTGCGAGTACGCGCTGCCGGAGGGCTGGTTCGAGCAGCTCTGCGGCGCGGCAGACGGGCTGCCGGGCGCGCGCGCGGGCGAATGGGCCGAGCGGCAGCTGGCGGCGCTGTATCTGGCCTACGTGCAGGCCGGCCTCTCCGGGCCGGACGAAATGCAGGCGGCGCGCGAAAAATGTAGCGCGTTTTTCAAAGCCGCGTGGCTGCCGCACGAAGGCGATATTCCGCCCGATCTGCTCTTCGCCTCCTACGGCGAAACGATGGACGCGGCCATGCGTATCGACCCCGAAGCCGAAAGCGGCTACGACCCCTATCCCATGTTTGCGGATATTCTGCGCATGGAATGCGATTGAAATCCGAACCTGAGTATGCTATAATACGAACATAAATTCGCATTTACGGAGGAATTCACCGTGGCAAAAACAGTCGGCGTGGTCTCTCTGGGCTGCGCAAAAAATAGAATCGACACCGAACAGATGCTGGGCCTGCTGCGCGCGGGCGGCTGGGAAATCACCGCCGATCCGTCCGACGCGGAGGTGATTATCGTCAACACCTGCGGGTTTATCGACCCCGCAAAGCAGGAAAGCATCGACACCATCCTCGAGATGGCCGAATACAAAAAGACAGGCCACTGCCGTCTGCTGGCCGCGACGGGCTGCCTTGTGCAGCGCTACAGCGAGGCGCTGCAGGAGCAGATGCCGGAAATCGACCTGCTGATGGGCGTATCGGATTATCCGCATATCTGCGATCTGGTCGAGCGTGCGCTCAACGGCGCGCGCCCCATCGCCTGCTCCACAAGCCGCGAGGTGTTTGAAGCCCCGCGCGTTCTGACGACCGCGCCGTTTTCCGCCTTCATCCGCATGGGCGACGGGTGCGACAACCGCTGCGCCTACTGCGCCATCCCACTCATCCGCGGCGGCTACCGCTCCCGCCCGTACGACCACGTGCTGAACGAAGCGCGCGGCCTCGTCGAAGCGGGCGTGAAGGAAATCACCTACATCGCCCAGGATACCACGCGCTTTGGCGACGACCTGCCCAAGGGCAACCTCGCCTCCATCCTGCGCGACACGGCGGCGCTGGACGGCGTGCACTGGGTGCGCACGCTGTACTGCTACCCCAGCCGCGTAACGGACGATCTGCTCGACACCCTCGCGGGCAACGAGAAAATCTGCGCCTACCTCGACCTGCCGCTACAGCATATCGACGGGCGGCTTTTGAAGCTGATGCACCGCTTCGGCACGCCGGACGATATCCGCTCGGTCATCCGCCGCACGCGCGAGCGCGGCATCACGCTGCGCACGACGATGATCGTCGGCTTCCCGACGGAGACGGAGGACGATTTCAAGCGCATGCTTGACTTCGTTGAGGAAACGCGGTTCGACCGGCTCGGCGCGTTCACCTATTCCGCCGAGGAAGGCACGCCCGCGGCCTCCATGCCCGATCAGGTGCCCGAAGAAGTGGCGCAGGAGCGCCTCGACCGCCTGATGCGCCTGCAGCAGAAGATTTCGCGCGAAATCAACCATGCGCGCATCGGCAAGACGTACGAAGTGCTGCTGGAGCGGCAGGAAGACAACGGCCTGTGGATCGGCCGTTCGAGCGAAGAAGCGCCCGAAGGCGACGGCTGCATCACGCTCTTTACCGAGCAGCCGCACAGGGCGGGCGAATTCGTGCGCGCGCGCATCACCGGCGCGGACGCATACGACCTGACAGGAGAGATTTTATGAAAAAAAACAAGCTGCCGATGAACCTCCCCAACCGGCTCACGATGGTTCGCATCGTGATGATTCCGGTCTATCTGTTCCTTTTGACGGGCAACAACTGGTGCCGCTTCGCGGCGGGACTTGTGTTCGCCGCCGCCAGCATCACCGATTATTTCGACGGCAAGATCGCGCGCGAGCGCAGCCTGATCACCGATTTCGGCAAGTTCATGGATCCGATCGCCGACAAGCTGCTGGTGCTGCTGCCGTTTCTGTATTTCTGCGCGACAGAGCCCTTCGGCGTGGCCGACGTGTGGCCCGTCATGCTGATGGTGGCGCGCGAAATCATCGTCTCCGGCTTCCGGCTGGTTGCGAGCACGAAGGGCAAGGTCATCGCCGCCGACAAGTTCGGCAAGGTCAAAACCGCCACGCAGATGGTCACCGTCATTACAATGACGCTGCGGCCGATCATCGAAAGCGCGATCCCGTGGTTTGGGAAGATCCCGTGGGCGCTTCTGTGGCTGTGCGGCGTGCTGTCGGTCTATTCCGGCGCGGAAATGATTCGCAAAAACCTGCACATTCTGGAGGTAGAGGAATGATTGCGGAAATTGTGGCCGTGGGAACGGAGCTTCTGATGGGTCAGGTGCTCAACACCGACGCGCAGTATATCGCGCGCCGCCTGTCGGAGCTGGGCGTAACGCTGCACCGGCAGGTCGTTGTCGGCGATAACCCCGCGCGCATCCGCGAGGCGATTCATACCGCGATCGGCCGCGCCGACGTGGTCATCACCACCGGCGGGCTCGGCCCCACGGCGGACGACATCACCAAGGAAACCTGCGCCGAAGCGCTGGGACTGCCGATGGAGCGCAGCCCCGAAGCCGAAAAACAGGTGCGCGGCTGGTTCGCGCGCAACAATTACCCCATGACGGAAAACAACCTGCGCCAGGCGGATTTCGCAAAGGGCGCGATCATCCTGGAAAACCATAACGGCACCGCCCCCGCCTGCATCGTGGAAAAGGACGGCAAAGCCGTAATCAACCTGCCCGGCCCGCCGCGCGAGCTGATGCCGCTGTTCGCGGAGTCCGTCGCGCCGTATCTGGCCAGGCGCAGCGGCGCGGTGATCGTGTCGCGCTACATGCGCGTGTTCGGCATGGGCGAATCGGCGGTTGAAAGCCGGCTGCACGACATGATGAAAAACAGCCTGAACCCGACCGTCGCGCCGTATTGCTCCACGGGCGAGGTGCAGCTGCGGCTGACGGTGCGCGTCGCGCACGAGAGCGAAGCCGCGGCGCTGCTCGACCCGGCGGAGCGGGAAATCCGCGCGCGGCTGGGCAACGTCGTTTACGCCGTGACGGACGACCCGGAATACACGATGGAGCAGGCGCTCGTCAAGGCGCTTTGCGCCGCCAAAAAAACGATGGTGACGGCCGAAAGCTGCACCGGCGGGATGATCGCTTCGAAGATCGTCAACGTCTCCGGCGCGTCGGACGTGTTCCTCGAGGGCTGCGTCACCTACTCCAACGCGGCGAAAATGCGCACGCTCGGCGTAAAGGCTGAAACGCTGGAAAAATTCGACGCGGTCAGCCGCGAGACGGCGCTTGAAATGGCCGAAGGCGCGCGCAGGCGCGCGGACGCGGACTACGCCGTTTCCGTCACCGGCCTTGCCGGCCCCGGCGGCGGCACGCCTGAAAAGCCCGTCGGCACCGTCTGGCTCGGGCTGGCAACCCGCGAGGGCGTGCAGGCGCGCCTTCTGCAGCTGCATGGCAACCGCGAGCGCATCCGCACCCTCGCCGCGCTCAACGCGATGCACTGGGTGCTTGAAACGGTCGAAAAGGAAGAACGATAAAGAATTCGGAAGGGGAATTTCGACAAATGGCAAAGAGCGACAAGAATGCAAAGACGATCAACACCGGCATGGATAAGGAAGAGCGCCAGAAAGCGCTGGACATCGCTCTTTCCGGAATCGAAAAGGCGTACGGCAAGGGCACGATCATGAAGCTGGGCGACAAGTCGAGCGTGCAGGTGGACGTGATCCCGACGGGCTGCCTGAACCTCGACGTAGCGCTTGGCGTGGGCGGACTGCCGCGCGGCCGCATCATCGAGATCTACGGGCCGGAATCCTCCGGTAAGACGACGCTGGCGCTGCACGCCGTGGCCGAGGCGCAGAAGATGGACGGCATGGCCGCGTTTATCGACGCCGAGCATGCGCTCGACCCCGTTTACGCGCGCAATCTGGGCGTGGATATCGACAACCTGTACGTCTCCCAGCCGGATAACGGCGAGCAGGCGCTGGAAATCTGCGAAGCGCTGGTGCGCTCGGGCGCGATCGACATTATCGTCGTGGACTCGGTCGCCGCGCTGGTTCCGAAGAACGAAATCGACGGCGAGATGGGCGAAAGCTTCGTCGGCGTGCAGGCGCGGCTGATGAGCCAGGCGCTGCGCAAGCTGGCGGGCGTGGTGCACAAGACGAACTGCATGGTGATTTTCATCAACCAGCTGCGCGAGAAAATCGGCGTGATGTACGGCAACCCCGAAACCACGACCGGCGGCCGCGCGCTGAAGTTCTACGCGTCGGTGCGGCTGGATGTGCGCCGCGGCGAGCAGATCAAGGACGGCGGGCAGATTCTGGGCAACCATACGAAGATCAAGGTGGTAAAGAATAAAGTCGCGCCGCCGTTCCGCACGGCGGAATGCGATATCCTCTATGGCGAGGGCATTTCGCGCGAAAGCTGCCTGCTGGATATGGCGGTCGAGCGGGATATTATCCATAAGAGCGGCTCGTGGTTCAGCTATGGCGATCAGCGAATCGGCCAGGGCCATGAAGCGGCGAGGAAATATCTGAAGGATAATCCGGAGTTTTATGAGGAAATCGACCGCCAGCTGAGAGAGATTTATTTCAGCGATAAGGCGCCGATTCCTCAGGCGACAGAAGCGGATTTTGAGGACGCGGGGGAAGAGGATATCTAACGCCGCGTACGGGCCCAAGTGGAAGGTCCAGGGAACTCAGTTCCCTGGCAGGGGGTTTTAGGGGGACAGCGTCCCCCTAACGTAGCCCAGAATCCCGTGCGCCGCAGCGTACCTGAAGAAGCGCGCAATGTTATCGCCCGCAGGCGATAACGAGCTGGCATGGCCGCATGGAATTGAGTAAAAGGCGGAAGGTCCAGGGAACTCAGTTCCCTGGCGGGGGCGTGGGGGCAGAGCCCCCGCACGTGCCCCAGCCCGTGCGGCCGTGGCCGCAGAAAAAAAGCGCGCAATGTTATCGCCCGCAGGCGATAACGAGCTGACAACGTTTGCAGAAAAAGTAAACTCTCGCATGTTCCTGTTTGGGAAATGCGAGAGTTTTGCTTTGTCTTATGTTTTTTTATTTTTATTGCGGCTTCGCCGCTTTATGAAAAATGAAACGCAGTCGGGGAACTTTCGGCAACACAATATGCGCTGTTGAACGCTCCATGCATACATTGCGCGCCGTTTTCCGCGCCTGCGGGCGCACGGGGTCAGGGCTACGTTAGGGGCTCCGCCCCTACAACCCCGGCAGGAACCTGAGGTTCCTGCACCTCCCGCCTTTGCTCAATTCCATGCGGCCTTGTTAGCTCGTCCGCGCTTTGCGCGAACATTGCGCGATTATTGTGCGCCTACGGGCGCACGGGTTAGGGCTACGTCAGGGGCTCTGCCCCTATAACCCCGGCAGGAACCTGAGGTTCCTGCACCTCCCGCCTTTTACTCAAAAATACGCGGCTTACATGCCATATTTCGCCATATACCCCTCATACGCCATCTGATACTGCTCGCTATCATCCCTTGCCTTCTTCAACGTCTCATGCAGGTTCAGATTATGCTCCGCATTATCAATCACGCACCCGGCGATATTGGAACAATGGTCGCTCACACGCTCCAGATTCGTCAGCAGATCCGACCAGACAAACCCGACTTCCACCGAACATTGCTTTTTCTGCATCCGCAGAATATGGTTCGTCCGGAAACGATCTTTCATATAATCGACAACCTGCTCCAGCGGCTCCACGTTGGCCGCCATTTGCGTATCCGCCCGGACGAACGCCGTCTCGGAAAGCGTCAGAATCTCGTCGATCGCCTTCGCCAGCGTCTTATACTCCTTCAGCGCTTCCTCAGACAGCGAAAGCTTTTTATCGCGAAGCTCCTCCGCCGATTCCAGAATATTGACCGCATGGTCGGAAATGCGCTCGTAATCGCCGATCACTTTCAGGAGCATGGTCGCTTCTTCGCTTTCCGCCTGGCTGAGCTTGGACGAGCTGACCTTAATCAGATACGTGCCGAGAATATCTTCATACGCGTCGCACTGGCTCTCGGCGGCGCGGATTTCATCGGCGCCAGCGGGAATGCAGTTCGTCACGCTGCCAAGGGATTTCTGCAGGGCAGATACGGCGCAATGCGCCATTTTTTCCGTAACCGCTCTGCTCTGCGCAAGCGCAAGGGACGGCGTTGCCAGCAGGCGCTCGTCCAGCACGTTTGCCTTTTCCTTTTCCTTCGAATCGGGCACAAGCCAGCAGACCAGCTTTTCAAGCTGCTTTTCAAACGGCAGCATCAGCAGCGTGCAGAGAATGTTGAAAATCGAATGAATGACTGCAATTCCGACAAGCGATACCGGGCCGCTGAGAAATGCCGGAGCCAGAATCGCTTTCACGATGCAGTAAACCGTCAGCCAGACGGCCGTGCCGATCACGTTGAACGAAAGATGCACCATCGCCGCGCGCTTCGCGTTTTTGCTCGTCCCGACGGACGAAATCAGCGCGGTTACGCAGGTGCCGATATTCTGCCCCATGATAATCGGCACGGCTGCGCTGTAGGAGACGGCGCCCGTCGACGCAAGCGCCTGCAGAATTCCGACGGACGCGGAGCTGGACTGGATAATTCCCGTCAGAACCGCGCCCACCAGCACGCCAAGAATCGGATTGGTAAACATCAGAAACATCTGCCCGAACGCGGGTACGTCTTTCAGACCCGCCACTGCGCCGGACATCGTCTCCATGCCGTACATGAGCGCCGTGAAGCCGAGAAAAATCAGCCCCGTGTCTTTTTTCTTATCCTTCCCGCAGAACAGATAAAGGATGATTCCGATCAGCGCGAGAACGGGCGTGAAGGACGAGGGCTTCAGCAGCGCCACCCAGACGTTTTTGCTGTCAATGCCCGCAAGGCTCAGAATCCACGCGGTGACGGTCGTGCCGATATTCGCGCCCATAATGACATTGATCGACTGCCGCAGCGTCATAATTCCCGAATTGACAAAGCCGACGACCATCACCGTCGTCGCGGACGAGCTTTGAATGATCGAGGTCACGCACAGGCCGGTCAGAAGCCCGGCCATTCTGTTCCCCGTCAGTTTTCCCAGAATGTTTTTCAGTCCGCTGCCGGCTCTTCGCTCAAGAGCCTGTCCCATGATGCTCATGCCAAACAGAAACAGACATAATCCGCCGAGCATCGTGAGGAAATTGAAGATATCCATATTTGACTCACTCCTTTTGCAGGTCAAATATACCCAACAAACATCAAATCGATAATCAATATATTGTAAAGTCAATGTCAAATCGGATAAAATACGCGAACGCTCTTATTTTCCTTCCGCCCCTTGACATTTCCGCCCTTTTTCCCGTATAATCCCTCCCCACTCTCTCAATAAAAGGAGGCTTGTATGCATCAGGTCGACCCATCGCAAACAAAACGCGCCGGCGCCTATTCCCTCTGGATGAACGCACCCAACCCCATGGTCACCTTCTTCAAAAAGCTCGACGTCACCCCGCTCCTGCGCTTCAGCCGCAAAACCCGGCTCAAGTTCAACATGCTCCTTTGCTGGTGCATCGGCCTTGCCGCCGAGCGCGTCGAGGAATTCTATCTTCTCCCCGTCGGCAAAGCGCTCATGCGCTACGATACCCTCGCCGTCAACACGATCGTCAAAAACCGCGAAGGCGAAGTCAGCTCCTGCGACGTTCCCATGACCGACGACCTGCAGACTTTCAACCGCGATTATCTCCGCCTCACGCGCGAGGTTGCCGCTTCCTGCCGCGACCATGATCTGCCCGACAGTATGGTCATCGGCACCTCCGCGATCACAAACGTCGAAATCGACGGCGCGGTCGGCATGAACAGCGGCATCTTCAACAATCCCTTCATGATCTGGGGCCGTTATCACCGCGGGCTGCTGAAGACGACGCTTCTCGTCTCCTTCCAGTTCCATCACACGCAGATGGACGGCGCGCACGCGGGCCGTTTCCTCGCCCTGCTCCAGGAAAACATCAACAAAATCGCCGCGCTGGCAAATAAATAAAGGGGCGCAAAGCGCCCCCCGAAAAAAACAAACCGTTCCCTTACAGATCCTGCTTTTCAAACAGCCGGATCGATTTTTTATCCGCCGCCAGCGTCGCCGCGACGTACACGGCCGCGCAGCCCGCCAGCATGGCCAGCCGCTCGCCGCGATACGCCGCGTCCAGCGTATCCAGCCGGTCGCGGACGAACGGCACGACATGCTGCAGCACCTCGCCCGCCGCGATCGCCGCGAACGTCAGCACCGACGCGATTACGAAGCTCACGCCTACGCGCCGTACATTGCGGTAATACCGCGTAAAAAAGCACCAGTTGAACAGCGCGAACAGCAGCAGCCCCGCGCCGAGCAGCGCCGCGTTCGCCTCCAGCCCGCCTTTATTTGCCAGCAGGCCGATTTTCGCGCGCAGCGCGGAAAACAGCGCAACCAGCGCCAGCTGCGCCAGCTGCACCAGAACGGTGAACAGCATCCGCGCGCGCACCGCGTCCGCCTTCGCGACCGGCAGACCCACGGTATACACCACGTCGTTATTCTCGCGGCCAAGCATGCAGGTAAAGGAAATCGAAAGCATGGAATAAAAGAAAATCACCGAATACGGGTAACTCGGAATCAGCACCATACCCGCGAACAGCAGCATCAGCGGCACCGTCGGGTGCATAGAAAGCGCGAATTCCTTTTTCAGCAGCTTCGTCAGCATGACGCGTCCTCCTTTTCCAGATGAATGATGATCTCCTCGAGCGTCGCGGGGGCGGCGGTTTCAAAAAGCGCCGCGTCCTGTGCGCGCGCAAGCGCGGTCAGGCCGTGCTTGGCAGGCTTCGCGCCGACGAGCGCCGCGCGCTGCCGCGCGGAAAGCGCCGTCTCGTCCGCAATCTGCACGAGCCGCCAGGCCTGCACGAAGTCCTCGATCGTGTCCTCCGCAAGGATTTTCCCCTGCCGGATATAGACGATATCGTCCGCGCACTTATCCAGATCGGACGTGATGTGCGTTGAGAACAGGATCGCCTTGCCCTCGCGGGAGAGCTGCATGAACACGTCCAGCAGTTCATCGCGCGAGACGGGATCAAGCCCGCTCGTCGGCTCGTCGAGAATCAGCAGCTCCGCCCGGTGCGAAAGCGCCAGCGCGAGCGCGTATTTCACCTTCATGCCCGCCGAAAGCTGCGCGGGCGTTTTGTTTTCGTCCAGATTAAACAGGCGCATATAGCGCGCGTACGCCGCGTCGTCCCAGCCGTCGTAGAACATGCGCGTCACGCGCGTAATCGTGCGCAGCTTTTTATTCGGGTAATAGTTCACGCCGCTGGCGACGTAGCCGATCTTCATTTTGACGGCGGCTTCGTTCTCCCGCGCGTTCAGGCCGAAGAATCGCACCGCGCCCGCGTCCGGGTGTACAAGGCCCGTCAGCGAGCCGAGCGTCGTCGATTTGCCCGCGCCGTTGCGGCCGATAAACCCGCAGATGCGCCCCGCGCCCACGTGGAACGACACGTTCTCCAGCGCAAAGGCCGGATAGCGCTTGCACAGGCCCTCAATTTCCAGCACGTTCATTCCGTTTCGCCCTCCTCCGTCTCCTCCTGCGCGGGTTCCGCGCCGAAGACCGCGCTCATCACCCTGCTGAACATCGACTTGGGCGGGATGGCGATGCCCTGCTTCTCGTCCGCCAGGACGACCAGCGTATCGCCCGGCCTGATGCTGAACACCTCCCGCGCCTCCTTCGGGATGACGAACTGCCCCTTCTCGCCGACCTTCACCGTCCAGGCGTATTTGCCGGCGGGCTGCTTTCTCGTTTTCATATGCAAGCCTCCGAAAAGTATGAAAAGTATGATTTGTGAGTTGGATTATACGGCGCATTGCGCCGTTTGTCAATAGTTGCCGCATAAAAAGGCTCTCCCTTTCGTTTTGAAAGAGAGAGCCGTATCCGCGCCTGTTATTCCGTTTTACGCGTTAACCGCCTTCGCGCGTTTCCTGCCGATCAGCTGCGCCGCGATCACCACGCCGACAAGCGCCACGCCGCAGACGTCCGTCAGCGTGCCGGGGATAATCAGCAGCAGGCCGCCGCCCACAGCGACAAGGCGTTCGAGCCAGCTCATCTTCTTGAACATGAACCCGCTCAGCGCCGAAGCAATGCCGTACATGCCGACCACCGAGCTCAGGCCGATCTGCACCACCTCATACCAGACCGTATCGATGAACAACATCGACGGGCTGAAAGCGAACACGTACGGGATGATAAACGCCGCGATGGCCAGCCTTGTGGCGATTACGCCCGTCTTCATGGGATTGCCCTTGGATATGGCCGAACCGGCGTAAGCCGCCAGCGCGACAGGGGGCGTAATATCGGCCACGATGCCGAAATAGAATACGAAGAAATGCGCCGCAACCGTCGGGATGCCCATCTTGATGAGGATCGGCGCGCAGGTGGAAGCCATGATGCAGTAGTTCGCCGTCGTCGGCACGCCCATACCCAGCACGATACAGCAGATCATCGTCATGAACAGCGCCAGCAGCGTCGAGGTTTTCGAAATGCTGAAAATGAAGTTAATCGCCTTGGACGCAAGGCCCGTCGCCGTAATGCAGCCGCAGATGATGCCCGCAATGCCGCACGCCGCCGCCACGGAAATGCTGCCGCGGCCGCCCGCTTCCAGCGCGTCGAAGATCTTGCGCGGCGTAAAGCCGTCCTGCGGATTGAGTATGGCCTTCGCTGCGCTTTCGCTGCACGGGACGTTCGCCTTTTTGTTGCGGACATACCGCACGTAGTTGCTCGCAAAGCCGGCCAGCACCGTCGCGAGGATGGACATCGCCGCCGCGAACTGCATTGTGTATGCGTTGGAGCAGACCAAATAAACCAGCACCAGCAGCGGCAGCAGCAGGTACGTATCCCCGATCAATTCGCGAATACGGGGCAGCTCACTGCGATCCAGGCCGCGCAGGCCGAGCTTCTTCGCTTCAAGATGCACAGCGATGAAGATGCCCAGGAAATACAGCACCGCCGGCAGAATCGCGCGGACGATGATATTGCTGTAAGGAACGCCGACATAATCGGCCATCAGGAACGCAGCCGCGCCCATGACCGGCGGCATAATCTGACCGCCCGTGGATGCGGCCGCTTCCACAGCGCCCGCGAAATCGGCGTTATATCCGAGCTTCTTCATCATCGGAATGGTCACGGAGCCGGAGCCGACGGTATTCGCGACGGAAGAACCGGACACCATGCCCTCAAACGCGCTGGCAATAACCGCCACCTTCGCCGGACCGCCGGCGGAAGCGCCCGCCACGCTGTTGGCCAGGTTGATGAAGAAATCGGAAATGCCCGTGCGCTCCAGGAACGCGCCGAAGATGATAAACACAACGATATACTTTGAACAGACGTTCACCGGCGTCGTCAGCACGCCGTTTTCGCCGTAGAACAGCTCGTGCGGCAGCTGCGCGAGGCTCCGTCCGCCCTGCACGAAGTTGATGATCGTATACACGAGAAAGAACGCGGCCACGCACAGAATCGGCACGCCCACGCTGCGGCGGCAAAGCTCAGCCAGCACCAGCAGGCCCACAATGCCCACCGCGATATACATCGGGTCGCGCAGCTTCAGCGCAAGGCGCATGTTCAGCAGTCGGCTCGCGCCGAAGGCGTAATAGAAAAACGCGCCCGCGCCGAGGATCATCAGCACCACGTCGTACCACGGGAAATCGTTCACGCGCACATGTCCCTTGCGCGCCGGAAAGGTCAGAAAGCCCATCACGACGATCATGCCCATGAACGAGGACAGGCGCACCTGCTCGAGGAAATTGGCGAACAGCGTCACATACAGGCAGAACACCGAGAACGCCGCGAGCAGGCAGCCGACGATAATCTTCGGCGTGCCTTCCCAGATGCGGGTATTGGACTCGCGGTCATATTTGCGCATGATCGCTTCCACATCGACCGCCGTACCGACGTCCGCGTTGGAAGCGTTTACGGTTTTATCATCCTTCATTGCGGGTTTCCTCCTTACGGCATACACGAAAACAGGAGGCTATGAGGGCTCATAGTCTCTGTTACAGGGCGTTCAGATTGAATAAATTTTTTCGGCGCTTTGCGCCGGATGGGAGAAAATGAGAGGTAGTGGAGCGGTGGAACAGGGTTTGGGGGTTCTGCTCCATGCGGCCGCGTTTGCTCGCCGCCGCTTTCAGCGACGGCATTGCGCGCTGCGTTTGGGCGGCTGCGCCGCTTCGACAAGGGAACGGTGGGAGGCTCTGCCTCCCACGCCCTCCGCCAGGGAACTGAGTTCCCTGGACCTTCCACCTTTTACTCAGTTACCGCTTCTTACTCAGTTACCGTAAGGCCTTTTTCCGCAAAATACTTCGCCGCGCCGGGATGATACGGCAGACCGCAGCTGGACGCATATTCCAGATCAAGCTCCGCGCCCTTCGCATGCAGCTCGGCAATCGCGTCCTTATTTTCGAAAATCGTCGAAACAATCGCGTACGCTTCTTCGTCCGTCACCTTATCGCTCGCGATAATGGTGGCCTTCACCGCGACGGTCTTCACGTCGTCGTCAATGCCTTCATACGTGCCGCCGGGGATCGTGCACTCGGTGTAAGCGCCGGAGATTTCCTTCAGCTTCGCGATATGCTCGTCGTCCAGAGGAACCAGATACGCGCCCTTGGTCGTGCACAGGTCGGTCACAGCGGGGGTCGGCGCGCCGGCCACGACAAACGCGGCGTCAATCTTGCCGTCCTTGAGCGCCTCGGCGGAATCGCCGAAGGAAAGGTACTGCGGCACGATGTCGGCCTCGGTCATGCCGTAGGCGGCGAAGAAGTCCATGGCGTTGAAATACACGCCGGAACCGGAGGACCCAATGGAAACGTTCTTTCCGCGCAGGTCTTCAACGGACTTGATATCCGGGTTGCAGGTAATCAGCTGCACGGTTTCGTTATACAGCGCGCACAGCGCGGTGAAAGAGGTCACCGGCATGCCGATGTACTGATCGAAGCGAATGCCGTTATAGGCGTAATAGGCCACGTCGTTCTGCACGAAGCCGAGCTGCGCGGCGCCCAGATCGAGCTTGTCGATGTTGTCGGCGGAACCGTTGCCGGCCACGGCCGTCACGGCGACGTCGCTGTTATTGGTGATGAACTGCGCAAGCACGTTGCCGAACGCGTAATACGT
Organism: uncultured Clostridia bacterium; assembly: GCA_934615235.1. GTDB lineage: Bacteria > Bacillota > Clostridia > Christensenellales > Aristaeellaceae > Aphodomonas. The sequence goes on from CAKTTL010000010.1 coordinate 32,002, forward strand.
GCCGGAGGTGCCGCCGGTGGTGAAGGTCAGCTCAGCGGAAGCCACGCTGACGGAAGCCAGAGAGAACACAAGAACCAAAGCGATTACCAGAGAAAGAACCTTTTTCATTGGGATTGCCTCCTTTAATTTTTTAGAAGAAATAGAATGGCGCAATTTTAGCAGTTCACCGTAGTAAATGCAAGAGGCAATTTATCGAAAATAATTCGGCTTTCGTGTCAAAATGTCCAAAAATGATCTTTCAGCTCCCGTCTCGCCCCTTCCTTTTTGTCCAAAAACGCAGAAAATGCAATTCGCATTCGCGCAAATTGCATTTTTATATCCAAAACCATATCAAATAAGCATCTCTCTACAAGACGCTTCGTATATCCCTGCATTCTCCCGTCCCCGCCACATCCGCCGCCCCTCCGGGCGGCAAGCGCAACAAGGCGGCTTCCCTTGAAAGGGGGATGGGGTGAAAACCTTTCTTTCCCACCGAAAGAATCGCTTTCCGCATCCCTGCATTCCCCGTCCCTGCCGCATCCGCCGCCCCCTCCGGGCGGCAAGCGCAGCAAGGCGGCTTCCCTTGAAAGGGGGATGGGGTGAAAACTTTTCTTTCCCACCGAAAGAATCGCTTCCCACATCCCTGCATTCCCCCGTCCCCGCCGCATCCGCCGCCCCCTCCGGGCGGCAAGCGCAGCAAGGCAGCTTTCCTTGAAAGTGGGATGGGGAGAAAACTTTCTTTCCCACTGAAAGAATCGCTTTCTGCATTCCTGCATTCCCCCGTCCCCGCCGCATCCGCCGCCCCCTCCGGGCGGCGGATGCGGCAAAGCGGCTTTCTTTTGAAAGGGGGTCTGGGGGAAAACTTTTCTTTCTCCAGAAAGAAAAGTTTTCCCCCAGAAACCGTCCCCTCCCCTCTTTCTTACAATCCCATTTCCTTCTTCACTTCGGCGAACTTGGAAACGGCGAACTTGAGATCTTCCATGGAATGCGCGGCGCTGACCTGCGTGCGGATGCGGGCTTTGCCCTGCGGCACGACAGGATAGCAGAAGGAGACGACGTACACGCCCTTGGCGAGCATGCGCTCGGCGAATTTCCTGGCGACGTGCGCGTCATAGAGCATCACGGGAACGATCGGGTGCGTGCTTTCGGGCACGTCGAAGCCCAGATCGACCAGCGCGCCGCGGAAATACTTTGTGTTCTCCTCCAGCTTGTCGCGCAGCGCGGTGGAGGCGTTGAGCATCTCCATCACCTTCAGAGACGCGGCGCACACGGCCGGAGCCAGCGTGTTGGAGAACAGATACGGCCGGGACTTCTGCCGCAGCAGGGAGACGATCTCTTTGCGCGCCAGCGTGAAGCCGCCCGACGCGCCGCCCAGCGCCTTGCCGAACGTGCCGGTCAGGATGTCCACGCGGCCTTCCACGCCGCAATGTTCGATCGTGCCGCGGCCGGTCTTGCCGACAAAGCCCGCGGCGTGGCTGTCGTCCACCATGACGAGCGCGCCGTATTCATCGGCCAGATCGCAGATGCCGCGCAGATTGGCGATGTAGCCGTCCATGGAGAACACGCCGTCCGTCGCGATCAGCTTGATGCGCGCGTCCCTGGCCTGCTCGAGCTTTTCGCGCAGATCGGCCATGTCGTTGTTCTTGTAGCGATAGCGCGCGGCCTTGCACAGGCGCACGCCGTCGATGATCGAAGCGTGGTTCAGCTCGTCGGAGATAATCGCGTCTTCCGCCGTAAGCAGCGCCTCGAACAGGCCGCCGTTCGCGTCGAAGCAGGAAGAATAGAGAATCGCATCCTCAAAGCCGAAGAACTTCGCAATCGTCTCCTCCAGCTGCTTGTGCACCTGCTGCGTGCCGCAGATAAAGCGCACGGAGGACAGGCCGAAGCCCCAGCGGTCGTAGCTGTTCTTCGCCGCGGCGATCACCTCGGGGTTGTCGGCCAGACCAAGGTAGTTGTTGGCGCACATGTTGAGCACGCCGGAAGTGACGGTCGTATCCACGCGGGACTGCTGCGGCGTGGTAATGACGCGCTCGTCCTTATACGTTCCGGCTTCGCGCATGGCGGCCAGCTGGCCGCTGAAAATATCGTAAGCGTTTTTTGCCATGTTTATTTCCTCCAGTCCAGAATGACCTTGCCGCTGCGGCCGGTAGCCATCGCCTCAAAGCCCTTTTCATAATCGGTGTATTTGAACCGGTGCGTGATGATCGGTTCGAGGTCGAGTCCGCCCTGAATCATCGCGGACATCTTATACCACGTCTCGAACATCTTGCGGCCGTACACGCCCTGAATCGTCAGGCCCTTGAAGACCACGTCGTTCCAGTTCATTTCCATATCCTTGCCGAAAATGCCCAGCATCGCGATCTTGCCGCCGTTGCGCATATGATGCAGCATCTGGCTGAACGCCGCGGGGCTGCCGCTCATTTCAAGGCCCACGTCGAAGCCTTCGACCATCGCGCTCTCGCGCATGACGGTTTCAAGGTCTTCCGTCGCCACGTTCACGGCGATCACGCCCATCTTGCGCGCAAGTTCAAGCCGGTATTCGTTCACGTCGGTGATGATCACGCAGCGCGCGCCGTTCTTTTTGCAGATTGCCGCGGCCATCACGCCGATGGGGCCCGCGCCGGTCACCAGCACATCCTCGCCCACCACGTCGAACATCAGCGCCGTGTGCGTCGCGTTGCCGTACGCGTCGAAGAAGGATACGACGTCCTCGTCCAGCGATTCGTCGATCGGGATCACGTTGCTCGCCGGGATGCACAGATACTCGGCGAACGCGCCGTCGCGGTTCACGCCCACGCCCTTGGTGTTCTTGCACCACTGGCTGTTGCCCGCGCGGCAGTTGCGGCAGTGGCCGCAGACGATGTGACCTTCGCCGCTCACGCGCTCGCCGATATGCAGGCCCTTGACCATGCTGCCCATTTCGGCGATTTCGCCCACGTATTCATGCCCCGCGACGAGCGGCGGCTTGATCGTCTCCTGCGCCCATTTGTTCCATTCGTAAATGTGCAGGTCGGTGCCGCAGATCGCGGTCTTGTGGATTTTAATCAGCACCTCGTCCTCTTTGGGCGTCGGCACCGGCACGCGGGTCAGCGTCAGCCCCGGCGCGGCGGTCTGCTTCTGCAGCGCGTCCATCATTCGCATGGGAATAAGTCCTCCTTACTTTGATGATAAAAACAGGATTCTGTATTTCATTGGCTGACACCATTATAGCATACCGTTTTCAAAAAGAGAATATTGGCAAGGCTTTTCGCAAAAATTTATTTTCTTCGTGTCCGCGTGTAACGCACGCGTGGTTTTCTTTCGGGGCGCTTGCGCCCCCCTGTTGCACCTTGCTATAATATAATGGTAAAAATTCAAACGGAGGGATAACCGCCATGTTTTTTCAACTCGCGGCGCTTGCCGTTCTTCTGGCATTTTACGGTTGCTATTTTGCCAAAATGCTGGCGCAAAGGCGCAAGGGCATCCAGACCGATCAGATCGGCAAAGGCAAAACGGGCTTTGTCAAGACGATTGAACTGACGATGAAGGTCGCGACGATCGCCGTCCCGCTGGCCGAAATCGTCTCCATCGCGCTGAACGCGACGGCGCTGCCCGTCTGGGCGCGGGCGCTTGGGCTGTCCCTCGCGCTTGCGGGCGACGCGGTCTTTATCACCGCCGTCCTCACCATGCGCGACAGCTGGCGCGCCGGCGTCTCCGAAACCGACAAGACCGATCTCGTCACTTCCGGCGTCTATCGCTTCAGCCGCAACCCCGCCTTCCTCGGCTTCGATCTGGTCTACCTCGGCCTGCTGCTGATGTTCTTTAACTGGGCGCTCTGCGCCCTCTCCTGCTTCGCCGCACTCATGTTCCATCTGCAAATCGTCAACGTCGAAGAGGCCTTCCTCCTCTCCGTTTTCGGTGACGAATACCTCGAATACAGAAAGCACGTCGGGAGGTACGTGGGGAGACGGGAGTAGGACGAGGGGTTTTTTTCTGGGGGAAATCTTTTCTTTCTGGAGAAAGAAAAGATTTCCCCCAGACCCCCTTTCAAAAGAAAGCCGCTTACGTAAAGACGCGCCCCTCCGCCCGGAAGGGGCGAAGGGGCGCGGACAAGATGTGTCTCTTTATTAAAATTATGCCAGCAGCGCGATGGCGGAATAGCTTACTGCGGTTACGATTGCGGCAGCGATGAGCAGACCGGCGAAGATGACCGGCACGGCCTTTTTCATCGGCAGCTCCAGCACGGCGGCGACGAGCGAGCCCGTCCACGCGCCCGTACCCGGCAGCGGAATGGCCACGAACAGCATCAGCCCCAGCAGCTGATAGCTCTTGATTTTCTCCGCCTTCGCCACGGCGCGGGTTTCCACGAAATCGGTAAATTTCCGCATGAACCGAAAACGCGCTGCCAGCCAGCGCATCACGCGCTGCGCGAACACAATCAGAAACGGCACGGGCAGAATATTTCCGACGATCGCCAGCGTCACCGCTTCCCAGTAGGGCAGTCCGCCCGCCAGTCCAACGGGGATCGCCCCGCGCAGTTCAACGACGGGCACCATCGCGATAAGCAGCGTTTTCAACGCCGCGCTTGAAAAGATCATCTTCTTCCTCTTTGCTCCCATCTACTTGAAGATTTTTCATCTTATGATAAAATAAAGCGATATATCTGTCAATGGAGGCACGCGTGAAAAAGTTGTTCAAATACCTGCGGCCCTACCGCATGCAGTCCATCCTCGCGCCGCTGTTCAAGCTGCTCGAAGCGGCGATGGAGCTGCTGGTTCCTCTCCTGATGGCCGCCATCATCGACACGGGCGTCGGCAACGCCGACAAATCGTACGTCCTGCGCATGAGCGCGGTTGTAGCCGCGCTGGGCGCGGCAGGGCTCGTCTTCTCCATCACGGCGCAGTTCTTCGCGGCGCAGGCGGCCACCGGCTTCTCGGCCGATATCCGCGCGGCGCTGTTCCGCCATTTGCAGAAGCTGCCGCACGAGCAGCTCGACCGCCAGGGCGCGCCCACGCTGATCACCCGCATGACGGCGGACGCGCAACAGGTCGAATCGGGCCTGAACCTGACGCTGCGCCTTGCGCTGCGCTCGCCGTTCGTGGTGCTGGGCGCGGTTGCGATGGCGCTGTTTGTCGATGGCAAAGTCGGCCTGATCTTCGTGGCGGCGCTGCCGGTGCTGACGCTCGTCGTCATCGGCGTGATGCTGCTCACCACGCCGCGCTACAAGCGTATCCAGCGCGGGCTGGACGGCCTGCTCGGCCGCACGCGCGATAACCTCGAAGGCGGCCGCGTTCTGCACGCCTTCGCGCAGGAGGACGCTGAAATCTCCGCCTTCACCCAGGAAAACGAAGCGCTCTCCCGCCTGCAGCGGCGCACGGGGCGTGTCGCCGCGCTCTCCAACTCAATGACCAGCGCGCTGGTGAACCTCGCCATCGCGGCGGTTCTCTGGAGCGGCGCTGTGCGCGTCGATTGCGGCGTACTGACGCAGGGTCAGGTCGTCGCGCTGGTCAACTACATGTCGCAGATTCTCGTCGAGCTGGTCAAGCTGGCGAATCTGGTTGTCTCCATTTCCAAGGCGGTCGCGTGCGGCAGCCGCATCGAATCGCTGCTGGAGCTGGAAACGGGTATGCCGCAGGCGGCCAAGCCGCTCGCCCCTGCCCCGGCGGAAGAAACGGTCCGCTTCGATCACGTGACGTTCGCCTATCCCGGCGCGGGCGCGCCCTCGCTGACGGACGTAACGTTCACCGCGCGGCGCGGCGAAACCATCGGCGTAATCGGCGGCACGGGCAGCGGCAAATCCTCGCTGATCGGGCTGATTCCGCGCTTTTACGACGTAACGTCCGGCCGCGTGCTGGTCGACGGCGTGGACGTGCGCGATTGGGATATGGAGGCGCTGCGCAGGCGCATCGGCCTGACGCCGCAGCATACCGCGCTTCTGCGCGGCAGCCTGCGTGAAAACCTCTCCTGGCGCAAGGAAAACGCCTCGGAGGAGGAGCTGAACCGGGCGCTCGAGGCCGCGCAGGCGCTGCCCTTCGTTCGCGAAAAGCCGGACGGGCTCGATATGCAGGTCGAACAGAACGGCCGCAACTTCTCCGGCGGCCAGCGCCAGCGGCTGACGATCGCCCGCGCGCTGGTGGGCAAGCCGGAAATTCTCATCCTCGACGACAGCTCCTCCGCGCTGGATTTCGCCACCGAACGCGATCTGCGCCACGCGCTTTCCAGGCTGACGGACACGACCGTTTTCATCGTCTCCCAGCGCGCGGCCTCCGTACGCGCGGCCAGTCAGATTCTCGTGCTCGACGACGGAATCGTCTGCGGCCTGGGCACGCACGAAGAACTGATGCGCTGCTGCCCGGTCTATCAGGAAATCTATTATTCCCAATTCCCGGATGAAAAACCGAAGGGGGGCGCGCAGGCATGAAAAAAACGAACAGGCAGCAAACCCTGCGCCGCGTGCTCCGGCGCATCCGCCGCTTCCGCGCGCCGCTTGCGGCCGCGCTCGTGCTGGCGGCGCTGTCCGTTGCCGCGTCGCTGTATATCCCCGTGCTGACAGGACAGGCTGTGGATGCCATCGTCGCGGCGGGCGCGGTAAACTTCGCGGCGCTGAAAAACGTGCTGCTCCTCATCGCCGCGGCGGCCGTCGTCGGCGCGATTACGCAGTGGGGCATGAGTTCGCTGTGTACCTCCATCACTGCCGACGTGATTCGCGACCTGCGCGACGACGCGTTCCGCAAGCTCGAGCGCCTGCCGCTCAAAACGCTCGATAACCGCCCGTACGGCGAGGTCGTCAGCCGCGTCATCTCCGATGCGGAGCGCCTGTCCGACGGCCTGCTGCTCGGCTTCACCGAGCTGTTCTCCGGCATCCTGACCATCGTGGGCACGCTCTGCTTCATGCTCAGCCAGAGCGTGACGATCACGCTCGTCGTCGTGCTGCTCACGCCCGTGTCGCTCGTCGTGGCGGCGTTCATCGCCCGGCGTACGCACGGCATGTTCGCCCTGCAGGCGCAGACGCGCGCCGAGCAGACTGCGCTTGTCGACGAGGCCGTAACGCATACGAAGCTTTCGCAGGCCTTCTGCCGCGAAGACGCGCTGACCGAAAAATTCGACGAGGTGAACGCGCGCCTGCGCAAGCACTCGCTGCGCGCCATCTTCTATTCGTCCATCACCAACCCCGCCACGCGGTTCGTCAACGCGCTGGTCTATGCGGGCGTGGGCGTGACGGGCGCGCTGTCGGCCATCAGCGGCCGCATCAGCGTGGGCACGCTCTCGTGCTTTCTCAGCTACGCGCGGCAGTATACGAAGCCGTTCAACGATATTTCCGGCGTGGTGGCCGAAATGCAGGGCGCGCTGGCGTGCGCGGAACGGCTCTTTGAACTGCTGGACGAGGAAGAGCAGCCTGCCGAGCCGGGGGACGCGGTCGCGCTTTCGAACGCGCAGGGCGCGATCGAACTGGATAACGTCTCCTTCTCGTACGTGCCTGAGCGGCCGCTGATCGAGGGCTTCAGCCTGAGCGTAAAGCCGGGACAGCACATCGCGCTCGTCGGCCCGACGGGCTGCGGTAAAACGACGCTGATCAACCTGCTGATGCGCTTCTACGACGCGGATCAGGGCGCGATCCGGGTAGACGGTCATGATATTCGAGCGCTGACGCGCCGCAGCCTGCGCCGCAGCTACGGCATGGTGCTGCAGGATACGTGGATCCGCGACGCAACGGTGCGGGAGAACATCGCCATCGGCAAATCGGACGCGACGGACGAGGAAATCATCGCCGCGGCGAAGGAAGCGGGCGCGCACGGGTTCATCCGCCGCCTGCCGCAGGGATACGACACGGTGCTCAAGAGCGGCGGCGGGCTTTCGCAGGGACAGAAGCAGCTGCTGTGCATTGCGCGCGTGATGCTGTGCCTGCCGCCGATGCTGATTCTCGACGAAGCGACGAGCTCGATCGATACGCGCACAGAGGAAAAGATTTCGCAGGCGTTCGATACGCTGACGAAGGGAAAGACAAGCTTTATCGTTGCGCATCGCCTGTCAACGATTCGGAATGCGGATTTGATTCTGGTAATGCGGGATGGGCATATTGTGGAAACGGGTACGCATGAGGATCTGTTGCAGAGGAAAGGGTTCTATTCGAAGCTGTATAACGCGCAGTTTGAGGGGTAAGGGATTTAAGGAGAGCTAAAAGCGGAAGTTTGCATGGTTTTGAGTAAAAGTGGAAGGTGCAGGAACCTCAGGTTCCTGCCGGGGTCTTAGGGGCAGAGCCCCTAACGTAACCCGAGCCCCTGCGCCCGCAGGCGCGCAATAACCGCGCAATGTTCGCGCATAGCGCGGACGAGCTAACAGCGTTGCATGGTTTTGAGCTAAAACCGGAAGGTCCAGGGAACTCAGTTCCCTGGTGAGGGTTTTAGGGGGCAAAGCCCCCTAACGTAACCCGAGCCCCTGCGCCCGCAGGCGCGCAATAATCGCGCAATGTTCGCGCATAGCGCGAACGAGCTAACAGCGTTGCATGGTTTTGAGCTAAAACCGGGAGGCACCGGAGGGGAGCGCGGCCAGTGGCCGAAACAGCGACCCGGAGGTGCGGTGCGAAACGAGCGATGAGCCCGGCAGGGCGAAGCGCGACGATTGAGCACCGCGCAGGAACCTCAGGTTCCTGCCGGGGTTTAGGGTGTATCTGAAAAATTCCCTGAGACTCCATCACGGCGTCTTTTCCGCCATTTCAGCGTCGGGAAAGCTTGGGACAATCCCGCACAATATCGCGCAAAGGCTGACGGACGCCTTTACGCCGTCTGCTGTTTGCAGCTTTCTTGACGTACCGCCGGTACGCCTTCGAAATCTGCAATTCGCATCCGACGCAAATCCATCTCGCCATCCTTCACGCGAATTATGCGGTATCGCCCCCGATTTAGCGCCGCTAAACCTTCGATTTTCCTCCTTGAACTGACAAAAAATCCGCTCGTGCTGTCGCCTCTTCCTTTTTCAGATACACCCTAGGGGCAGAGCCCCTAACGTCCCCCCCTTAACCTCCGGCAGACAGTTTGCTTCCTCTTCAGAAGCGGCGAAGCCGCAATAAAAAAATTAAAGCGTGTTTCTATAGCAAAACTCTCGCAAGCCCCAACAGGAACTTGCGAGAGTTTTCTTTTCCTTTCGGCCTTGCCAGCTCGTTATCGCCTGCGGGCGATAACATTGCGCGTTTTTTGGCGCTGCGGCATGGGGACTGGGGTTACGTTAGGGGCTCTGCCCCTAAAACCCCGGCAGGGAACTGAGTTCCCTGCACCTTCCACTTTTACTCAAAAGCGTGCGGCCGTGCGTCCTTTTACTCAAAAATTCGTTTCCCGCGGGATGCGCAGTTCCGGCGGTGGCGAATACCGCCGCGCTGCCGAGCGCATCAACGTCGAAAGCGCCGCCCCTCCGGACGTCGTCCTTCGCACCTGCGGCTGCCCGGCCACGGGCTGTGCGCTCTCCCTTCGCTCCGTCTCCGTTTCACCCAGCGGCGTGTTCTGCGCGTCCATCCAGTTCAGATCCGCGCTATGCAGTTCCCGGCTCCTGTTCCGCTCCCGCTCCAGCCGAACGCTTGCGTTCGTGCGAATGTACGGCCGCTCCTTCGCCGGCGTTTCCGCCGCCGCCTGCATCTCGGGGCTCACTTCCGTCTCGGCCTTCGCGGCCTGCGGTTCTTCCGCCGCGGGAGGCGGCGTTTCTTCGGCCTCCGCAGCCGGAATCATCGCCGCTTCCGACGGCAAAACCGCCGAACGGTATGTATCCGTTTGACTCATAAAAAATATCCCTCCCTGCGGCATTTCGTTTCACTCGAATTCTATGCCGCCGAAAGGGCTCGCGTGTCAGCCAATCTCAGCCAAGATACTCAACGTGCGTTTCCACCAGCGTATCGCCTTTATACCGCAGCGTCATACGAAACTCGGGCGCTTCGTCCATCAGCATGTTCAGGAAAACGCGGTCGCCTTCCCACATGGACAAGTCAAACAGCTTTTCTTCGGGAATCCACGCCAGATCGCCTTCATCGCACGCGCGAAGCGCGCCGGAAAATTCGTCCGCCGTGTACAGGTGCATCCGCTCGGAATCGAATTTGTCCGACAGAAAATCGATCTCCCCGCGCTTTTCCCAGCTCGTCAGCGTCAGGCCCGTTTCCTCGTTCACCTCGCGCAGCAGGCATTCCTCCGGCGTTTCGCCTTCTTCAACATGCCCGCCCACGCCGATCCATTTGCCCGCGTTCTCGTCCTGTTCCCGCTTCACGCGGTGCAGCATCAGCCATTCGCCGTCCCGCCGAATATAGCATAGCGTCGTTTCGTGCATTCTCATCCCCCCACAGAAGAAAGGCGCGCCGTTTTTTGCACAGCGCGCCTTGATTGCTTTGCTTACAGCGCTTCGCGAATTTCGGTGTTCTTGTAGCGCTTCATACCGGTACCGGCCGGGATCAGCTTGCCGATGATGACATTCTCCTTCAAGCCGACCAGCGGGTCGCACTTGCCCTTGATCGCCGCTTCGGTCAGCACGCGCGTCGTCTCCTGGAAGGAGCAGGCGGACAGGAAGCTGTCGGTGGCCAGCGTGGCCTTGGTGATGCCCAGCAGCACGCGCTTGGCGACCGCCGGACGACCGCCCGCGAGAATGGTATCCTCGTTTTCCTGCTCGAAGCGGAAAATATCCACCAGCGAGCCGGGCAGCAGGTTGGTATCGCCCGCATCCTCGATGCGAACTTTGCGCAGCATCTGGCGGACGATCACTTCGATGTGCTTGTCCGCGATGTCAACGCCCTGCTGACGGTACGTCTTGACGACTTCGTTGAGCAGGTAGTTCTGCACGGCCTTCACGCCGAGAATGCGCAGCAGATCGTGCGGATTGATCGAGCCTTCGGTCAGCTCCTGACCCGCGGTCACGCGGTCGCCTTCCTGAACCTTCAGGCGGCTGCCGTAGTTGATCGGATAGGTCTTGACTTCGCCGCCGTCGCCGGTGATGATGATCTCGCGGCGCTTCTTGGTTTCGCCCATGCGAACCACGCCGTCGATTTCCGCCAGCGTCGCGTCGCGCTTGGGCTTGCGCGCTTCAAACAGTTCTTCGACGCGGGGAAGACCCTGCGTGATATCCTCGTCGGAAGCGACGCCGCCGGTATGGAACGTACGCATCGTCAGCTGCGTGCCGGGTTCGCCGATGGACTGCGCGGCGATAACGCCGACGGCCTCGCCGATATCCACCACGCCGCCGTGGCCAAGGTTCATGCCGTAGCACTTGGCGCACACGCCGGTCTCGTTGTGGCAGGTGAGCACGCTGCGGATGGTAACGGACTGGATATTTTCGTCCGCGCCGATGCGGGCAGCCTGATCGTAATCGATCATCTCGTTGCAGGGCACGATCACTTCGCCGGTCGCCGGGTCGATGATGTCCTCTGCCGCGAAGCGGCCCATCAGGCGGTCTTCCATCTTCTCGACTTCTTCCTCGCCCGGCTTGGTGCGGGTGATGGTGATGCCGCGGATGGGTTCGTGGCGGGAGGCAAAGCAGTCGTCCTCGCGGATGATCAGCTCCTGAGAAACTTCGACCAGACGGCGGGTCAGATAGCCCGAGTCAGCGGTACGAAGCGCCGTATCTGCCAGCGATTTACGGGAGCCGTGCGTCGAGAGGAAGAACTCCAGAACCGACAGGCCCTCTTTGAAGTTCGACCGGATCGGCAGTTCGATGACTTTACCGGAAGGAGAAGCCATCAGGCCGCGCATGCCGGCCAGCTGGGAAACCTGGCTGATAGAACCGCGGGCCGCGGACTCGGTCATCATCAGGACCGGGTTGAAGCGGTGCTCGTCCTCTTCCATCTTGTGCAGGCCGGGGAGGATCTTGTCGCGGATCTTGGTCGTGGTCTCGGCCCAGACGTCGGTCACGCGCAGATAGCGCTCGTCGTCGGAGAGGAGGCCCTGACGGTATGCGTTCATGATCTTCGTCACGCGCGCGTCGGCGGCGGCCAGCATATCCTTCTTGTCCGGCGGGATGAGGATGTCGTAAACCGACACGGTCACGCCGGCGACGGTGGAGTAGTTGTAGCCCAGCTTCTTGACCGCGTCGAGCACCTCGGCGGTCTTCTGCGCGCCATGCTTGCGGAAGCACATATCGACGATCTTGCCGAGGTCTTTCTTCGCGGCCCGCTTGTCGATTTCCAGCACGAACATGTCGTCCAGCGTGTTGCGGGGCTTAAAGCCGATATCCTGCGGCACGGCCGCGTTGAAGATGAGACGGCCCAGCGTGCAGTCGATCAGGCGGGTATACGTCTGTCCTTCCCATTCGCGCTGTACGCGCACCCTGATGGGCGCCTGCAGCGAGAGAGAACCGGTCTGGTACGCCATCATCGCCTCGTCCATATCGGAGAAAGCGCGTCCGGCGCCCTTGCCGTTTCTGTCCTCGATGGTCAGGTAGTAGCAGCCCATAACCATGTCCTGGGTGGGGCTGATAACCGGTTTGCCGTCCTGCGGCTTGAGGATGTTGTTCGCGGCCAGCATCAGGAAGCGGGCTTCGGCCTGCGCCTCCATCGAAAGCGGAACGTGAACGGCCATCTGGTCGCCGTCGAAGTCGGCGTTAAAGGCGGTACAGGCCAGCGGGTGCAGCTTGATGGCTTTGCCCTCAACCAGCACGGGCTCAAAGGCCTGAATGCCCAGACGGTGCAGCGTAGGCGCGCGGTTGAGCAGCACCGGATGCTCGCGGATCACCTCTTCGAGGATATCCCACACCTCGGGCTTGACGCGCTCGACCATGCGCTTGGCGGATTTGACGTTGTGGGCGTAGCCGCCGGCGACGAGCTTTTCCATCACGAAAGGCTTGAACAGCTCGATGGCCATTTCCTTGGGCAGGCCGCACTGATACAGCTTCAGTTCCGGGCCGACGACGATAACTGAACGGCCGGAATAGTCCACGCGCTTGCCCAGCAGGTTCTGGCGGAAACGGCCCTGTTTGCCGCGCAGCAGGTCGCTCAGGGATTTGAGCGGGCGGTTGCCCGGGCCGGTCACGGCGCGGCCGCGGCGGCCGTTATCGATCAGCGCGTCGACCGCTTCCTGCAGCATGCGCTTTTCATTGCGGACAATGATATCCGGCGCGCCCAGCTCGAGCAGCCGCTTGAGGCGGTTGTTGCGGTTGATGACGCGGCGGTAGAGGTCGTTGAGGTCGCTGGTGGCGAAGCGGCCGCCGTCGAGCTGAACCATCGGGCGCAGGTCCGGCGGAATAACCGGCACCACGTCGAGGATCATCCATTCGGGCTTGTTGCCGCTCTGGCGGAACGCTTCGACGACTTCCAGGCGCTTGACGGCGCGGGCGCGCTTCTGGCCCTCGCTCTCGCGTCCCTTTTCCTTTTTGATCAGCTCTTCAATCTCCGCGCGGAGCTTGACGGCCAGATCGTCCAGGTCGATCGCCTGCAGCATTTCCTTGACGGCCTCCGCGCCCATGCCGGCGCGGAAGCTGCCTTCGCCATAGTTGGCGACCAGCTCGCGATACTTCGCGTCGCTGATCAGATCGTATTTCTTCAGCTCCTTGATCTCGCCGGGATCGAGCACGATGAAGGAAGCGAAGTAGAGCACCTTTTCCAGCGCACGGGGGCTGATATCCAGCAGCATGCCCATCCGGGACGGGATGCCCTTAAAATACCAGATATGGCTCACGGGCGCGGCCAGCTGAATGTGGCCCATCCGTTCGCGGCGAACCTTCGCGCGGGTGACTTCCACGCCGCACTTGTCGCACACGACGCCCTTATAGCGCACGCGCTTATATTTACCGCAGTTGCACTCCCAGTCCTTGGTGGGCCCGAAGATGCGCTCGCAGAACAGGCCGTCCTTTTCCGGCTTGAGCGTGCGGTAGTTGATCGTTTCCGGCTTGGAAACCTCGCCGTGAGACCAGGAAAGGATCTTTTCCGGAGACGCCATGCCGATCTGGATGGAATCAAGGTTTGTCAGTTCAAACACCGTAGCACGTCCTTTCCCGCTTGATTATTCGTTATCGCCGTCGTCGTCGCCCAGGGAGAGGTCTCCCAGGTCGAAGTCGCCGCCCGCGGACTTATCGTCGAAATCGTCGTCCAGGCTGATATCGTCCAGCCCCGGCACTTCGTCCAGGTCGAAATCTTCCATGTCTTCCAGCGCGCTCTCTTCGTCCTCGCCCTCGACGCCCGGCGTGGAAACGGCCGGTCCGCTGAGGAGTTCCTCGGTCTCGGAGTTGACGCCTTCGTCCTCGTCGTCATCCGTTTCGCGGATGATGATTTCTTCCTTATCCTCGTTGAGGACCTTGATATCGAGCGACAGCGACTGCAGTTCCTTAATCAAAACCTTGAAGCTCTCGGGCACGCCCGGCTCGGGGATATTCTTGCCCTTGACGATAGCCTCGTACGTCTTCACGCGGCCGACCACGTCGTCCGACTTGACGGTGAGGATTTCCTGCAGCGCGTTGGCCGCGCCGTAGGCTTCCAGCGCCCAGACTTCCATTTCGCCGAAACGCTGGCCGCCGAACTGGGCCTTGCCGCCCAGAGGCTGCTGCGTGACGAGGGAGTACGGGCCCGTGGAACGGGCGTGAATCTTATCGTCGACCAGGTGGCTCAGTTTGAGGAAGTACATGTAGCCGACGGTGACTTCGTTTTCAAACGCGTTGCCGGTACGGCCGTCGCGCAGGATGGTCTTGCCGTTGGTCTTCATGCCGGCCTTCTTGAGGCACTCGACGATGTCCTGCTCGGTCGCGCCGTCGAAGACAGGCGTGGCGACGTGCCAGCCCAGCGCCTTGGCGGCCATGCCCAGATGCACTTCCAGAACCTGACCAAGGTTCATTCGGCTCGGAACGCCCAGCGGGTTCAGAACGACCTGCAGCGGCGTGCCGTCGGGCAGGAAAGGCATATCCTCCTGGCGCATGATGCGGGAAACGACACCCTTGTTGCCGTGACGACCCGCCATTTTATCGCCGACGGAGATCTTTCTCTTCTGCGCGATATAGACGCGAACCATTTCGTTCACGCCCGGGCTCAGCTCGTCGCGGTGCTCGCGGGTAAAAATCTTCACGTCGACGACGATGCCGTATTCGCCGTGCGGCACCTTCAGGGAGGTATCGCGCACTTCGCGCGCCTTCTCGCCGAAGATCGCGCGCAGCAGGCGCTCTTCCGCCGTCAGCTCGGTCTCGCCCTTCGGGGTGACCTTACCGACCAGGATATCGCCGGCACGCACTTCCGCGCCGATGCGGATGATGCCGTTCTCGTCCAGATCCTTCAGCGCGTCGTCGCCGACGTTGGGGATATCGCGGGTGATTTCCTCCGGCCCCAGCTTCGTGTCGCGCGCTTCGGATTCGTATTCTTCGATATGAATCGAGGTGTACACGTCGTCACGCACAAGCTCTTCGCTCAGCAGGACGGCGTCCTCGTAGTTGTAGCCTTCCCAGGTCATGAAGCCCATGAGGATGTTGCGGCCAAGGGCGAGCTCGCCCTTTTCGGTCGACGGGCCGTCGGCGATCGTCTGGCCCTTTTCAACATGCTGGCCTTCCTCGACCAGAACGCGCTGGTTGATGCAGGTGCCCTGGTTGGAACGCTTGAACTTCTGCAGGCGGTACACGCGCAGCTTGCCGCTTTCCTCGCGGATCTGAATCTGCGTCGCGTCGACCTTTTCCACAACGCCCGCCTCGCGCGCCAGCGCGCAAACGCCGGAATCGTGGGCGCACTTGTATTCCATGCCGGTGCCGATATACGGCGCCTGCGGCACCAGAAGCGGCACGGCCTGACGCTGCATGTTCGAGCCCATCAGCGCGCGGTTGGCGTCGTCGTTTTCCAGGAAGGGGATCATCGCCGTGGCGACGGAAACGACCTGCTTGGGGCTGACGTCGATGTAGTCGACGCGCTCGCGCGGCACTTCGGTAATCTCATCGCGGATACGAACCTTGACGTAATCGTTGACGAAATGTCCCTCGGCGTCCAGCGGTTCGTTCGCCTGCGCGATGACGTATTTATCTTCCTCGTCCGCCGTGAAGTAGCGGATTTCGTTCGTCACGCAGCCGGTTTCCTTGTCCACATAGCGGTACGGCGCTTCGATGAAGCCGTATTCGTTGATGCGGGCGTAGGTGGCCAGAGAACCGATCAGACCGATGTTCGGGCCTTCAGGCGTTTCAATCGGGCAGATACGGGAATAATGCGAGTAGTGCACGTCTCGCACGTCAAACGACGCGCGGTCGCGGTTCAAACCGCCGGGGCCGAGAGCGGACAGACGGCGCTTGTGCGTCAGTTCGGCCAGCGGGTTGGGCTGGTCCATGAACTGGGACAGCTGGCTGGAACCGAAGAACTCCTTGATCGCCGCGGAAACGGGGCGGATGTTGATCAGTTCCTGCGGGCGCACGTCGTTGGCGTCCTGAATGGCCATGCGCTCCTTGACCACGCGCTCCAGACGGGACATGCCGATGCGGATCTGGTTCTGCAGCAGCTCGCCCACCGAACGCAGGCGGCGGTTGCCCAGATGGTCGATGTCGTCCGTGTAGCCCACGCCGTAGTGCAGGCCCAGCAGATACGACACGGAGGCGACGATATCGTCGATGATGATGTGCTTCGGAATCAGGAACGCGAGGTTTTCCTTCAGCGCCTGCTTGAGGTTCTCGGGATCGACCTGCTCCATGATTTCCTTCAGCGTGGGCAGGTGAACCTTTTCGTTGATGCCCACTTCGGCCGGGTCGAAGGGCAGCCACGCGGACGCGTCCACGAAGTTGTTGCCGATGACCTTCAGCTCATGGCCGTCGATGGAAAGCACGACGTCGTTGATGCCGGCGTCTTCGATCAGCTTGGCCACGTCGGGGTAAATCGTCTTGCCCGCGGGGGCGAGGATTTCGCCGCTTTCGGGGTCGACAACGTCCGCCGCCGGAGCGAAGCCCGCGATACGGTCGGAAATGCAGAGCTTTTTATTGAACTTGTAACGGCCCACGCGCATGAGGTCGTAGCGCTTGGGGTCGAAAAAGAGCGAACGCAGCAGCGAACGCGCGGAATCGACTGTCGGCGGCTCGCCGGGGCGCAGGCGCTTGTAGATTTCAAGCAGGCC